>NZ_CP032405.1:342500-685000 GCF_016806065.1 Rhizobium rosettiformans
CGCCCGCGGCCAGATCCGGGGTGCGAAGGTCGACGGGCCCCTCGCCTTCGACAATGCCATCAGCATGGAAGCCGCCCGCACCAAGGGCATCATCTCGCCCGTCGCCGGCGATGCCGACATCCTGCTGGTGCCGGATCTCGAAGCCGGCAACATGCTGGCCAAACAGCTCCTCTATTTCGCCAATGCAGATGCCGCTGGCCTGGTGCTCGGCGCTCGCGTGCCGGTCATCCTCACCAGCCGCTCCGACAGTCTTAGGGTCCGGATCGCCTCGGCCGCACTCGCCAAGCTGGTCGCTGCCAAGCGTGCGGCAGCGCTCGGTGACAAGGCATGAGCCAGAAACTGCTGCTGACTTTCAATGCCGGCTCTTCGACGGTCAAGATCGGCATCTTCGCCCGCGAGCCTGAAGGGGCGAAGCGCGTCGGCAAGGGTGTCATCGACTTCCGCGCCGAACCTCTGACTTTCCATCTGGTCGAGGGGCCCCAGGTCTTCGACGTGCCGCTGGTCGCCAAAACTGATGATCTGCTGCACGACGTTCTGGAAGAGGTTTTCGACTGGCTGTCCGAGCACTACGATCTCGACGCCGTCTCGGCCGTCGGCCACCGCGTGGTCCATGGTGGCGATCGCTTCGCAGATGCTGCCGTCGTCGACGAGGAGGGCCTCGCCGCAATCGAGAGCCTGGTGACGCTGGCACCGCTGCACCAGCCGCAGAACCTGCGCCTGATCCGCGCGATTGGCGAGCTCAAGCCCGGCCTCCCCCAGACCGCCTCCTTCGACACCGCCTTTCACCGCACGCAATCCGATGTCGTGCGCCGGTTTGCCATCCCGCGAGAATGGTTCGACAAGGGGGTGAAGCGCTACGGCTTTCACGGCCTGTCCTATGCCTATGTCGCGGGCGCCCTGAAGAGGCTCGAACCGGAAACGGCAGGAGGTCGGGCCGTCGTCGCCCATCTCGGCTCCGGGGCCAGCCTCTGCGCGCTGGACCACGGGATCAGCCGCGACACGTCCATGGGCTTTTCCACGATCGACGGCGTGCCGATGGCAACACGGTCCGGCGCAATCGACCCGGGCGTGCTCTTCCATCTGGTCGATGCGCATGGGCTGAGCGTCAAACAGGTCGAGGAGATGATCTACAAGCAGTCGGGCCTGCTCGGTCTCTCCGGCATCAGTGCCGACAGCCGATTGCTGTTGGAGACACCGTCGAAGGAAGCCTGCGAGGCCCTCGATGTCTTCACCTTCCGCATCGCAGGAGAGGTGGCGCGGCTCGCCTCTTCGCTCGGTGGTTTGGATACGCTGGTCTTTACCGCCGGCATCGGCGAAAACCAGCCGACGATCCGCCGTTCGGTGGTCGAGCGCCTGCGCTTCCTCGGCCTGCTCCTGGACAGCGAGGCGAACGACCGCAACGAGGCCGTCATCTCACGCGAGGAAAGCCGCGTGAAGATCCTGATCATCGCGACCGACGAGGAACAAGTCATCGCCGACGATTGCCTGAGACTCCTCGGCTGAGACATCCATCGTCGCCCCCTCAGGCGATGCCCCCCTGGCTTACTCATGCCAGGCAGATGCCAGCACCCGAAGCCAGTTCTCTCGGCAGATCTTGTCGAGGTCTGAAGGACCGTAGCCGCGCTCTTTCAGCGCCGTCACGAGCCGCTGGTTGCCGGTGGCGTCGCCGATGACATTCGGGATCGTCGCGCCGTCGAAATCGGACCCCAGCGCCACACAGTCAATCCCCATGCGGTCGACGAGATAGTCGATATGGCTGACCATGGTCGCAAGCGAGGTTTCCGCATCGTCGCGACCATCAGGCCGCAGCATGGTGACGGCATAGTTAAGACCGACGAGCCCGTGGCTGGCCTTGATCGCATCCATCTGCCGGTCCGTCAGATTGCGGGCGACAGGCGTCAGGGCATGGACGTTGGAATGGCTGGCAATCAGCGGCTGATCGCTCAGACGCTCGACATCCCAAAAGCCTTTCTCGGTGATGTGGGCGAGATCGATCAGGATCCCGAGCCGGTTGCAGGCCTTGATCAGATCTTCCCCGGCCTTCGTCAGCCCCGGCCCGGTATCAGGCGAACTCGGATAGGCGAAGGGCACGCCATGACCGAAGATGTTGTGGCGGCTCCAGACCGGTCCGACCGAGCGCAAGCCGGCGGCATAGAAAACCTCCAGCGTTTCGAGATCGGCATCGAGCGCCTCGCAGCCTTCCATGTGCAGGACAGCGGCAAAGACGCCGTCCGCCATGGCCTGGCGGATCTCGGCCGTTGTCCGGCAAAGCCGCCAGCTGCCGTCCTGGTCGAGCCGATGGGCGATCGCCGCCATCTGCAGGGCGATGTCGAGCGAGGGGATCCTCTCCAGCGGCGGATCGAGTGGCGTGGAATAGTGACCGTTCACATCCGGTTCGCGCAGATTGAAGTCATGCGGCGACGGAATGTAGATGGCGCAGAGACCGCCGGCGAGCCCGCCTTTCCGCGCGCGCGGCGCATCGATATGCCCGGCGCTCGTTCCGTTACGAAATTCTGCGACCGGATTTCGGCCCTCGCTGCGGCTGCGCCAGAGGCGCAGAAGAACATCGTTGTGGCCGTCGAAAACTAGGTTCATGAAAAAGGATCCAGAAGTAGCGTCCAGGCAAAAAGCCCGGACGGGGTATGAGGCGAAACACCGCGACTGTTTCGGAATCGTTGGACCAAATCATGTCGCGCTTCAAGCTGCGCGACGATTTATCCCGCAGTCACGGAAACAAGCGGTGGCACTCGCGCGAGCCAGTCGGTCGCCGCCTCGTAGGCTGCGGCAACCGACAGCACCGCTCGATCCGTCCTCGGTCGCCCGATCAGCTGGAAGCCATTCGGCAGGCCCGTCGCCGAAAAGCCTGCGGGCAGTGCAGCGACCGGCAGGCCGGCCATGCTGGGACCAATCACGACTTCCATCCAGCGATGATAGGTGTCCATATGCTTGCCCGCGATCTCGCGCGGCCACGGAATGTCCGCATCGAAGGGGAAGACCTGCGCGGCCGGCGCCACGAGATAATCGCAAGTCTCGAAAACCTTCATCATCGCCTGATACCAGGCCGTGCGAACAGCCGAGGCCTCGTAGACATCCGCCGCCTGGATGCGCAACCCGGAGCGGACCTCGTAGAGGATCTCGGCCTTCAGCGCGCCACGTCGGCCGGGATCTTCATAGAAGTCGCGCATGCTGCCGGCAGTGAAATAGCTGCGGAGCGTCGTCCAGGCCCACCAGAGTCTGTTCAGGTCGAAATCGACCTTCACCGGTTCGACGGCAAAACCCAGTCCTTCGAAGACGCCGAGTGCCTTCTCGTTCAAGTCGAGCACGCCGGCTTCGAAGGATAGATGTCCACCGAAGTTCCCGAGCCAGCCGATGCGACCGCCCTTTCCAGGGATCGCCGGGTCGAGGGAGATTGGCCCGCTTTCGAAAGAGGAGGGATCGCGCGGATCGAAACCGGACTGGATGTTGAGGAGCGCTACGACATCCTTCACGGAGCGACCCATCGGCCCGAGCGTTGACAACTGATTGAGATAGGCGTCCCGCCCCGGAAGCGTGGGCACACGGCCGAAGCTCGGACGGAATCCGACGACATTGTTGAAGGCGGCCGGATTGCGCAAAGAGCCCATCATGTCGCTGCCATCTGCGACCGGCACGAGACGCGCCGCAAGCGCTGCCCCTGCCCCGCCGCTTGAGCCCCCGGCAGAGCGGGTGAGGTCCCACGGATTGCGGGTCACGCCAAAGACTGGATTGTAGCTATGCGAGCCGAAACCCCACTCCGGCGTATTGGTCTTGCCGATGATGATGGCACCGGCGGCCCTGATGCGCTGGACCTGGATGTCGTCGAAGTCCGGAACATAGTCGTGGAAGAGCGGCGAACCATAGGTACAGAGAATGCCCTTTGCTTCGCTCAGGTCCTTGATCGCAATCGGTACGCCGTGCAGCGGGCCAAGGGTTTTGCCTTGCTTGCGCTCGGCATCCCTGGACCGGGCCTCAGCAAGCAGTGCCTCGCGCGAACGAAGACTGACAAGCGCATTGATCTGAGGGTTTAGCCACTCGATCCGATCGAGATAGGCTTCCATGACGTCCTCGGCCGAGACGCCTCCCGCATTGAGGGATTTTAGCAAGTCGGCAAGGGACAGGGAGGTCAGGTCGGACACGCGGGGCTCCGTTCGAATGGGCGCTCTGGTCGGGCAGACAGAGACGATGGGCTTCCCGACAGGACACTGTCAAGCGTTGGGCCGAGCGCCTCACGCAGGCCAGCCATGCGCATCCGGAAAACTTTCCACCCACCCAAAATAAAAATGGTCAAACGACCAAATTAGAGGCAACATGCCACAAAAGAGGATGCTGCGGGTCTCGTCGAACCGCACTTCCAAAACACGGGAACATCGACGAAATCAGGCGAAATCCGGCTCAGATCCCGAAAAAGGGGCAGACCGGCGAGCGCCACGGAGGGAGAGATCGGCATGCTTGAAAGCTGGCACGTGACTTGCGTGATACCACCTGCGCCACTCCGCAATCGGCAGTCTCTGCCGCATCCGGGGTCGAACGAAGCACTTCGCGCATAACCCGAACGCCAGGGGGCACGGCTTGAGTTCCGCATCAGACAAGGCAGCCATCGAAATCCGCGGCGTCAGCCGCATCTACGGATCAGGACAGGACAAGGTCAAAGCCCTCGACGGGATCTTTCTCAAGATCAGGGAAAACGAGTTCTTCACGCTGCTGGGTCCATCCGGCTGCGGCAAGACCACCCTGCTCCGCCTGATCGCCGGCTTCGATTTCCCGACAACGGGCGAAATCCTCCTGCACGGCGAGGACATCGCCCCGCTTCCGCCCTTCAAGCGTCCGGTCAATACCGTCTTCCAGTCCTACGCGCTCTTCCCGCACATGAGCGTCGCCGATAACATCGGCTTCGGCCTGAAGATGCTCGGCAAGCCGAAGGTCGAGGTCGAGGCCCGCGTCGCAGAGATGCTGGAGCTCGTCCACATGACTCAGATGCGTGACCGGCAGGTGAGCCAGATCTCCGGCGGCCAGCAACAGCGTGTGGCGCTCGCCCGGGCACTCGCCCCCAAGCCGAAAGTCCTGCTGCTCGACGAGCCCCTGTCGGCGCTCGACTACAAGCTGCGCAAGGAGATGCAGATCGAGCTGAAGCGGGTTCAGGCCGAGACGGGCATCACATTCATCTTCGTCACCCACGACCAGGAAGAAGCGCTCACCATGTCGGACCGCATCGCGGTCATGTCGACAGGAAGCCTGCGCCAGGTCGGCTCACCTTGGGACATCTACGACCGTCCGGCGGAACGCTTCGTCGCCGACTTCATCGGCGAAACCAACTTCCTTGAGGTTGAAGTCGCCTCCGTTCGGGGCGACCGGGCAAGTGTCCGGCTGCGCTCCGGCCGTGAGATCCCCGCGACCTTCCCGGACAACACAACACCAACAGGCAAGGTGACCATCGTCATCCGCCCCGAACATGCCGCCGTCGTCGACCCGACAGATGAGGCGACCTTGCAGGGTTCGATCGAAAGCGTCGTCTATCTGGGAACGGACACCAATATCAATGTCCGCCTCGAAGGTGGCGCGCTCTTCACGGTTCGCCAGCAAAACAGCCGCAGCGGCAGTTGCGGTCTGGTCGAGGGCCAACATGTCGGCATCATGGTCAGCCATGATGTCGCGCAGATCCTGAGGGATTGATCATGAGCGCGATCAAGACGGCCCCTGAAAATGCCAAATCGCGCGACATCCGAAACCGCTGGTTCTTGAGCCTCCCGGCGCTTGTCATCATTTTCGTCGCAGCCCTCGGGCCCCTGCTCGTGATGGTGCTCTATTCCTTCTTGGAGAAGGGAGACTATGGCGACGTGAAGTTTGGCACCTTTTCGCTGGAAGGCTGGACCTCGGTCTTCATGCAGCGCGATATCTTTGACGACACGCTCGGCATCGCCGACGCGCACCTCGCGATCTTCTGGCGCTCCATCAAGCTCTCGCTCTACACGACCCTCTTCACCCTGATCCTCGGCTTCCCCACCGCCTATTTCATCGCGACCCGCCCGGCCCGCACCCGGGAGATCTGGGTCTTCCTGATCACCATTCCCTTCTGGACCAACCTTCTCATCCGCACCTTCGCCATGCAGCAGGTCATCCGTAATGAAGGCATCCTCAACAATGTTCTGATCTGGCTCGGCATCATCGATACGCCGCTACAGATCATCTATACCGACACGGCCACCCTGCTCGGCATGACCTATGTCTACCTGCCGCTGATGGTTTTGCCGCTTTATGCCTCGATCGAGAAGCTCGATTTCCGGCTGGTCGAGGCCGGATACGACCTCTACGCCAACCGCCTGCAAGTGCTGTGGCGGATCGTCATTCCGCTGGTGAAACCCGGCCTGATCGCCGGCTCGATCCTCGTCTTCATTCCCTCGCTCGGCGCCTATGTCATTCCGCGCGTGCTGGGCGGCGGCAAGAACCTGATGCTCGGCAATCTCATCGAGCTGCAATTCGGCGCCGGTCGCAACTGGCCGCTGGGCGCTGCAATGTCCATCACGCTGATGGCCCTCGTGATGATCGCCCTGCTCTTCTATGTCCGCAACGCGGCGAAATCGGGGGTGCGTCATGGCTGAACGTCGCTTCGACATCCGCTCGCAGCCCGGCTTCGGCTTTATTGCGCTCTTCACCTTCTTTGCGCTCTATCTGCCTATCGTGACGCTGGTAGCCTATTCCTTCAATGCCAGCGACTCGCTCTCATCATGGGGCGGCTTCTCGCTGCGCTGGTTCGCCTCCGCTCTGGAGAACAGCACAGTGCAGGCCGCAGCCATGCGCTCGGTGATCATCGCGCTCTGGGCCGCGGGCCTTGCGACGATTGCCGCGACCATGGCAGCACTCGCCACCACGCGCACAGAACCCTATCGGGGTCTCACCGCCAAATATGCCGTCATCAACCAACCGCTGATGATCCCGGAAATCGTCACCGCCGTGGCGTTGCTGATTGTCTTCTCGCGCATCAAGGTCTGGACCGGCTATTCCGGCCTCGGCTACCTGATCCTGGCCCATACGGCCTTCTGCATTCCCTTCGCCTACCTGCCGATCCGCGCGCGACTGGAGAGCATGGACCTCACTTTGGAGCGGGCGGCTGCCGACCTCTACGCCACGCCCTGGCAGGCCTTCCGCTTCGTGACGCTGCCTTTGCTGCGACCCGCCATCATCGCCGGCTTCATGCTCGCCTTCGTCATCTCGCTCGATGACGTCGTCATCACAGAATTCGTCAAATCCGGCGGGCAGGACACGCTGCCCACCTACATGCTCGGCCAGATCCGCCGCGAAACGACACCGGAGATCAACGCAATCGCGACGATCTTCCTGGCCGCCTCGACGGTCCTGATCGTGATCTTCTTCTTCATCAACCGGCGCAAGCCGCAAGCATAAAAGCAACCAACAGAGAGGAACGGACATGACAATGAAATGGATGACGACCACGGCGATCGCCGCCGTCTCGGTGCTGACCTTTGCAGGCGCGGCATCAGCCGCCGGCGAACTCAACATCTACAACTGGGGTGACTACACGAGCCCGGAGCTGATCAAGAAGTTCGAGACGGAGTTCGGCGTCAAGGTGACGATCACCGACTATGACTCCAACGACACGGCGCTCGCCAAGGTCCGCGCCGGCGGCCATGGCTTCGACATCGTCGTGCCCTCGGCCAACTACATGCCGATCTGGATCAACGAGGGCCTGCTGCTTGAGGCCCGCCCGGACGAGATGGAGAACTTCAAGAATGTCGACCCCCGCTGGGCGGATGTCGAATGGGATCCAGGCCGCCGCTACTCGGTTCCGTGGCAGTGGGGTGTGACCGGCATTGGCGTCAATACAAAATTCTACAATGGCGACATCAACACCTCGGCAATCTTCCTCGACCCGCCGGAAGAGCTGGTCGGCAAGCTGAACGTCACGCCCGAGATGAATGACGTGCTCTTCGCCACGATCAAGTATTTTGGCGGCGACTGGTGCACGACCGACAGGGACGTGCTGATGAAGGTGCGCGACAAGCTGGTCGAGGCCAAGACCAAGTGGCTCGCCATGGACTATAGCGTCACCGACAAGCTGCCGACCGGCGACTATGCCGGCGTCTACTACTGGAACGGCGCGATCATGCGCTCACGCCTGCAGAACCCCGACGTCAAGTTCGGCTATCCCAAGGAAGGCTATCCGGTCTTCATGGACAGCGTCGTCATCCTCAAGGACGCCAAGAACGTCGACAACGCCAAGGCCTTCATGAACTTCATCATGGCACCGGAAAACGCCGCCATGCTGTCGAACTTCGCCAAATATGCCAACGGCATCACGGGCTCGGAGCAGTTCATGGACAAGGAAATGCAGGGCGCGCCGGAGCTGGAGATCCCCGCAGAACTCGAGAGTGCCGGCGAGTTCCTGCTGAGCTGCGAACCCGACGTCCAGCAGCTTTACACGCGGATCTGGACCGAAGTGCAGAAGTAACACCGAACCACGAACGAAAAGACCGACACGGGAGGGCTTACATGCCCTCCCGCAGGAGGAGCATACCCGGATGACGACACAGTTTGCCAAGGCCTATGGTTTCGAGAGACGGGACGTGACGCTCGCCAACTGGCGCACCGCGCCATTCAGCCGCTTCAGCTTTGGCCATGCCGAAGAAGTTGTCCCGAGTGCCATGATCGCCGCCACCGCCGAATTGAGCGAAGGCGAAACCGTGGCGTCCGATCTTCTGTCGCAGGCCCTGCCTCAGGGGCTTGCCGGTCAGCCCGACGTCCAGAGCTATCTCGACTATGCCCATACCGACGCCTTCGTGTTGATGAAGGCGGGCACGATCGTCGCCGAACACTATGCCCCGCATGCTGGCATCGACCAGCGCCATATTGTCTTTTCGATCAGCAAGTCGCTGACTGCTCTGGCCATTGCAACCCTGGAAGCCGACGGACTTATGGACCCCGACGCGCCCGTCACCAGCCTGCTGCCCGAAGCGTCCGATTCCGCCTATGGCAACTGCAGCATCCGAGACGTGCTCGACATGCGCGTGAGCCTCAGTTTCGACGAGGCTTATCTCAACACCGACGGCGCCTATGCCCGCTACCGCCGCGCCACGCTCTGGAACCCGGCCGATCCGTCCCAGCCGGACGAAACCTTGCTGGCCTTCCTGCTGACGCTGGAGAAGGAAGCACACCCGCATGGCGGCGCACATTTCTATGCCTCTCCCAATTCCGACCTGCTCGGCATCCTCATCGAGCGCGCAACCTGCGAACGTTACGCCGATGTCTTGTCGACGCGCCTGTGGAAGCCGCTCGGCGCGAAGAACCACGCCAGCGTGACGGTCGACGCCGAAGGCACGGCACGTGCAGCAGGAGGCATCTCGGTTACTGCCCGCGATCTCGCCCGTGTCGGCGAAATGCTGCGAAATGGCGGCACCATCGACGGAAAACGCCTCATTCCCGAAGCCTGGCTCACCGACATGCTGACGGCAGGCGACCACCAGGCCTGGGTGGACGGCAAATCCAATTTCTTCCCCCACGGACGCTATCGCAGTCAGTGGTACCAGTCGGGTGAGCCTGATGGAGCCTTCTGCGCCATCGGCATCCATGGCCAATGGCTCTATGTCGACCCCTCCACCGAAACCACCATCGTCAAGCTCTCCTCGCAGCCCAACCCGCTGGACGATGAGCTGAAGCACGACAATTTCGCCTTCTTCCGTGCGTTCAGCGCCTGGACCGCCTGAGATCAAAGGAGCCTGAAATGGCAACCACCGCAGACATCATCATCACCAATGGCCGCGTCCTGACCATGGACAGCGCCGCCCCCCGCGCCGAAGCCGTCGCCCTTGCCGGCAACCGCATTCTTGCGGTCGGCAGCGAAGCCGAGGTGAAGGCTCTGGCCGGTCCGAACACAAAGCTAGTTGACGCCAAGGGCGCCACCGTGATGCCCGGCTTCAACGAAGCCCATATGCACATCTTCCCCGGCTCGGTGTCGCTGCGCCAGCTGAACCTGCATGGCATTCAGGGCTTCGACTCCCTGAAAGCAGCAATCCTCGACTATGCAGAGAAGAACCCCGACGAGCCGCTTCTGATGGGCTTTTCGGCTGACTACTCCATCATCTCTCTGACCGAGCCCTGCACCCGCCATCACCTGGATGCGATCCTCCCGGACCGCCCCTTCATGATGTTCGCGCCAGACCATCACACCGCCTGGGCCAATACCGCGGCACTGGAGAAGGCCGGCATTCTGCAGGGCAAGGATGTCGGCGTCGGCAACGAGATCGTCATGGGGCCGGATGGCCTCGCCTATGGCGAGCTGCGCGAGGGCAATGCCTTCGGCCCGGTCTCGGCGCTCGCCTCCACAGGCGGCCGCGAGGAGCTCGGCATGGTCACCGGCATGGACCCGGAGAACGTCACGCCGGAACAGTTTGCCCTCGACCGCGCCATCCTGAAAGCTGGCCTCGACTATTGCGCCTCCTGGGGCGTCACCTCGATCCAGAATTTCGACGGCAATCACTACCAGCTGCGCCTGATGCGCGATCTGGAGCTTTCGGGCGAGCTCTCCTGCCGCATTCGCATCCCCTATCACATGAAGAACTTCATGGCGCTGGAGGATCTCGACAAGGCGGCGGCCTGGAAGACGGAATTCGCCACCGACATGCTGCGCGGCGATTTCGTCAAGGTATTCATGGACGGCGTGCTGGACAGCCAGACGGCCTATATGCTCGACGGTTATGGCGACCGACCGGGCTATACCTATGAGCCGCTGTTCACGCCGGAAGCCTTCAATGCCATCGCCATCAAGGCTGATGCGCTCGGCCTGCAGGTCGCAGTCCACGCCATCGGCAGCGCCGCGATCCGCCAGACGCTTGACGGCTATGAGGCGGCGGTGAAGGCCAACGGCAAGCGCGGTAACCGCCACCGCATCGAGCATATCGAAATCATCCATCCGGATGACATCCCGCGCTTTGCCGAACTGGGCATCGTCGCTTCGATGCAGCCCGTCCATTACCCCGGCGGCACCTGCTTCCCGGCAGAACCGACGACGGCGAAGATCGGCGAGGACCGTTGGGACTATGCCTATGCCTGGCGGACGATGAAGGAAGCAGGCGCACCGGTCGTCTTCGCCTCCGACTGGCCGGTCTCGCCCGTCTCGCCCTTCCAGTGCATCCAGGATGCGCTGACCCGCAAACCATGGAAAGACGGGCTGAAAAACCAGCGCTTCTCGCTGATGGAAGCGCTTGAGGCCTATACCGCAATCGGCGCCTGGGTGGAGTTCATGGAAGATCGAAAGGGCATGCTGAAACCGGGCTACCTCGCCGATGTCGTGATCCTCACCAAAGACATCGAAGCCATCGCTCCCGAAGAGATCATGGACACCGCCCGCCCCGCCGTCACGATTTGCGACGGCCGCATCACCTTCCAGGCCTGAAGAAAGAACCGCCATGAGCGCCGAGATCGTCATCCACAATGCCCGCATCCTAACCATGGACCATGAGCATCCGCGTGCGGAAGCCATTGCACTCACCGGCAATCGTATCATGGCGGTGGGCGGCAATGCCGAGATCCTGACGCTGGCGGGGCCAAAGACGCGCGTCGTGGATGCAGGCGGCGCTACGGTACTTCCAGGTTTCAACGAAGCCCATATGCACATCTTCGGCGGTTCGGTCGCGCTTGGCGAACTCTCGCTTTTCGGCATGAAGGGTTTTGACGCCCTGTCCAAGGCGGTAAAGGACTATGCGGCTGCCAACCCGGACCTGCCGCTGCTCGTCGCCCAGACGGCAGACTACACCATCCTTTCGGAAACAGAGCGCGTCACGCGCCACCATCTCGACAGGATCATATCAGACCGCCCTTTCATGATGGTTGCCCCCGACCGACACACGGCCTGGGCCAATACCATCGCGCTTGAGAAGGCCGGTATCCTGCAGGGCCGCGATGTCGGTGTCGGCAACGAGATCGTCATGGGTGAGGACGGTCTGGCGAATGGCGAATTGCGCGAGAGCAATGCCATCCGCCCCGTCGCGACCATGAGCGTGACCGGCGGCCGCGAAGGCCTCGGCGTCGGCACCGGCGGCGATCCCGAACACGTCACATCGGAAGAGCGTGCTGCAGACATCGAAGTGCTGAAGAAGGGCCTCGCCTATTGCGCCTCGCTCGGCATTACCTCCTTCCAGAACATGGACGGAAATCTCTATCAGCTGGAAATGCTGGACGAGATCGAGAGAACCGAGAGTTTGCCGGTGCGCGTGCGCATGCCCTATCACATGAAGAATTTCATGCCTCTCTCCGACCTGGAAGAGAAGGCCGCAGCCTGGAACGCCCGCTACGATACGGACAAGCTGCGCTGCAACTTCGTCAAGCTGTTCATGGATGGTGTGACCGAAGGAGAAACCGCGGTCTTCGTCGATGACTACGCCCACAAGCCCGGCTGGAAGGGCGAGCCGCTATTCTCGGGCGAAGCCTTCAATGCTGTCGCGACCGAGGCAAACCGGCTGGGCTTATCCGTCGCCGTGCATGCGATCGGCGACGGCGCCGTGCGGATGGTGCTCGACGGCTACGAGGCCTCGATCCGCGCCAATGGCCGAAAGGACATGCGCAACCGCATCGAACACATTGAGGTGGTGCATCCCGACGACATCCCCCGCTTTGCCGAAACCGGCACCATCGCATCGATGCAGCCGACACATCCGCCGGGCTCCGCCGGCCTGCCGCTCGAACCCTATCTCACCTATATCGGTCGCGAACGCTGGCCCTACGCCTTCGCCTGGAAGACCCTTGTCGATGCTGGAGCAAAGATCGTCTTCGCCACCGACTGGCCGGTTTCCCCGCTCCCGCCACTCAGCTGCATCGGCGATGCTCTGACCCGAAAGCCCTGGGCGGACGACGTGCCGGATCACCGCCTCAGCCTGCAAGAAACGCTTGCCGCCTATACCCGCACCAGCGCCTGGGTCGAATACATGGAAGACCGAAAGGGCGTGCTGAAACCGGGATATCTGGCGGATGTTGTCGTCCTCTCCGGCGATATCGAAGCGACGTCACCGGACAACATCGCCTTGCTATCGCCTGTTCTCACCATCTGCGACGGCCGCGTCACTTTCGAAGGCGGAGGGGGTCGATGAGCGAGGCAGCGCAAGCGTCCACTGATTCAGCGAACAGTGCAACGACACGCGGGCGACCACCGGGCGCGACCCGCAAGGGTCTCGAAACCCGCGTCCGCATCATCAAGGGCGCCCGCGAGGCGCTCGAAGACGGCGGCATGGAGGCCTTGACCACACGCCGCATCGCAGCTTCTGCCGGCGTCAAGCTCGCGACGCTGCACTACTACTTCGACAGCAAGGAAAGCCTGCTACTCGCCGTGCTCGAAGACCTGATCGCGGATATGGATGCGGCCTATCGCGCGGATGTCGACCTGCCACCGGCGCCCGAGGACCGGGTCGAAGCCCTGATCCGCGCCAGCTGGCGCTACATCCAGCGCACCCGAAACAAGCAGATCGCCCAAACCGAGCTGACGCTCTACGCGCTGCGGACCAAAGGCTCCGAATGGCTCGCGGCAAGACAGTACAACGCCTATATCGATTTCTACGGCCACCTCGTTTTCGAGGATGACAGCGATGAAGAGCTACGCCGCATCGGCCGAGCCGTCGGTCGCCAGATGCTGATCGGCATCGACGGTATCATCCTGCAGAGCTATGCCCTGCAGGATCTCACGGCATCGAATGACGACATCGAAGCCCTGATCATCGCCATGCGCGGCTATCTTCGCCGCCTCATGGCCGAGCGCGGCAAGGCACGCTAGCCAAGGTTCCAGATGCCTCTGGCATTGCCGGAGAAAAGCTTGTCCTTCTCTTCTCTCGTGCAGCCATGCAGCAGCGCCTGCGTCGTCGCGACCCAAGTCGACAGCCCCCCGCCGAGTGTACAGACCGGCCAGTCCGAGCCCCAGATCGCGCGACCGAAACCGAACGCGCCGATCGTGTGGTCGAAATAGGGTTTGAGATCTTCCAGCGTCCAGCTCTCGAGATCGCCATAGGCCGGAATGCCGGAGATCTTCACGCGGACATTGTCGCGCTTGGCAATGTCAGTGATCCCGGTCTTCCAGATGTCATAACCATGCCCCTTGATGTCGGGCACGCCGCAATGGTCGAGGATGAAGGTGACATCGGGCGCGAGATCGACGAGTGCCTTCGCCTTGTCGATCTGATGCGGCAGCATGCAGAGATCGAAGGTGAGGCCTGTCGCGCCCAAACGCTTCACGTTCTCCCGGAACAGCGCGCCCTCGGACACATCGTCGGGCACGACATGCAGAACGCGGCGGAAACCTTTGACGAACGGGTTTGCCAGCTGTGCATCGAGATAGGCGGCAAAGCCGGGATCTTCCGGCCGGCAGGAGGCGATCACACCCTGGATGAGGCTATGAGGCGCCTGCGACAACTCCTGGACCATGGCGGTTTCACCGGGGATGTCCTCGGGCGCAACATCCACTTCCATATGCAGCACCGAGGAGATCCCGAGCCTCTTCGCCTCCCGTGCATAGGTCTGCCAGGTGAAATCGGCATCGAGGGCCGGAACGTCCTTCAGCCAAGGATAGCTGAGCCTGTCGCGGTAGATGAGATGCAGATGGGTATCGATGATCATGTGTGGCCTCCCAAGGCAACTTAAACTGATGGAGTGTCCCCGGTTTCGCCACCAAGACCAGCACCGGCAAGCTCGGAAATCCGACGTGCCGTTTCCCGCAGCGCCTCCAGCGTCCGCGGGATATCAGGCGCGTCGGGCTGATTGATGATGCCGATATAGGGGACGGTCAGCGCGCCCAGAGCTTCGCCGTCTGCGCTCAGGATCGGCGCCGACAGGTTGGTGACGCCGGCGGTCTGGGCACTCGGCATCATCTCGTAGCCGCGTGCGCGGATCTCATCGAGGTGGCGAGCAAAGGCCTCGGTCAAGCGTCCCTCCGGCCCGCCGCTCGCGACATGTTCGGCCACCATCATCGCCCGCACGTCCGGACTGCGATAGGCAAGCAGCACATGACCCGACCCGGTATCGAACAGGCCCATGCGCGAGCCGACCCGCATCGAGATGCCCCAATAGCCAGGCGCCTCTAGCTGCGCGATGACGACCGGATGGCCGCGATCATAGACGACGATATGGTTCTCCTGCCGGGTCACTTCCGCAAGCTCGCGCATCAGCGGCATGGCAAGCGACGCGAGCCGCCGGGTCGGCGCATGCAGGTGCGCAAGCCCGAAGAGCTTGAGCGTCAGCACATAGCGATCGCCGTCCAGCCGCGCGACATAGCCGCGTTTCACCAGCCGATCGAGCATCCGGTAGAATTCATTCGGGCTGCGGTCGAGCTTCTTGGCGATCTCCGCCTGACTGAGCCCCCCGTCGACGCCGGCCAAGAGCTCAATGATATCTAGCCCCTTGTCGAGAGCCGGCGCCCGATAACGATCCTGGTCGAGGTCATTCACGCTTTTCTCTCCCTGAAGTTCGACGACTGACCTTGACGTTCATGAATAAATGTTTTGCATATGAATGATGCTCGCATCGACGGCCGGAATATGCAAGGGTCGCGTGACGAGGGATCGGCTGGAGGAGCCAAGAGCATGTATCTGCCTCTGAAGAACAAGCATGTTTTGGTGACGGCTGCCGGCCAGGGTATCGGCCGCGCGAGCGCCATCGCCTTTGCCCGCGCCGGCGCGACCGTCGTCGCGACCGACATCAACACCGAGACTCTGGCGATACTGGACGGCGAGGCCGGCATCACGACGCGCCAGCTGGACGTCCTGAAGGACGACGCGGTCAAGGCCGTGGTCGGAGAGACAGGACCCTTCGATGTGCTGTTCAATTGCGCCGGTGTCGTGCATGGCGGCACCATCATGGACATGGCCGACAAGGATCTCGACTTTGCACTCGACCTCAATGTCCGCGCGATGATCCGCACAATCCGTGCCGTGCTACCTGCCATGCTGGAGAAGGGCGACGGCTCCATCATCAACATGGCATCGGTCGCCAGCTCCGTGAAGGGCGTGCCGAACCGCTGCGCCTATACCGTCACCAAGGCCGCTGTGGTGGGGCTCACCAAATCCGTCGCCGCCGACTATGTGACGCAAGGGATCCGCTGCAACGCGATCTGCCCCGGCACGGTCGAAAGCCCGTCGCTGCAGGATCGCATGCGCGCTCAAGGCGACTATGATGCCGCCCGCGCCGCCTTCATTGCCCGCCAGCCCATGGGGCGGCTGGGCACCCCGGAAGAAATCGCCGACCTCGCCGTCTACATCGCCGGCGCTACCTATACCTCGGGCCAAGCCTTCGCCATCGACGGCGGCTGGACCATCTAATTCTGAAGAAGGAAGAAACCCATGAAACTCATGCGCGTCGGCCCACTCGGCCAGGAAAAGCCTGCGATCCTCGATAAGGACGGCAAGGTTCGTGACCTCTCGGCTCATGTGAGCGATATCGGCGGTGCGGCTATATCCCCGGAAGGTCTGGCGAAGATCGCCGCTATCGACCCAGCCTCGCTGCCTGAGATCGCTGCGGACCGGATCGGCGCCTGCGTCTCTGGCACCGGCAAGTTCATCTGCATTGGCCTCAACTATTCCGATCACGCCGCAGAAACCGGTGCCGCTGTGCCGCCGGAGCCGGTGATCTTCATGAAAGCAACCTCCGCCATCTGCGGCCCGAACGACGACGTGCTTATCCCCCGCGGTTCGGAGAAGACCGACTGGGAAGTTGAGCTTGGCGTGGTCATCGGAAAGACCGCGAAATACGTCTCGGAAGCGGACGCCATGGACTACGTCGCCGGCTACTGCGTCTCCCACGACGTTTCCGAACGCGCCTTCCAGACAGAGCGCGCGGGCCAGTGGACCAAGGGCAAGTCCTGCGACACCTTCGGCCCCATCGGCCCCTGGCTTGTCACCAAGGACGAAATCGCAGATCCGCAGAACCTCAAAATGTGGCTCTCGGTGAATGGCAAGATGATGCAGGACGGCTCGTCCAAGACCATGGTCTATGGCGTTGCCCACCTCGTTTCCTATCTGAGCCAGTTCATGAGCCTGCATCCCGGCGACGTCATCTCCACCGGCACGCCTCCGGGCGTCGGCCTCGGCATGAAGCCGCCGCAGTTCCTGAAGGCCGGCGATGTGGTCGAACTCGGCATCGAGGGTCTCGGTACGCAGAAGCAGACCTTCAAGGCGGATGTTTGAGGTCAGTCGGTAGGACCGTTGTTGACCCCGCCCATGTGGCGGGGTTTTGCGTTTTTGCGCCATGCATGGGGCCTGATGTTGGCGACGCTCTGTCCATGTGGACTTGTCCTGGTTCGCCCACTATCTTGTAAGCAGGTATCACCCAGTAGTCTGGAGCGACCATGGCGACCTCGCTGAAGATCGATGACGCATTAAAAGAGCGGGTGCAGCAACTGGCCAACGACCGCAAACGCTCGGCGCATGGACTGATGCTGGAAGCGATTGAGCAGTATGTGGAGCGTGAGGAGGCCCGTGAGACCTTCACGCGAGAGGCACTGGCATCCTGGACGGCTTTCAAGGAAACGGGCCGCCACCTGACACTGGAGGAAGTTGGCGACTGGCTCGAAACCTGGGGCACAGCCGACGAAAAACCGGTGCCCGAGTGCCACGAGTAATCGTGACAGAGGGAGCAGCTATTGGCTTGGAGCGATGCCGTCGCTTCCTTCAGGCAGGGTCGGCGGAGGCAGCTCAGAAAGCAGCCAGGGAAATCAAACGACAATTCAAGCTGCTGGCGAGCCAACCGCACATCGGAAGACCAATGCAACGCGCGCCCGCGATTAGGGAATTGAGCATTCCTTTTGGCACCTCGGGCTATGTGGCCCTTTATCGTTATGAAGCGCTGGAGGAGGCAGTCTACATCCTGGCATTCAGGCATCAGCGCGAAGCGGGATATTGATGATGCGACAAGCTGATTGCCATCCGCGCACATCAACAAAAAGCCGGCCGCCCCACCCGGCCATTGTAGCAGTCACACCTGACCCAGATCAGAACCGATAGTTCAGACCGACGCGCAAGATATGGCTGGACGGTTCCGACCGATAGCTGTCTAGCGGACTGACCGTGCCCAGAGGAGAGGTCCGTGAGACATAATCGGTGTAGAGATATTCGGCCTTGAAGCTCAGGGCATCCGTCATGGCGTATTCCGCCCCCACGCCGGTGACGAAACCCAGATAGGTCTGCTTGTCATCGCCAATGGCTGCGCCGACCACCGGATCGACACCGCCCTGGCCGCGTGCGACGGCGAGACCGCCGGTCACGTAGAGCAGTGTGCGATCCATGGCGACGCCGACACGGGCGCGTGCCGTTCCCTGCAAGCCGAGCTCATAATAGCAGGTCTGAGAAGGAAAACCCTGGCAGGACTGGTCTCCCTTGACCTTGGCCCAGGAGACATCGCCTTCCACGCCATAGACCATGTTGCCGTTCTGGATGTTGTATCCGGCCGTAACGCCGGCAACACCGCCCCGAAGGGTCGTGTCCGAACCCAGAGTGCCGGATCCTGTCTCGGTCTTCACCTCGCCGACCGCGCCGCCACCGACGACGCCGACATAACCGCCGCTCCAGTCGTGAATGATGTCTGCCACGGCAGTTTGCGAAGACAAGGGAGGTGACGAATCCGCCAAACCGAAGTCGGCGGCTGAGACTGTGGTGCAATGCAGGCCAGCACAGAGGCTGGCGAATAAGAATCTGGTGCTCACGAAAACTCCTGGCGCTGAACAACCGCCTCTGCGCGGCGCAATGCTGGCGTCCGGTTCTCGCCTGCTCCCGCAAAGATAGAAAAAAGCCGGGCGTCACCACCCGGCTTTATAGTTTCAATCTGATCCGAAGCTTACTTGATCAGCGGCAGGATGCTGTCGATCGACTTCTTCGCGTCACCGTAGAACATGCGCGTATTCTCCTTGTAGAACAGCGGGTTCTCGATGCCGGAATAGCCGGTGCCCTGGCCGCGCTTGGAAACGAAGACCTGCTTCGCCTTCCACACTTCCAGAACTGGCATGCCGGCGATGGGCGAGTTCGGATCTTCCTGGGCGGCCGGGTTGACGATGTCGTTCGAGCCGATGACGATGGCGACGTCCGTTTCGGGGAAGTCCTCGTTGATCTCGTCCATTTCCAGAACGATGTCGTAAGGCACCTTCGCTTCCGCGAGCAGCACGTTCATGTGGCCCGGCAGGCGTCCGGCGACCGGATGGATCGCGAAGCGCACAGTCTTGCCGGCGGCGCGCAGCTTGCGGGTCAGTTCCGATACAGACTGCTGCGCCTGGGCGACCGCCATGCCGTAACCCGGAACGATGATGACGCTGTCTGCATCGTTCAGCGCATTGGCCACGCCGTCGCCGTCGATGGCGATCTGCTCGCCCACGACTTCCATCTGCGGCCCGGTCGTGCCGCCGAAGCCGCCCAAGATGACCGAGACGAAGCTGCGGTTCATCGCCTTGCACATGATGTAGGAAAGGATCGCACCGGACGAACCGACGAGAGCACCGACGACGATCAGGAGATCGTTCGACAGCGAGAAGCCGATGGCAGCAGCAGCCCAACCGGAATAGCTGTTGAGCATTGAGACGACGACGGGCATGTCGGCGCCGCCGATGCCCATGATCAGGTGATAGCCGATGAAGAGCGCCAGAAGCGTCATCAGGATCAGCGTCCAGCTGCCGGCGCCGTTGAAATAGAGCACCAGCAGGATCAGCGAGCCGAGAGCAGCACCCGCATTCAGCATGTGCCCGCCCGGCAGCTTCTTGGCCGTCGTATCGACCTTGCCCGCCAGCTTGCCATAGGCGACCACGGAACCCGTGAAGGTGATGGCACCGATAAAGACGCCGAGGAAGACCTCGATCTTCAGAACCGCTATCTCGGCACTGGTCTTCTCGGCAATCTTCAGGGCAAAGCCGGTAAAGTCATTGAAGAGGGCCGTGTGACCGTTCTGAGCAGCGCAGACGACCGCATTGAGCGCGGGATCGCAGAACGCGATATTGGCATTGGCGAGCGAGCTAGCAATCCGCCACATCTCGATTTCGGCATTGAAGCCGATAAAGACGGCAGCCAGACCGACCAGCGAATGCATGGCAGCCACAAGCTGCGGCATCTCGGTCATCTGCACGCGCTGGGCAACGACCCAGCCGATGCTGCCGCCGATGGCGATCATCACGACCGAGACCAACCAGTTACCGGCGCCAGGACCGTAGATCGTCGCGAGAACTGCAAGCGCCATGCCTGATATACCGTACCAGACGGCGCGCTTGGCGCTTTCCTGACCCGAGAGGCCGCCGAGTGACAGGATGAAGAGAACAGCCGCGACAACATAGGCCGCTGTGGTGAATCCGTATTCCATGAGTTTTCCCCTCCCCGCTCTTTAAGACTTCTGGAACATGGCGAGCATGCGCCGTGTCACCATGAAGCCGCCGAAGATATTGATGCCGGCCATCAGAACCGACAGTGCGGCGAGGATGATCACCAGGAAATTGCCGGAGCCGATCTGCATCAGGGCACCCAGAATGATGATCGAGGAAATGGCATTGGTAATCGCCATCAGCGGCGTGTGCAGCGAATGGCTGACATTCCAGATGACCTGGAAACCGACGAAGCAGGCGAGCACGAAGACGATGAAATGGCTCATGAAGCTGGCCGGCGCATAAAGACCGACGAGCAGGATCAGCGCACCGCCACCGGCGAGCATCGCCACCTGGTTGCGGGTCTGCGTCTTGAAGGCGGCGATTTCCTGCGCCCGCTTCTCCTCGGGCGTCAGCTCCTTCACCTTTTCCTTAGGCTTGGCAGCCGCGATCGCTTGAATCTTCGGCGGCGGCGGCGGGAAGGTTATCTCGCCACCCTTGGTGACAGTGGCACCCCTGATCACGTCGTCTTCCATATTGTGCACGACCACGCCATCCTTGGCCGGCGTCAGGTCCGTCATCATGTGGCGGATATTGGTGGAGTAGAGCGTCGACGACTGCGCAGCCATGCGGCTCGGGAAATCGGTATAGCCGACGATGGTCACGCCATTGTCGGAGACGATCTTCTGATCAGCAACCGTCAGGTCACAATTGCCGCCTCGCTCGGCAGCAAGGTCGACGACGACGGAGCCCGGCTTCATCGCAGCGACCATGTCGGCGAGCCACAGCTTCGGCGCATCACGGCCGGGGATCAGCGCGGTTGTGATGACGATGTCGACCTCGGGGGCCAGTTCGCGGAACTTGGCAAGCTGCTTTTCGCGGAACTCCGGTGAAGAGGGTGCCGCGTAACCGCCGGTCGCTGCGCCATCCTGCGTGGCTTCAAATTCGAGATAGACAAACTGTGCGCCCATGCTTTCGATCTGCTCGGCAACTTCGGGCCGGACGTCGAAGGCATAGGTGATGGCGCCGAGCGATGTAGCCGTACCGATGGCGGCAAGACCCGCGACGCCCGCACCGATCACCAGGACCTTGGCCGGCGGCACCTTGCCGGCCGCCGTCACCTGACCGGTGAAGAAACGGCCAAAATTATTGCCAGCCTCGATCACTGCGCGATAGCCGGCGATGTTGGCCATCGACGACAGCGCGTCCATCTTCTGGGCGCGGCTGATGCGCGGCACCATGTCCATGGCAACGACCGTCGCGCCCTTGTCTTTGGCCTGCTCGAGCAGAGCCGTGTTCTGGGCCGGATAGAAGAAGGAGATCAGCGTCTTGCCAGGTCCGAGACGATCGACTTCAGCCGTTTCCGGCGGACGCACCTTGGCGATGATGTCAGCTGTTTCATAAAGCGCAGCGGCCGTCTCGACCACCGTCACGCCGGCGGCGCGATAGGCATCGTCCGACAACCCCGCGGCCTTGCCGGCACCGCTTTCGATGACGCATTCATAGCCGAGTTTCCGCAACTGCGAGGCGCTATCAGGCGTCATCGCGACGCGGGCCTCGCCGGCATAAATCTCCCTTGGCGATCCGATCTTCAATCCCATCTCCCAAACTCCGTTCGAACGGGTTCCACCTACGGTCCTTCGCCCAAAGTCGAAGGACTCTCCGATCGCGGACACGACCAGAACTAAGGCCCCCTGTCTAGTCCAGCTCCGAGAACAAATGACGGTTTTGTCTTGCGGCTTACCCGCTTAAACCGATTTTTGTTGCAGCGCACACACGTAGCTTCCGCTGACACCCGATGGAACAATTGACCGCTGGCCCTGTTTCCCACGGGAACAACGCACAAGGAGACCCACATGCTGCAATGGATCCTCATCCTTCTTCTGATCGCCGCTGTCGCAAGCCTGCTCGGTTTTCGTGGCGTGGCCGGCGCCTCGGCCGGCGTCGCCAAGATCCTGATTTTCATCGTCTTGGTCGTTATGATCATCGCGCTCTTTACCGGCGTCGTCATCGTCGCCTGACGAGAGTTCACCCAGACGGAAAAGGCCCGCACGCTATTAGCGATGCGGGCCTTTTTCTATGCAGCGATCAGATGAAAGGCCTGACCCTTTGCTCGGCCGGCGTCCAACCGGAAATTTCCTGCAGGCCGAGGGGGTCGACGATGTCGCAGCCCCGCTCGCGCCAGCGTATGAGCCCCCGGTCGGCGAGCTTCTTCAGCGTCTTGTTGGTATGGACAATCGAGAGCCCGAGCGTATCGGCAAAATGCATCTGCGTGACTGGAATATGGCGGTGGTTGTCGCCGAGGATGCCGGCATTCATGCCACGATCGAACAGGAAGGCCAGGAGGTAGGAGGCTCTCTCCAGCGCAGACCGGCGCCCGATGCTGAGCAGATGTTCGTCAAGAATGCACTCTTCGCGCGCTGCAAGCCAGGTGAGATCGAAGCTCAGCCCCGGATGCAGCTCGAACAGGGAAAACAGCCGACTTCTTTCGAAGACACAGAGCGTCATGGGTGTCAGGGCTTCAACCGAATGCTGCATCTCGGCCATGACAGCGCCCTGCAGGCCGATCATGTCGCCAGGCACGATGTAGTTCAGGATCTGTCGTCGGCCGTCTTCGAGGATCTTGTAGCGGAAGCCCCAACCCGACAGCACCGTGTAAAGATGGGCGCTGCGCGCGCCTTCGACGAGCACGGTCGTTCCCGGATCGGCAACGAGTTCACCACGCTTGAAGGTGGAGACGAATTCCAGTTCTGACTCAGTGAAAGGACGGAACCGTTTCATATGCCGCAACGGACATTCGAAACAGCTTACACGAATGGGGGAATGACGCGGTTCGATTGCCACGGGATAACCTCGTTTGTCCGTCATGCTGTTCCGGATTGGAACAATGCAGGCTGCACATGTCTTTTTTAAATGACGCTGGTCGGGGCACGTCCCATAACGCGCGCCTGACAAAAGGAAATTCCATGATGACTGCGCCGCTCCGCGTTCTCGTTGCCGAGAACCAGTATCTGATTGCCATGGAGGTGGAGCGCATTCTTCTTGACGATCTGCCTTGCGATGTGACCATCGCCCCGCTGGCCCGACTGGCAGAAGCCGTCCAGACGACCGCATTCGATGTGGTGATCATCGATGCGGCCTTGAACGAGGCCTTGAATGTCGAGCGCACAGACCTGATCATGAAAGCTGGCGCGAAGCCCGTCTTTCTGTCGTCCTACGGACATTTTACCGACATCCCAAGCATCGTGACCGAGCATCCGCTGGTCACAAAGCCGCCGCAAGCCCACGAACTGGCTGCGGCGGTTTTGAAAGCGGCGCATGGTCGCGGGCCCTCAGACGGCAAAAGCCTTCTTGATGACCGCTGAGCTGTGGGCATCGGGGCCGTAATCGCCCTCGCCGCTCACACCCAGGATCTCCTGAAGCTTGTTGCGTGCTCGATTGATGCGGCTCTTGATCGTGCCGACGGCACAACCGCAGATCTCCGCAGCTTCTTCATAGGCGAAGCCGGAAGCGCCAACGAGAATGATCGCCTCGCGCTGGTCGCTCGGCAACTGATCAAGTGCACGCTTGAAGTCCTGCAGGTCGAGTGAACCATACTGCTGGGGATGGGTGGAGAGCTGCGACGTGAAGATGCCGTCGGTGTCGGAGACCTCACGGCCACGCTTGCGCATTTGCGAATAGAATTCGTTGCGAAGAATGGTGAAGAGCCAAGCCTTCATGTTGGTGCCGGGCTCGAAATGATCCTGCTTCGCCCATGCCTTCATGATCGTGTCCTGCACCAGATCGTCGGCGACGTGATGTCGGCCGGTCAGCGATACGGCAAAGGCACGCAGGTTTGGCAGCGCTGCCAAGAGGTCGCGCTTGAAGGAGTGGTCGGTCGACTTATCGCCAACAGTCATCGAGCATTGTCCTTGATGCGAGTGGACTCACTGGCCTGGCGTTCGGCCACATCCAGTTGCTCCAGGAGCTGGAGGAACCGATCCGGAATCCCTTCTTCCTGTACCGACTGATAGTATTCGCGCAATTGCGCGGACACGCCGGGATGAAAGGCGGCCATTCCAGGCAGCCCGTTCGTAGCCGGCGCTTTCTTCGAATGTTCTGTCATTTGGTCCAACGGGTTTGAAACAGTGTCGCCTGACAACGCCAAAGGGCGCAGAAGGTTCCCGAACATGCAATTATTTTATTTCAACGCTGCGTAGCTCTCGAAACCGTGATCCGAATGGAACAAAGCCCACCAGCCGACGTTCATCCGGCATCGAAACACGGAGAACCCAACATGCTTTACTACGCACTCGTATTTCTGGTCGTCGCCCTGATCGCTGGCGTTCTCGGCTTCGGCGGCATTGCTGGCGCATCGGCTGGCATCGCCAAGATCCTCTTTGGTATCTTTATCATTCTCTTCCTCGTTTCGCTCGCCATGCGGCTCTTCCGTCAGGCGTGAACGAGAAACTGACGTAGCAAAAAAGGCCGCTTCCGAAGAAGCGGCCTTTTTTCATGGGAGAAATTCAGATCGAAGCTCAGAGGAGGATCCAGACGACAGCGGCGAATAACAGGACGAGAATGACGCCGAGCGTCGTGACGGTGAACGAGCCGTAGCGGGGCGGGACCTGAGATTCGAGGTCCTGATCGAGGCCCGCCTGTTGCGAGACATGGCGGTTCTGTGCGTCGACGTTGACTAAATTCGGATCGGCCGAGACTTCGGGCTTCATCATCATTCTCCATAACGTTCGGCAGGGACAGGCGGCATCAAGGCCTGCGCTTCGGCAGGGCCGGCGGTTGAGACAGGCGCCTCGAGCACGGCCAGCTTGTTGGGATCGATCGTCTGGCGGATGTTTCGACCAGCCACGAGATCGGCGTTCACGGGGAAACAATCGCCATAGATGATCTCGGCCATGGCCCGCGCGCGCTTAAGTTCTTTTGGCAGCGCGCCGTAGCAAGCCTCGTCCGTGTCATAAGAAATAACAGCGACCGGATCCTGCAGACATGTGGTGTCTTGCGGATGGCAGGCCACAATGACCATCAGGGCAGCCATACTGTTCATGATCGTTCTCCGTGTTACCTAAAGGTTAACGCGAAGACTGCACGACAGTTCCAGGAACAATGGCGTGAAACGCCCATACGGCAGGGATTAGGAGCGGATCAAGCCATGAATGTAGTGCAGCTTGCCGATCACCGGCTCGGACAGCACGAAGGGATAGAGATCCGGCTGACCCATGCTGCGATTGATGCTGTTGATCGCTAGCGTCAGCGGCACCCAGGCGCGGATCAGGGCGCCTGCGCTGCCAATGCCGTAACTGTCAAAAGTGCGTTTCAGCTCGATCGCCGGCACATCGGCCTCGACATCGGGATTGGTTCTGAGACCGAAGGCATCCGCCGTATCCAGCGCGTCGACGATGTGGAAGTAATGGGCAAAGGTCTCGGCGAAATCCTCCCAAGGGTGGCTCGCGGCATAGGCGGAGATGAAGCTGTTCTCCCAGCCTAGCGGGGGGCCCTCGGCATAGTGGCGTTTCAGAGCCTCACCGTAATCGGCTCGCTCGTCGCCGAACACACTCCGGAAGGCCTCGAAGGCATTCCTGTCCCGCACGAGGACATTCCAGTAATAATGGGCCACCTCATGGCGGAAATGGCCAAGCAGGGTGCGGAATGGCTCTCCAAGCGCCACACGCCGCGCCTCCCGTTCTGCGTCGGAACCCTCGACAATATTGAGCGTGATCAGGCCGTCGGCATGACCGGTCAGCACTGGCCCGTCACCGCTGTCTGCCGGATCATCCGCGAGAAATTCGAAACCCAGCCCTTGCTCGGGATCGGCTGTGCGTGTGACCAGGGGCAGCCTGAACCTGAGAATGGAATAGAAGAGCCCGCGTTTCGCGAGCTCGATTCTCTGCCAGTTCTGGAGGTTTTCCGGCACCGAAAGATCCGGGATCGTAACATTGTGCCGGCAGGCGACGCAAAAGCCGCTGGCATCCTCATCTTCAACGAGCCAGTTGCACCCGCCCAGGGCCGCATTGGCGCAAGGCCGGACGCTCCCGGTTTCCGTTATGCCTTTATTGAGCACATGCGTGCCGGAACCATCCAGCGCCACCATGTCGAGACTGGTCGAACGAAAAGCCAGACGCGCCCCACATGTGACGCAACCGTCATTCTCAAAATGCACGACGTTCGAACAGTTGCTGCAACTGAACAGGCGCATGGCCGTATCTTTCCATGAAAGGACACCCGCGGGGGCGCCAAAGATTCAGTCGAAGATCTCGAGTGGAAAGCGCAGCTCGTAGCGCACCTGTCCGTTCGTCAGTTCGTGATGCGCTTCGCCGTTTACCGAAGATGGGACGACCCGCTCCAGAACGGTGCTGCCGAAGCGCGCCGCCTTGGTTTCTTCGTTTTCGCGAGCGGTAAATGGTTCGGACCAGACGATCACCACCACGGGACCCGCGGGCGTTTCGAGCTTCCGGCACGAGACCTCGATCGGCTGGCGTCGTTGCAGGAAATCACCATGGCTAACGGCATTGACCACCAGCTCATGCAAGGCAAGCCCGATATGCAGCGACGCATTGGGTGTCAGAAGAACGTCGTCGCCCACGACCTGAACCAGATCTGCGTTTTCCTGAACGTAGCGATCGACCTGCTGCTTCAGGAGATCGCGAAAATAGGCCCCGCGCCAGCTGGAGTCGGTGATCAGGTCTTGCGACTGAGAAAGGGCATGCAGCCGGCCCCGGAATTTTCCGAGGAACATGTCCAGCGTCCCGGAATACCGGGCCGTCTGGGATGCGATGCTCTGAATGATCGCGAGAAGGTTCTTCGACCGGTGGCTGACTTCCCGCAGGAGTGCGCGCAAAAGCCTTTCGCGCCGCCGGTCTTCGGTGCGATCGATGACAACTGTGATCAAATGCAAATCATGATCCGCCATCTCGACCATGCGGCAGCGGAATTCGAAGAAGGTATCGTCTCCCGCCTCAATCTCGAGCTCAGCACGATCTCCGGCGTTCTGTAACCCGGACTTGAGCTCTGCGAGTTTCTGCCCGATCTCCGGCCCGAAGATGGTGTCGTCGGACGGAGTTGCCCCCGCCGCCAGCCGCCAGCGAGCCGGCAGCGAGGTGATGCAGACATAGGTACCATCTTTATCCTGAAGAGTGAGGCTGGCGCCCATGTCGATGAGCGCGGTTATGAAGAACTCCCGCAGCTGTTCGTCGCCGCGCTGAGGTTCAAACCATGTCAACCGATGTACCAATTGCCTGCTCCGCCATTATCGGCATCTGGGACCGGCTCCGTCTGCCGGTCCATTCCTCGCTCTAACCTATGCCCCACAAGAGCTATATCAAGCCTGCTCGGTCACGCGCTCGTTGAAGAAAAGCGCCTGACTGATCAAAGCCTTGACCATGTCGGGGTTGAACGGCTTGGTGACCAGGAAGGCAGGCTCAGGACGCTCGCCAGTCAACAGGCGCTCCGGGAATGCCGTAATGAAGATGACCGGGATGGTATCGACCTTGAGAATGTCGTTCACGGCATCGATGCCCGAGCTTCCATCCGCAAGCTGGATGTCGGCGAGGACCATTTTCGGGCTGGTACGCTTATAGAGATCGACGGCTTCGGCATGGGTGCGGGCGATGCCGGTCACGCGGTGACCGAGGTCTTCGACCATCTGCTCGATGTCGAGCGCGATCAGAGGCTCGTCTTCGATGATCATGATGTCGGTCGCGACCTGGCGGGAGATCTCCATCGAGGCCTCGTTGAAGAGCGCGTTGAATTCGGCTTCGCCGACGCTCAGCACGCTGGCCGCTTCGGTGGTGGTGAAACCTTCGACCGTGATCAGAAGAAAGGCGTGGCGCGCGCGCGTCGGCACGGATGCAAGGTTGGCGGCGGCACGCTTTTCCCATGCAAAGGGCGAGGTGATCTGGGGAAGCTCGACCTTGGTCGAATCGTAGATCGTCACGAACAGCTTGTAGAGAGCGACACGGTCATCACCGGTGTCGGGAAAAATGGAGATGTCGGCGATCAGCGCTTCCAGGACCGCTGCCACATAGGCATCTCCGGAGGTCTGCGAACCGGTGACGGCGCGTGCGTAACGGCGCAGGTAAGGAAGATGGACAGCGACGCGGGCAGTAAGGGACATGCAGTTCTCCAATCGAAATGGATAAAGGTGCGGACTCGGCAGAAAACGCGGCTCGAAAAAAAATGTTCCATCGTCTTTGGAACTTTTTTGCCTGTTCGGGCTTATCACGTTAATTGTCGTCTCGCTTGGCAAACTGACGGAATTGGACAGACATGGCTGAAGGCCCTCCGGATGGAAATAAATCGAAGAAGCCGTCGGAGGCAAAGCGGCAAAATGCGAACGCATTGATCGCGTCAAAGCTTCGTGGCTACTACGACAGTATCGTCGACGAAGGCACTCCGTCCCAATTTCTCGACCTTCTCGAAAAGCTTCACGATGCGGAAGCAAAAGCCAAGTCCAGGAAACCCTGACATATGAACGGCCGGGCTTCGAAAAGCCCAACCGTCTCTCAAAAGCGCAGGTCAATCGCGATCGTTGCCGACACCTTGCGACTTGGCGACCCCATAGGCGACTGCTGCAATCGCCGCGGCAGTCAGCAGGGACCGTCCCTTCATCAGCGCCGGCACACCAGCCAATAACTGCAGCGTCATCGGATCAGGCAGCCGTGCCCTGGCGGCCCTTTGACGGGCTTCCATGCGACGCTCGGCGCGACGGTTGATCGACTGCACCACGACGATGACGATGATGGCGCAGAGCGCCGTGACGCCAGCGATGACCAAGGCAGCATAAATCGGACCGATGATGCTGGTCAGATAGAAGCCGAGAGCCAGAAGCAGGGCGACATAGGTCGTTAGCCCCAACACACCGGCAATCGCACCCGCCATCACGGAGCGCCCGACCTTGTTGGCGGTCGGCCGCACCTTGCCAAAGGCGACGATGCCCAAATGTCTAAGGAGTGGCAGCATGATCAGCGCCGGCTGAGAAGCGCAAGAACGTAGCCGACGCCAGCGGCCATAGCGAGCGACTGCAGCGGCTTTGCGCGCACATAGGCTTCGATATCTTCTTCAGCATTCATGAAGCGCTCACGTGCGCTGTCGATATATTCCTGTGAGGTTTCGCCCGCCTGACGGATCTTGCCGCTACCGAAGGAGGCGACGGTCTGCGTCAGAGAAGCGATATCGCGGCGCAGGGCTTCGAGGTCCGCCTGGACGTCACCGCTGGTCGCGGTACCCGCCGTGTTCGCCTTGTCTTCGATGCGGTCTGCGAGATCGTTTGCCTTGACTTCGATCTTGCTCTTGGAGGCGCTCGGTACCTGGGCCATGGAATTCTCCTTGGATTGTTCATGAAAGGCAGTTCGCAACAAGAACGCCGTGACCGGACGAGTGTTCCATCATCACCTCGGCCTTTTCTTGTGCACGAGGCCACGGGCCCGATCTGATCGGCTTCGACCCAGCCGATGGAACTTCCCGCATTAGCCGACGTTTTCAGCCCCGAGGACATCAAGCCTCGACCATTCACCGACACGGGAGTTATCCGATGAATTGGAATCAGATCGAAGGCAATTGGGAACAGTTCAAGGGCAAAGCCCAGACCCAGTGGGGCAAGCTGACAGGTGACGATCTCGATGTGATCGCCGGCAAGCGCAAGGAGCTCTCAGGCAAGATCCAGGCTGCCTATGGCAAGACCCAGGAAGAAGCCGATCGCGAGATCGACGAGTGGATGAGCCGCAGCTAAGACCTGCAGGCTAAGGAATGCCCGGAACCCGGAAGCGCCCGCTTCCGGGTTTTTTGCTGCGCCTCAGGCAGCCACTGTGCTGGCGCCGTAGGTCACGCCCTTTTCTTTCAGCCAGCGGCGATAGGCGATGGACGAGGCATCTGCCCGCGTTGGGATTTCCTTGCGCGGCTCCAGCGGCAGGAGTACCGGCCGCTGGTTTTCAAGGATGATGCGGTCCTGCAGGAAGATCATCTGCTGGAAATGGATAAGCTCCGTGGTCGTTGAGACATCGTCGATCAGATACATGATCGGATGCGCCCGGCAGCGGCCGGGATCGAGCGGCTGGACGAAGAGGCCGATGACATCCCAGCGATTGGTAGCGTTGGGACATGTCTTGTAGAGGATCGTGGCGAACGGCGTCATCACCCGGTACATGTATTGGGTGGTGATGCCGTCGGACGCCGACAGAGCCGCCTGCGGCTGGAAGAAGGTGCAGTTGGTCGCCCAGACCTCGTCTTCGTCGCGGCGGATTTCGACATCATAGCTCTGTACTTCCGTATGCGGCTCGGCTCCCAGAACATCCGTATGCACGAAGGGGAAATGCGCCATGTCGAGGAAGTTCTCGACGATGCGAAGTCCTGAAGCCTTCACCGTGACCACGCCGCAGGGCACATAGCGTCTATCCGGCTCGTCGGCCTCCGGCAGCGGAAAGATCTCGCGCTCGGGCTCGCCCAGCGTCGCCCAGAGAAAGCCGAAGCGATGGCGTAGCGGCAGCGGCTCGGCCCGCCCCTCGGCAAACACTTCGATCGCCCCATCCGCTTGTCTGACGACAGTCAGATCCGTCCCGAGCAACCGGTTCTGCGATCGGCCCACAGGGATCACCGCCTCGGTATCGAGCACATACCACTGATCAAGCGACGCCTTGTCGATACCGTTCTGCATAGTCTGTCTTTCCTCTGGAGCACGGGAGAAACCGCTTGAAACCCGATCTCACCCGCCGCTAGATTGCCCAAAAATTAGAGCGCGCACAATTGCAAGGCAACACTGATCCCCATCCGATGACGGCGAAAGCCGACCATATGACCGTCGGCTTCACCTTTTCCGGAAGGCTGGAGCCGCAGGGCTTCATCGCGTTCGCCGAACATCGGGCCGCCCGCCTCTCGCTCGGGCTCAAGATTGCGGCCTGCGACTACGATCGCTGTCGCCTGACGCTGTCGGGCCCGGAAGCCCTGATCGACGCCTTCGAAATGGCGGTCAGCCTCGGCCCCTATGACAGCATCGTGCTCGACGTGACCCGCTTTCAAACAGACGAAGACTTGCCCGCAAAGGCCGCATCATGACATCAACCTCTCCCTGGATCCCCGTTGCCCTTTCCGCGGACGTCGAGGCCGGCACCTCTGCCGGCACCCTCGTCAACGGCGAGGAGCGCGTCGTCTGGCGTGACGACAAGGGCGAAATCCATGTCTGGGAGGACCGCTGTCCGCATCGCGGCATGCGCATGAGCTTCGGCTTCGTGCGCGGCGACCACATCGCCTGCCTCTATCACGGCTGGCGCTACGACACGGGTGGCCAATGTCGCTACATTCCGGCGCACCCGGATCTCGAGGTGCCCCAGACCATCAAGGTCCCGACCTTTGCCGCAACCGAACGCGCCGGGATAATCTGGATGGCACCGGACGGGGCGGATGCAGCGGACCTCTCGACGCTTCCCGAGACGGCCGAAGCCGTCCGCAGCCTGTTTCTCGACCTGGCGACGAATGCGGCTTTGCTGGCGGTGACGGCAGCTCCACCCGACGGGTATCGTCCGGTCGAGAGTGGGACTGGCTTGGTTACCTTCCAAGGTAACGACCTGACAGTGCTGATCGCAGGCCAACCCCGCGACGCCGGCCGGACGGCCCTGCACATCACGGTGAGCGGACACACCTCCGCAGCCACCCGCCGCGACCTGATCCTATGGGCGACCGACCTGCGCAACCGGCTCGAAGCCCAGACGACGGAGGCGGCGTGATGATCAGGCTCTACGACTACCACCTCGACGAAAACGGCTTTCGCGTCCGCCTGCTCCTCTCCATGCTCGGCCTCTCCTTCGAGACGGTTGCCGTCGACAAGGCACCGGGCCGCGAGCAGGAAAAGCCGCATATGCTGGCCCTCAACCCGACCGGCACGCTGCCGATCCTCGAAGACGGCGATGTCAGGTTGTTCGGCACGGCGGCGATCCTGGCTTATCTCGTCCGCGCCCATGCGCCTGACAGTCCCTGGCTGCCCGCCGATGCCGCAGACTTCGGACGCGTCCAGCAATGGCTGGGCTTTTCCGGCCGAGAACTGAAACCCGCAATCGACGCCCGCGAGGCGGCCCTCTTCACCACCGAAGGCGCAAGCGAGGCCGACCTGAAGGCGGCGCGAAAAGCCTTCCGCATCATGGAAGACCACATGACGCTGCGGCAGATCGAAGGCTCGGACTGGTTCGTCGGCAACGCCCCGTCACTCGCCGACCTCGCCCTCCTGCCCAGCTTTGCGCTTTCGCGTGACTGCGGCATCGACCATGACGAATACCCCGCCCTTCGCCGCTGGCTGCGCCGCTTCCGCGCGCTGCCTGGCTTCATCACCATGCCGGGCGTACCGGATTACCATTGACCTGCCTTGCTGACCGAAAGCCGCTCGGCTAGGTCGGAGGGCAAGCAGGGAGGTCCGCCATGATCCGCATCGTCTTTCTCGACCGGGACACGCTGTCGCCGGAAACCGTGGTCCGCGCGCCCTCCGTGCCGCATGAAATGGTGGTCCATGCCCGCACCGCACCGCATGACGTGGCGGAGCGCATCCGCGACGCAGATGTGGTGATCACCAACAAGGCCCCTGTCCGTGCCGAGGCTCTGGCTGGTGCTGCGAAGCTGAAACTGATTGCCGTCTCCGCCACCGGCACCGACATTGTCGATCTTGCGGAAGCCAGGACGCGAGGCATCGCCGTCTGCAATATCCGCAATTATGCGAAACACACGGTGCCCGAACACACCTTCGCGCTGATGCTGGCGCTGCGCCGTTCGATCCTGCCCTATCGCCAGTCGGTGATCGAGGGACGCTGGCAGCAGGCCGCGCAATTCTGTTATTTCGATTACCCCATCGCGGATCTCGGCGGCTCGACGCTCGGCATCATCGGCCATGGCACACTCGGCCAGTCCGTCGGGCGCATCGCCGAGGCCTTCGGCATGACCGTGCTGGCCGCCGGTCGTCGCGGCGCAACCGACCTCAAACCCGGCCAGACGGCTTTCGACGAGGTCCTGAAGCGCTCTGACGTCATCACCCTGCACTGCCCGCTGACACCGGAAACGCGCGGCGTGATCGGCATCAGAGAATTCGCCCTGATGGAGCGCCGCCCGCTGCTGATCAACACCGGACGCGGAGGCCTCGTCGATGAACTGGCGCTGGAAAAGGCCCTCGATACCGGCCAGATCTCCGGCGCCGGCTTTGATGTCACCGATGGCGAACCGCCCGCAGCCAACAGTCCGATGATGCGGATTGCATCACGCGAAAACGTCATCCTCACCCCGCATGTCGCCTGGGCAAGCCGCGAGGCGATCCAGGCGCTGGCCGACCAGCTGATCGAGAACATCGAGCTCTTTCTAGCCGGCACGCCCCGCAATCTTGTTGGCTGATCCAACCAAGGCAGCAGAAGCCTGTCGCATCGGGATACCCCCCTCTGGCCTGCCGGCCATCTCCCCCACAAGGGGGGAGACTGGCTGAATCGCTGGCCCGCTCACATTCCGTTGGCGCCGCAAAGGGATCGGCAAACGCGGCGCTCCGCTCTCCCCCCTTGTGGGGGAGATGTCACGCAGTGACAGAGGGGGGTATCCCTATGCAACCCCCCACCCCTTGCCCTTTGGCCGCAACGCATATCTAACTCTCTCAAAAGACACATGGGAGGACGGCATGCGGTATCTGGAGGCGGACTATCAGGGCGAGGAAATCCTGACGGCGAAAAAGGGCGCGCTTGGCCTGATCGCCCTCAACCGTCCACGTGTGCTGAACAGTCTCTCCCACGACATGGTCCTCGCCTTTGGCAAGGCGCTCGATGCCTTCGAGGCAGACCGCCAAGTGGCCGCCGTCCTCGTCACCGGCGAAGGCGAACGCGGGCTTTGCGCCGGCGGCGATATCAGGATGTTCTATGAAAGCGGCAAGGCCGGCGACACCAAGGCCTCCGAATTTCTCAAGGCCGAATACCGCCTGAACGCCCGCATCGCCCGCTTCAAAAAGCCCTATGTCGTCGTGATGGACGGCATCACCATGGGCGGCGGCGTCGGTGTCTCCAGCCATGGCAGCCACCGCATCGTCACCGAAACCACGAAACTCGCCATGCCCGAAACCGGCATCGGCTTCTTCCCCGACATCGGCGCCACCTGGCTTCTCTCCCGCGCATCCGGCGAACTCGGCACCTGGATGGGGCTAACAGGTGAAGCGGTGAACGGCGCTGACGCCATCACCGCAGGCTTTGCCGACTGGTTCGTTCCGCAGGACCGGGTGGCCGAACTGCTGGAGCGGATCGCCGCCCTCCCCGCACCCGCTCTCGGGGCAACCATCGCCTCGATCATCCGCGACTACACGGTGGACGGCCCGACCGGCATCTTTTCCGAAGGCCGCACCATGATCGACCGCTGCTTCGCCTTCGACACGGTAGAGGAGATCATCGCCGCCCTCGAAGAGGAAGGCAGCGAACTCGCGACGCGCACCCTCATCGCCATGCGCGCGAAGTCACCGACCAGCCTGAAGGTGACGCTCCGCATGCTGCGCGAGGCCCGCCGCTCCAAGGACCTCGAAACCTGCCTCGAACGCGAATTCGCCGGCACCTGCCAAGTGGTCAAGGTACCCGACTTCTACGAAGGCATCCGGGCTGCGATCATCGACAAGGACCGCAACCCGAAATGGTCCCCGGCGACGCTGGAGGATGTGGCGCCGGAGAGTGTCGAGGCGTTTTTTGTCGCGAGAGATGAGCGGTTGTTTGGGTAGGTTCGAAGAGGCCTAGAGTTCGCGACCGACGGACGGTGAATCCATATGCTCGCGGACAGAGGCGTTAAGCTGGGCCAATTGATCCGCGCCGACCAAGAGCTCGGCCAGGGTATAACGTCGGATTGAGCGGTCAACCGGCCGACCGATCAAAACACCATCCTGTACATCGAGCGTGAGAAGGTCACCGGGCTCGACATTCAAGCGCCGCAGAAGTGCGGACGGAATGCTGAGAATAGCCGAGTTGCGTTGTCTGCGGATCTTTTTCTTGAACGGCATGACACTCTCCATTTGCACCAACTCGACCTCGCCGCTTCAAGATTGGGCGCAACATCCGGAAGATAACTCATTACGGCGATCGTGTCCCGTAACGAGCCGTCAGGAGTCTACCGCTTTGCACCAGAAGCGGACATTCAATCGACTTCGTCTGCTGTTGCTACCTTCGCCCGATTTTGTGCCATCACGGCCAGCATATGCTCGCCCCACGCTGAGAATTCCGGCAATCTCTTACTGAAAGTGGAGAGATTCATTACGTAAACATGATTAGATACGCGCCCGTAATTTCCCGAGTGATAGTTCTGAACATAGAGAACCTCATCAATTTCACTAGCCACCAAGGTATCCCCGCCTTGCTCGAAAAAGCATTCGTAAAGGGGGCCATCAACCACCATCATTGGAACGAAGAAACAGATATCGCCAGAGAGGTCGGAGTAGACTTCTTCGCAATTGTCTCTCTCGTGGATGGCGGCTTTAAAGGCTGAAATTACGCCCGATTGAATTTGCTGTGTCTGGCCACTTTTGAAACACGAGTACGACCTTGCTACTCGCTCTACCGCTGCCATTGGACGCATTGCTTCGATAGCCCCGTAGCTCAGAACGAATCTATCAACGTTGTTTTTCCAGTGAAAGATACCGTAGCCTGACGACCCGTCGTAATCGCTCTTTCTGTTTGTGTAGAAAATGAAGGGATCAGCAGTCTTTTTAACCTCTATGCAGAGCGAAATCATGCATGTAACTTCCGGCTTTTCTTTTGTGCTGGCGAAAATCTTGTAGGCCCGAATATCTAGCTCGCGCGCCTTTCCTTCATCCTTGTCAATAAAGTAGACATTTTGGCTCGGCCTCCAATTCGCGTTGTCCAAAATAGACGCGGCCAGCAACTCCGTAGCGAACCCTGCTTTTTCCGCAGCTTCAATGATCTTTTCTAATGGAATGGGCATCACCGACCTTATCAAGTGAATTGGCAGACTAGCTCACGTAGCACGGCAGCGATTGCGAAGGGGCATTTCGTTTAACTGGCAGGCCAGCAAAGGGCCGAATGCAGCCGACGGTGTGCCTAGTTGCAAGTGTAGAAATACCCCCCTACTCAATCTCATACGGCATCGGGTTCCTGACCCGGTGATCCACCACCAGCTTCCTTTTCAGCGGCGGCACGGCGCGGCTGGTGCATTTGACGCGCTCGCAGATGCGGCAGGAAATGCCGATCGGGTCGAAGGCGCCGCGGTTGGAGAGGTCGAGGTCGTCGGCATAGACGAAGGCGCCGGCATAGGAGATCTCGCAGCCGAGTGCCAAGGCGTAGCGCGGATTGGCGGCGCGGAAGCCGGCGGAGCCTTTTGATACCTGCGTCGCGATGCAGAGATAACGCACGCCATCGGGCGTTTCCGCCGTCTGGCGGATGATCCGGCCGGGCGTCTCGAAGGCCTGATGGGCGTTCCACAGCGGACAAGCCGCCCCGAAGCGGGCGAATTGCAGGCGCGCCGCACTATGCCGCTTGGTGATATTCCCGGCCCGGTCGATGCGGGCAAAGAAGATCGGCACGCCCTTCAGCCCCGGCCGCTGCAGCGTCGAGAGGCGGTGGCAGACCTGTTCGAGCGAAGCCTCGAAGCGGGCGGCGAGCAGTTCGATATCGTGGCGAAGGTCCCGAGCGGCGGTGAGGAAGCTGCGATAGGGCAGGATCAACGCGCCGGCGAAATAATTGTGAAGCCCCATGCGACAGATCTCGACCGCCTCTTCGCTGCGGAAATTCGCCTGTTTCAATACCTGGTCGATCTTCGGGGCAGCGGCCAGCTGGGCGATCTGGATGGCGATCTGGAAATCGCGGGTGGGGGCCGAGGCATAGCGACTGACGGTGAGGATCCGCCCCACCGGATCGAAGCGGCGGATCGCCTCATCACCCGCCTCGCCGCGCACGACGCGCACGCCATGCCGCGCTTCGAGATGGCCTGAAAGAGCCGCGTAATTCTCCCCCTCGCCGAGCTTCAGCTCTGTCGCCAGCTGCTCGGCGGCGAGGTCGAGATCGTGGATGTAATTGTCGACGAAGTGGAAGAAGTCGCGCACCTCGTCATAAGGCGTCACCTCCTGGCTGGGCGCCGCCCCCAGCCGGTCGTCGAGGCTTGCCAGCTGCTCGTTGCCGCGCCGGTAAGCCTGATGCGCGGCAATCAGCGCATGGGCAAAACCGGGCGCATTCTGGGTGACGAGCTTCAGCTCCTGCAGGCTCGGCGAATAGGTCTCGAACAGAGGGTCGGATAGCGCCTCCGTCAGCGCAGAGAGCAGCCGGTCGTTCTGGCCTGAGGACAGCTCGGTGATATCGATGCCGAACTTTTCCGCCAGCGACAAAAGCACCGAGGCCGAGACCGGGCGCTGGTTGTTTTCGATCTGGTTGAGATAGCTGGTGGAAATGCCGACCATATCGGCAAACTGCGCCTGGGTTGCCCCATTCGCCTGGCGGATGTCGCGGACCTTGCGGCCGATGAAGAGTTTCCCGATGGCCATTTCGCAAATTCGCAATTTTCACTTTGCAAATTCATAAATCCACAGATGCACCTGTTCAACCGTTTTCTTCTGCGGCACAGTGGAATAGGTGTCACATCAAGGCTCTGAAGCCAAAAGACCATTCGGGAGGACATATGCTGACGATCCTGGACCAGCTCGAAGCCCGTCGCGACGAGGCCCGCCTCGGCGGCGGCGAAAAGCGCATTGCCGCCCAGCACGGCAAGGGCAAGCTGACCGCCCGAGAGCGCATCGAGGTCCTGCTCGACGAAGGCTCGTTCGAAGAATACGACATGTATGTCACCCATCGCTGCGTGGATTTTGGCATGGCCGAACAGAAGGTGCCGGGCGACGGCGTGGTTACCGGCTGGGGCACGATCAACGGCCGCCAGGTCTACGTCTTCTCCCAGGATTTCACCGTGCTCGGCGGATCGCTGTCGGAAACCCATGCCCAGAAGATCTGCAAGATCATGGACATGGCGATGAAGGTGGGAGCGCCCGTTATCGGCCTGAATGATAGTGGCGGCGCCCGCATCCAGGAAGGTGTCGCCTCGCTGGCCGGCTATGCCGATGTCTTCAAGCGCAATGTCGATGCCTCAGGCGTCATCCCGCAGATCTCCGTCATCATGGGCCCCTGCGCCGGCGGTGCCGTCTATTCGCCCGCCATGACCGATTTCATCTTCATGGTGCGGGATAGCTCCTACATGTTCGTCACCGGTCCCGACGTGGTGAAGACCGTGACCAACGAGATCGTCACGGCGGAAGAACTCGGCGGCGCCTCGACGCACACGAAAAAGTCCTCCGTCGCCGATGGCGCCTATGAGAACGATATCGAAGCCCTGGAACAGGTCCGCCTGCTCTTCGATTTCCTGCCGCTCAACAACCGCGAAAAGCCCCCCGTTCGCCCCTTCCATGACGATCCCTCGCGCATCGAGATGCGGCTGGACACGCTGATCCCCGACAGCTCCAACAAGCCCTATGACATGAAGGAGCTCATCCATGCGCTGGCCGACGAGGGTGATTTCTTTGAGATTCAGGAAGCCTTCGCCAAGAATATCATCACCGGCTTCATCCGCATGGAAGGCCAGACGGTCGGCGTCGTCGCCAACCAGCCCATGGTGCTGGCCGGCTGCCTCGACATCGATTCATCGCGCAAGGCCGCCCGCTTCGTCCGCTTCTGCGATGCCTTCTCGATCCCGATCCTGACGCTGGTCGACGTGCCCGGCTTCCTGCCCGGCACCGCCCAGGAATATGGCGGCGTCATCAAGCACGGCGCCAAGCTCTTGTTCGCCTATAGCCAGGCGACCGTGCCGATGGTGACCCTGATCACCCGCAAGGCCTATGGCGGCGCCTATGACGTCATGGCCTCCAAGCATATCGGCGCCGATATCAACTATGCCTGGCCGACGGCGGAAATCGCAGTCATGGGCGCCAAGGGGGCGACCGAAATCCTCTACCGTTCGGAACTCGGCGACGCAGAAAAGATCGCGGCGCGGACCAAGGAGTACGAAGTCAACTTCGCCAACCCCTTCAAGGCCGCCGAACGCGGCTTCATCGACGAAGTGATCATGCCGCATTCCTCCCGCCGCCGGATTGCCAAGGCCTTTGCGAGCCTCAGGAACAAGCAGGTCGGCACGCATTGGAAGAAGCACGACACGATCCCGTTGTAAGCATGCATTGAGAGTGGGCAAGGACAGCACGGAAGGCCTATATACCTCTCGGCGCGCCCGAGGCGCATCACCGAGAAAGGATCCGATTTCATGACCGAGACAAAATTCCCGCCCGAGAAGAACCTGCCCGCAGGCTATCAGCCGCCGAAGGTCTGGATGTGGGAGCCCGGCAATGGCGGCGCCTTTGCCAGCATCAACCGCCCGATTGCGGGTGCGACGCATGACAAGGAACGCCCGGTCGGCAAACATCCGCTACAGCTCTATTCGCTGGGCACGCCGAACGGCCAGAAGGTGACGATCCTGCTCGAGGAACTGCTGGCGGCAGGCCATGAAGGTGCTGAATACGATGCCTGGCTGATCAATATCGGCAAGGGCGACCAGTTTTCCTCCGGTTTCGTCGAGGTCAATCCCAATTCCAAGATCCCGGCCTTGATGGACCATGCGCCTGTTGATGGCGGAGAGCCGATCCGGCTGTTCGAGAGTGCCTCGATCATGACCTATCTCGCGGAGAAATTCGACGCCTTCCTCCCGACCGAGACTCGCGCCCGCGCTGAAACATTGAACTGGCTGTTCTGGCAGATGGGCTCCGCACCCTTCCTTGGCGGCGGCTTTGGCCATTTCTACACCTATGCGCCGATGAAGATCCAATATGCCATCGACCGCTACGCCATGGAGGTGAAGCGCCAGATGGATGTGCTGAACCGCCACCTCGCCGACAACGAGTTCATGGCTGGCAAGGATTACACGATTGCCGACATGGCGATCTGGCCCTGGTATGGCCGGCTTGCCCTGCATGGCGCCTATGACGATGCCGGCACCTTCCTCTCGGTCGACGAATACGAACATGTCCAGCGCTGGACGAAGCAGCTCGCAGCCCGCCCGGGTGTGAAACGTGGCGCGATCGTCAACAAGACCTCCGGCCCGCTTTCCGAACAGCTGCATGAACGCCACGATGCCTCCGACTTCGATACGATGACGCAGGACAAACTGGCCGGTCAGGCGTGAGGAGAAAACCATGAGCAAAGCGCCCGACATGATCAAGCATCGGGGTTTTCCATCCGGCATGCCGGGGACCGGTGTGCAATTCACCATTCGCCGCGCCAACGACAAGGGTGTCACCCCGATCAAGACCCTGCCGCGAAAGGCGCGACCGGGCACGAAGGAGCACCGGATCGACGCTGCCTTTCTGCATGCGCTCTGGCACCAGTTCGGGGCAGAACCATTCGTCCGCGGCAATCTCGATGCAGCCCGCCTCAGCCTGTTGTTTGGTCGCGAGGTCGTGGCCGTCAACAAGGACTTCGACCCTCACTCCTATGACGAAATGCTTGTCATAAACGAGCGCGTCGCCCGCAAGAGCTTCCCGGAATCCTTCGAAGACGTGTTTGAGGTGTAACGTCATGGCAAAAGATCCGCTCATGCCGAAACATCAGGGCTTTCCCTTGGGATTGCCCGGAACGCAATGGCAATACACGATCCGTCGGCCAAACCCGAAGGTCACGCCCGTCACCAACTGGCCGCGCCACCGCACCATGGACCAGACGGTGGCACTCGCCGACCTCGGCTTCATGCAAGCGCTCTGGCAGTATTTCGGCACCGAACCTTTCGAGCGCGGCAATCTCGACGGTGAACGCCTCTGCCGCCTCTTCGGCCGCGAAGTGATTGCCGCCGAGCGCGGTTTTGATCCGCAATCCTACTTCGCCAAGCTCAAGATCAACGAGCAGCTGGCGCGGAAGAACTTTCCGGAAGCCTTTGGCGAGGTGAAGGACGAAAAGAGCGTGGCGAAAGGCTTGAAAAAGAAGGTCAGGGAATAGCGGGCATGCCGACACTCCTTCTCTGGAAAGGACATCGTTTTCTTTTCTACTCGAAGGAAATTGGCGAGCCGCCACATATTCACGTCCTGAAGGACGGAAAGCAGTTGAAAGTGTGGTTGCGGGATCTCGGTGTTGCCCGCAACGCAGGCTTCGCGGCACATGAGGTGAATGCTATCCTCAAAGTCGTCGCGGAACACCGGCAGGGTTTCGAGGAGGCGTGGAATGACCACTTTGGACATTGATGAGCGGCAACTGCAAGTCCGCTCCGTGGACGTCACGGACGACAGCATCATCTTCGACATGATGGATGGGCGCAGGATCGTGGCGCCGCTCTGGTGGTATCCGCGCCTCGCCAAGGCCTCTCCCGAGCAGCGTGCCAAGGGTGAGATTCTCCCCTTTGGTGACGCCGTCGGCTGGGAAGAGATCGACGAATACATCAGCGCCAAGGCGCTCATCATCGGAGGTGCCGCTCCCGGCGCCGTCCCACCTGCTCAAGCTGCCGAGTGACAACAATGATCCAGAAAATCCTCATCGCCAACCGGGGCGAAATTGCCTGCCGGGTCATCAAGACCGCGAAGAAGCTCGGCATCAAGACGGTGGCCGTCTACTCCGATGCCGACCGCAATGCGCTGCATGTCGAGATGGCCGATGAGGCGGTGTTTATCGGCCCGGCGCCGTCGAACCAGTCCTATATCGTCATCGACAAGATCCTCGATGCGATCAGACAGACCGGCGCCGATGCGGTCCATCCCGGCTATGGCTTCCTCTCGGAAAACGCTGCCTTTGCCGAAGCGCTGGAAAAGGCGGGCGTAACCTTTATCGGCCCGCCGGTTGATGCAATCCAGGCCATGGGCGACAAGATCACCTCGAAGAAGCTGGCAGCCGAAGCCGGTGTTTCGACCGTGCCCGGCCATATGGGCCTGATCGCGGACGCCAACGAGGCGGTCAAAATCTCCGATCAGATCGGCTATCCCGTGATGATCAAGGCTTCCGCCGGCGGTGGTGGCAAGGGCATGCGCATTGCCTGGAATGCCGAAGAGGCCCGTGAAGGCTTCCAGTCGTCGAAGAACGAGGCGAAGAATTCCTTCGGTGACGACCGCATCTTCATCGAGAAATTCGTCACCGAACCGCGCCATATCGAAATCCAGGTGCTCGGCGACAAGCACGGCAACACGCTCTATCTCGGCGAACGCGAATGCTCGATCCAGCGGCGCAACCAGAAGGTCATCGAAGAGGCCCCCTCGCCCTTCCTCGATGCCGCCACCCGCAAGGCCATGGGCGAACAGGCAGTCGCCTTGGCAAAAGCCGTCGGCTATCACTCCGCCGGCACGGTCGAGTTCATCGTCGATGGCAAGGAAAACAAGTTCTACTTCCTCGAGATGAACACCCGCCTGCAGGTCGAGCATCCCGTCACCGAACTGGTGACCGGCCTTGATCTCGTCGAGCAGATGATCCGCGTCGCGGCCGGCGAGAAACTCTCATTCGGCCAGGAGGATGTGAAGCTCAATGGCTGGGCCATCGAAAGCCGGCTCTATGCCGAAGACCCCTATCGCAACTTCCTGCCCTCGATCGGTCGCCTCACCCGCTATCGCCCGCCGGCAGAGGGCACGACGGCCGAGGGCACCGTGGTTCGCAATGACACCGGCGTCTTCGAGGGCGGCGAGATCTCGATGTATTACGACCCGATGATCGCCAAGCTCTGCACCTGGGCTCCCGATCGCCTGACCGCCATCGACGCGATGTCGGAAGCGCTCGACAGCTTCGAGGTCGAAGGCATCGGCCACAATCTGCCCTTCCTCTCGGCGGTGATGAACCAGGATCGATTCCGCTCAGGCAAGATCACCACGGCCTATATCGCCGAGGAGTTCAGGGACGGGTTTAGCGGCGTGACGCCGGATGCCGCCTCAGCTGAAAAGCTCGCTGCCATCGCCGCGGTGATCAACCATCGCCTGCAGGCGCGCGCGATCCAGATCTCCGGCACGATCGGCAACCATACCCGCAAACTCGGCAAAGACTGGGTCGTCAATCTGGCCGGTAGCGACCACGCGCTGGCCGTCACCGAAGGCACCGGCAACACGCGTGTCGCATTCGAGACCGGCAACGAGATGGTGGTCGCCACCGACTGGCAGCCCGGCCAGACACTGGCAACCGTCGACATCGGCGGTGACACGCTCGCGGTGAAGGTCGACCTCAAGGGCCCCGCCATCCGGCTCCGCTGGCGCGGCATGGATTTGACCGTCCGCGTCCGCTCGCCGCGTGTCGCAGCGCTTGCCAAACTCATGCCGGAAAAACTGCCGCCGGATACGTCGAAGATGCTGCTCTGCCCGATGCCGGGCGTGATCACCGGGGTGGCCGTGAAGGAAGGCGAGACTGTCGAAGCCGGTCAGGCGCTCGCCACCGTCGAGGCTATGAAGATGGAAAACATCCTGAAGGCAGAACGCCGCGGCACGGTGAAGAAGATCGTCGTCAAGCCGGGCCAGAGTCTGGCGGTCGATGAGTTGATCATGGAGTTCGAGGGGTGAGGACGCCGTCGGCAATTGCGGTCGGGGTCCCCCCCTCTGTCGGCTATGCCGACATCTCCCCCACAAGGGGGGAGAGTGGCCGCTCGCGTTCCGCCTACCTCACACACTTAACCCTAAGCGTGGGGCAACAGGCCGGCCCCACCCCATTCTCCGCCCTTGTGGGGGAGATGTCCGGCAGGACAGAGGTGGGTACCCGCGCGGTACGCCGGCAGACGAAGAAAAGCCGCCTAGGACAGCCGCTTCAGCATATGCCGCTGATGGTCCTGCCCGCCGAAGAAGACGGCAAGGACGTGAACGACTTTAGCTGCCTCGTCTATACGGAAATAAATGACAGCATTGTCTTTCGAAAAGTGTCGAAGGCCGAAGCCAAGGCCTGCATCGAGCGTGCCGCGATGTGGATAGGCGGCCAGCGCAAACATGTCTGCCGTTATTCCGCGAACCCGCTTCCCCGCCCGCTCATAGGCAACCTGCAATTCGTCGCCGAAGCCAAGATAGGTGCTTACCAGGTGGTCGAAGATTGCATCGAGATCTTGGATGCTGTCTTTGGTACGCCTGATTTCATAGGCCATACTCGACCTTCTTGCGCGCGATCATCTCCTCGATCTGCACTCGGCTCTCTTCTTCCGAGAGAAATGGCCCTTCCATCCGACGCAGAAGAAGAGCACGCAACGCTTCCTGATCCTCTTCCCGCATCTCCGTCTCTTCGCGCACCAGATCAAGCCCCCGCTCGACGACGGCGGCAAGGCTTGGAAAATGGCCGTCCTCGACCAGCTTGCGTGCGAATTCCGCCTGCTGGGGCGAGAGCGAGACAGAGGCTTTCACGGTCATGGCAAGGCGCTCCGGTTGAGCTTCTAAGAATAACCCGACCCCGAAATTCCGTCAAACAGACCTCCCTCGGCGAACCGCCGAACCGCGCAGCCTTCAGATAAGGATCGCATCGATGACCAAGAAAACCATCGCCGACTGGCAGGCGCTTGCCGAGAAGGAATTGAAGCGTCCGGCGGACAGCCTCGTCTGGAACACGCCCGAGGGCATTCCGGTGAAGCCGCTTTATACGGCAGACGACATTGCCGGCATCGGCCATCTCGAGAGCCTGCCGGGCTTTGCCCCCTTTGTGCGCGGGCCGCGCGCCACCATGTATGCAGGGCGGCCATGGACAATCCGGCAATATGCCGGCTTCTCGACGGCGGAGGAGTCGAATGCCTTCTACCGCAAGGCGCTTGCCGCAGGTCAGCAGGGCGTCTCGGTCGCCTTCGACCTCGCCACCCATCGCGGCTATGACTCGGATCATCCGCGCGTCGAGGGCGATGTCGGCAAGGCGGGTGTGGCGATCGACTCGGTCGAGGACATGAAGATCCTGTTCGACGGCATTCCATTGCAGGACATCTCCGTGTCGATGACCATGAATGGCGCCGTCATCCCGATCCTCGCCAATTTCATCGTCACCGGCGAGGAACAGGGTGTCTCGCGCGACAAGCTGTCCGGGACCATCCAGAACGACATCCTCAAGGAGTTCATGGTCCGCAACACCTATATCTATCCGCCCGAACCCTCGATGCGGATCATCGCCGACATCATCGAATATACGGCGAAGGAGATGCCGAAGTTCAACTCGATCTCGATCTCCGGCTATCACATGCAGGAGGCGGGTGCGACGCTGGTGCAGGAGCTTGCCTTCACGCTGGCCGATGGGCGCGAATATGTCCGGGCCGCTATCGCCAAGGGCCTTGATGTCGACGCCTTTGCAGGCCGCCTGTCCTTCTTCTTTGCCATCGGCATGAATTTCTTCATGGAGGCCGCGAAACTGCGCGCCGCCCGCCTGCTCTGGACCCGCATCATGCAGGAATTCGAGCCGAAGAAGGCGTCTTCCCTGATGCTGCGCACCCATTGCCAGACTTCGGGCGTTTCGCTGGCCGAACAGGACCCTTACAACAACATCGTCCGCACGGCCTTCGAGGCGATGTCGGCCGTGCTCGGCGGCACCCAGTCGCTGCACACAAACTCGTTTGACGAGGCGATTGCGCTACCGACGGAATTCTCCGCCCGCATTGCCCGCAACACCCAGCTGATCCTGCAGCACGAGACCGGCGTGACCAAGGTCGTCGATCCCCTCGCCGGCTCCTATTATGTCGAGAGCCTGACCAATGAGATGGCGGAAAAGGCCTGGGCGCTTATCGAGGAGATCGAGCAGCTGGGCGGTATGACCAAGGCCGTCGACGACGGTTTGCCGAAGCGCCTGATCGAGGAGGCCGCGACCCGCAGGCAGGCCGCTGTCGATCGCGCAGAAGAGGTGATCGTCGGCGTCAACAAATACCGCCTCGAAAACGAGGAACCGATCGATATCTTGCAGATCGACAACACCGCCGTTCGCCTGTCGCAGATCAAGCGCATTGAGCAGACGCGCCGACAGCGCGACCCGAAGCGGGTGAGCGAAACACTCGCCCGGCTGACCGAGGTCGCAAAGACCGGCGAAGGCAACATCCTCGAAGCCGCCGTCGACGCGGCGCGTGCCCGGGCCACCGTTGGCGAAATCTCGGATGCCATGCGCGCCGTCTTCGGCGATCACGTTGCCGTGCCTGAAGTGGTGCATGACATCTATGGCAAGGCTTACCAGGGCGATCCAGAAATGGTGACGCTGTCGACCCGCCTCAAGGACTACGGCAAGGCGGCCTCCAAGCCGCGGATACTGATCGCCAAGCTCGGCCAGGATGGCCATGACCGTGGCGCCAAGGTCATTGCGTCGGCCTTTGGCGATATCGGCTTCGATGTCGTGGCAGGCCCCCTGTTCCAGACGCCGGAGGAAGCGGCGGATCTCGCCGTCGCCAACAAGGTCCAGGTCGTCGGCATGTCCTCGCTTGCTGCCGGCCACAAGACGCTCGCCCCGCAGCTCGTCGAGGCACTGAAGGCCAAGGGCGCCCACGACGTGATCGTCGTCGTCGGCGGGGTCATCCCGCGCCAGGATTATGAATTCCTGCTGGAGCACGGCGTCTCCGCCGTCTTCGGTCCGGGCACCAATGTGATGGATGCCGCGCGCTCGGTGCTTGACCTTCTGGAAGGCCGCCTGCGAAACAGTTGAGACGCAGGCAGCGCTCGGGGAGGAGCATGGAGACCTACGATTACATCGTCATCGGCGCCGGCACCGCCGGCTGCCTGCTGGCCAACCGGCTCTCTGCCGATCCGTCACGCCGCGTGCTGCTGCTCGAAGCCGGCGGCAGCGACAATTATCACTGGATCCACATCCCGGTCGGCTATCTCTACTGCATCAACAATCCGCGCACCGACTGGTGCTTCAAGACGGAAGCAGAGGCTGGGTTGAACGGCCGCGCGATCGGTTATCCCCGCGGCAAGGTGCTCGGCGGCTGCTCCTCGATTAACGGCATGATCTACATGCGCGGCCAGGCCCGTGACTATGACCAGTGGCGCCAGATGGGCTGTGAAGGTTGGGGTTGGGATGATGTTCTGCCTCTGTTCAAGAGAACCGAGGACTTCCACCGGGGGGCCGACGACAAGCATGGTGCAGGCGGCGAATGGCGCGTGGAAAAGGCCAGGCTGCGATGGGACGTGCTGGAAGCTTTTCGCGAGGCGGCCAAACAGGCCGGTATTCCGGAGACCGACGACTTCAATCGCGGCGACAACGAGGGCTCCGGCTTCTTCGAGGTCAACCAGCGCTCCGGCATCCGCTGGAACACGGCGAAAGCCTTTCTGAAACCGATCCGCCACCGGAAGAACCTGACGATCCTCACCCGCGCCCATGTCAAGCGGCTGACGGTCGAGGGCGATCGCGTGACCGGCGCCGAAGTGCATCACGACGGGGAGCTGAAGCGCTTTGCCGCCCGCCGCGAAGTTGTTCTCTCAGCCGGCGCCATCGGCTCGCCGCAGATCCTCGAACTCTCCGGCATTGGTCGCGGCGATGTCCTGCAAAATGCAGGGATTGAGACCGTCTGCGAGGTACCCGCCGTCGGCGAAAACCTGCAGGACCACCTGCAACTCCGCCTCGTCTTCAAGGTCAATGGCGTGCCGACGCTTAACGAACGGGCCTCCAGCCTCTACGGCAAGGCGATGATCGGGTTGGAATACGCGCTACGTCGTTCAGGCCCCATGTCCATGGCGCCGAGCCAGCTTGGCATCTTTACCCGCTCCGGCCCGGACAAGGAAACCGCCGATCTCGAATACCATGTACAGCCGGTCTCGCTCGACAAGTTCGGCGATCCCGTTCACCCCTTCCCGGCGATGACGGCGAGTGTCTGCAATCTCAGACCCGAAAGCCGGGGCTCGGTGCACATATCGGGTCCGGACTTCGCCGCCCAGCCGAAGATCGCGCCGAACTACCTCTCGACATCAGGCGACCGCGACGTCGCCGTCCGGTCGATCCGGCTTACCCGCCGCATCGCGTCCCAGCCCGCCTTTGCCCGCTATCAGCCGGAGGAATATCGTCCCGGCCCAGCGCTCGAAAGCGATGCGGAGCTGGAGAAGGCGGCCGGTGACATCGGCACGACCATCTTCCACCCCGTCGGCACCTGCCGCATGGGTGCGGATCCGGACAGCGTGGTCGATCCGCGGCTACGGCTACGTGCACTGAAGGGCCTGCGCATCGCGGACGCCTCGATCATGCCGACCATCACCTCGGGCAACACCAATTCCCCCACTCTGATGATCGCCGAAAAGGCGGCCGCGATGATCCTCGAAGATCACCGCTAACCGCCGATATCAGCTGCGGTCGTCGGCATTCGCCCCGAGCAGCTTCGGCAGATCGCCGAAGCGGGCAACGAGGCCGAAGATGATGGCGGCCACCGCCACGAACAGGATCGTCACCGACGCCATCACAGGCGTGTAGCCGTAGCGCAGCGCGTTGAAAATCTTGATCGGCAGCGTCTCCATCACGAAACCGACCGTCATGTAGGCGACGATGTATTCGTTGAGCGATAGCACGAAGGCAAAGGCATAACCGGAGACGAGATAGGGCGCGATCAGCGGCAACACGACCGTGCGGAAGATGGTCCGGTCATCGGCGCCCATGGTGGCAGCCGCCTCGACCAGCGAGCGGTCGATCGCGGAGAAACCGAGCGACAGCGTCACCAAGGGAAGCGTCACGAAGAAGATCGCGTGGCTGATAACCGCCGTCCAGGGCTGGCCGTAGAAACCGGTCGCGGCCCAGAAGGTGAGCAAACCCAGCGCCGTGATGACGGGCGGCAGCGTAAAAGGCGCGATGCCGAGCAGCTGGAAGACCTGTGCCCAGGGCGCAAGGCGCCGCCAGAGGAACCAGGCAAGCGGCAGCGCGATGGCAACCGCCAAAGCGGCCGCGCACAGCGCCAGAATGACCGAGGCGAACAGCGCCGCACGCCAGCCGGGATCGGTGAAGATCGCGCCATACCACGAGAGCGAAAAGCCCTGCGGCGGGAAGTTGAGGCTCTGCTTGGCATTCACCGAGACGCCGGCGACAACGACGATGGGGGCCGCGAGGAAGATGCCGATGAGGGTGAAATAGAGACGGGTCAGGGCCTTATTCATGCTGCCTCTCCCTTGCGACCGATCAGAAGAGTCAGCGCCACCATGCCAAGCGTGACAAGCACGAGGAACACGGCCATGGCAGCCGCAAACGGCATGTTGGACTGGTAGATCGCCTGGTCGGTGATCAGCACCGACAGCGTCCAGTGCGAGGGACGACCAAGGATCTGCGGCAAAAGATACGAGCCGAGCGCGAAAATGAAGACCATGATCAGCGTGGCAATCAGCGTATTGCGCAGCGCCGGCACGACGACCGTGAAGAAAGCCCTGAGCGGCGAGGCCCCGAGTGTTCGCGCCGCTTCGGTCAACGTCGGGTCGAGCCGGACAAGGGCGGGATAGAGCACGAGCACGGTATAGGGCAGCGCCTGATAGGTCATCCCCGTGAGCACCGCGCCGAAATTCGGCATGAGCGCCACGGGGCTTTCCATCAAGCCGATCATCACAAGCAGATTGGTGATGCCGGCGGTGCGCGAAAACAGCGTCGACCAGGCAAAGCCGATGATGACTTCCGAGAGCGACAGCACGGAGAGCAACGCCACCAGCCACAGCACCTGCGCTTTGCGCGACATGCGCGCCAGCAGATAAGTGAATGGCAAGGCGAGCACGACGCAGACCACGGCGACGGCAATCGCAAGCCCCAGCGAGAAGCTGAGTACGCCGCCGAAGAAGAATGACAGGAAACGGGCATAATTGTCGAAGACGAAATCCGGCGAATAGAAGCCGGTCGGGTCCCGCTTGAAGAAGGAGACGGCAATCATCGTCGCGAAGGGCACGACGAAGAACAGAATCAGCATGCCCGCCGGAAAGGCGAGCGGCGCATAGTCGAGTGCGGTTTTCGGGGGCTCGCGTCTCATGCCGACAACACCACGGCGGTTTCAGGATCGATGACGATGCCGACATCCTGGCCGACAGCGACGACCGGCCGCTCGCGCGGTGTCGAGACGGCGACGACTTCGGTGCCGGAAACGTCGAGGAAGGTCTCGATCGTGCCGCCGAGATCGCGGATGAAAGTGACCTTGCCGGTGATGCGGCCGTCGCCGGGGGCCGCGAGCTTCACATCCTCGGGGCGAACCGAGAGGCTGGCCTGCCCCTGCCCCGACGGCGCCGATATGCCGGCGACGGCATGACCGAGCACCAGCGCTGTACCACCCTGCGCGTTCAGCGGCAGGAGATTGGTCGAACCGATAAAATCGGCCACGAAGCGGTCAGCGGGTTTGCGATAGATCTCGATCGGGCTCGCCGCCTGTCGGATCTTGCCGCCATTCATGACAACGACGGTATCGGCCATGGTCATCGCCTCCCGCTGGTCATGGGTCACGACAATCGTCGTGATGCCGAGCTGCTGCTGCAGCTTGCGCAGCTCGACCTGCATCGCCTCGCGCAGCTTGGCATCGAGCGCCGAGAGCGGCTCATCGAGCAGAAAGAGTTTGGGCGAGATGGCGAGCGCCCGGGCAATCGCCACGCGCTGCCGCTGGCCGCCTGAGAGCTTGTGCACGGGCCGGTCGGCATAGCCAGTCAGGTGGATCATCGAGAGCAGCTCGTCAACGCGCTTCACCTGCTCCTCACGACCGATGCCTCGGATGCGCAAGGGATAGGCGATGTTCTCGCCGACGGTCAGATGCGGGAAAAGCGCCAGCGACTGGAAGACCATACCGAGATCGCGCTTGTGCGTCGGCACCTGGGTGATGTCCTTACCATCCAGCACGATCGCACCATTGGTCGGGCTGTCGAGCCCGGCGATCATGCGCAGCAATGTGGTCTTGCCACAGCCGGAGGGGCCGAGTAGGCAGACGAAGGTGCCATGCGGCACGGAAAGCTCGACCTGATCGACCGCCGTGAACGGGCCGAACTGCTTGGTGACGGAATTAAGGGCGAGGCCGGACATCATGTCTCCGAAATCAAATGGTGCAGGCTCGAAGCCCTTTGGCGCGGCAATAGCATCTCACGCCCGAATTGTCTTGCAAACGCTGAGCAGTCCCATGAGGCGCGACACGCGTCAGTGATTGGGGCTTTGCCCCTCACCCTACCCTCTCCCCGCCTGCGGGGAGAGGGGAAGTTGGCCTTGAGCGAGCCGCGTATTTCCTTCTCCCCGCGAGCGGGGAGAAGGTGCCGGCAGGCGGATGAGGGGCGAGCCTCTGCCGCTATCAACCGACGATCAGCTCGGTCCACTTCTGGTTCAGCCAGTCCGACTTGGTCTGGTAGAGATCATAACGCGGCGTGATCGGCTCGATGTCAGAGGAAACGGCGGCGAATTCTTCTGCCGTCAGATCGAGCAGCTCGCGCTTGACCGTCGGCGCCGTGCCGACCTTGCGCGACAGGGTCGCCTGAACCGAAGGCTGGCACATGTAGTCGATGAAGATATGCGCTTCCTCGGTCTTGGCCGAAGCGCGCGACAGAGCCCAGCAACCGGAGTCCTGAATGCCGCCTTCCTTCGGGAAGGTCGAGCGAACCGGCTGGCCGTCCGCAGCGGCAAGGCCCGTGACGTCGTGGTAATACTGGCCCATCGGGATTTCGCCCGACTTCAGCGACTGCTCGAACTGTGCCTCGTCGCGATACCAGAGGCGCACATTCGGCTTCACTTCTGCAAGCTTCTCCAGCGCCTTCAGGATACCCTCTTCGGTATCGAGCGCGTTGGTGCCGCCCATAAAGGTCTTGGCTGTCACTTCCAGCAAGAAGGAGTTGGAGACAAGCGCCAGAAGGCCGAGCTTGTCGGCATTCGCCGGATCCCACAGGGCTTCCCAGGAGGTCGGGGCTTCCTTGTAAACATCGGTATTGGTGACCAGCGTGATGTACCAGGCAACGGCACCGACGCCGGCGACGCGTCCATCCGGATACTTGTTGACGAAGCGGTCGATCAGGCCCGAGGCATTGCTGATCTTGGCCATGTCGATCGGCGCCCAGAGCTCGGTCGCCTGGCCCTTGAGCATCGCGACCTGCGACATCATCGAGAGGTCGGCGGGTGCCTGGCCAGCCTTGGCGGCCTGTTCAAGCTGCACGAGCCAGGCTTCACCGGTCGGCTCGGCGATGGATTCGACGGCGATGCCGGTTGCCTTGGTGAATTCCGGGAAGATGTTCGCGTCGAACGAGTCCTTGAAGTAGCCGCCATAGACGCCAATCTTGATCGACTTGTCCTGGGCGCGTAGGATCGACGGCATGGCGAGCGTGCCAGCAATGGCGGCAGAGCCCGCGAGCACGCCGCGCCGGCTGACGGAAGTGGAGAAAATGTCTTTCATGGTCCTGTTCCCTTGGTTGTTGTTGAGGCGTTTTCGCCCGTTCATCTGTATCGGTGGCCGGACCGCAGGAGCCGTCCGGAATATAAGCGCTCAGCGCCCTTTGATCGCCGGACTGTAGACCATCAGGCTGAGGATTTCGAAGAGGATTTGAGCGCCGACATGCGCCGTATTGTGGTTCGCGTCATATTGCGGCGCGACTTCGACGACGTCACCGCCGATAAGGTTGATGCCCTTGAAGCCACGGATCAGTTCCAGCGCCTCGCGCGATGTCAGGCCGCCCACCTCGGGCGTGCCGGTGCCGGGAGCGACGCTTGGATCGAGGCTGTCGATATCGAAGGAGAGATAGGTCGGACCGTCGCCGATCACGGCCTTCGCCTTTTCGATGATTGCGGCAATGCCAAGACCGTTGATCTCCTCGGCGTGAATGACGGTCATGCCGGACTCGTAGGAGAACTCCCAGAGATATTCGGCAGGTCCGCGAATGCCGATCTGGATCGTCCTGACAGGGTCGAGCACGCCATCGAGCACGGCATTCCGGAACGGGCCGCCATGGTGAAACTTCGTCTGATCGAAGGCGCCGCCGGTATCGCAATGGGCGTCGATGTGGATCATACCGACCGGGCCGTGCTTCTTGGCAATCGCCTTCATGATCGGATGGGTGATCGAATGGTCGCCGCCGACGGAAAGCGGCACAACGCCTTGAGCAACCAGCTTCGTATGATAGGCCTCGATGTCATCATGGCTCATTTCCAGCCGGTAACGGCTGGAAAAGGGCACGTCTCCGATATCGGCGACCTTCAGATCAAAGACCGGCGCGCATTCGAGCACGTGATTGTAGGGGCCGATACGATCGATGGCCCGCAGCGCCCGAGGCCCGAAGCGCGAGCCGGGACGGTTGGTCACACCTAGGTCCATCGGCACGCCGACGATCGCGACATCGAGATCGCTGACCTCAGGATTGCGCTGATCAACCTGGCGATAGGGCGCGGACACGAAAGTCGGCACGCCGGCATAGGGGGCAGCGCGCGTACCGTTCGAGAAGATCTTCTCGCCCACCTTGGCAAACTTCGGATCGAAGATTTCGCCGGCCTTGTCGTTTCCGTATTTCTCGCGCAGCGCGGCCAAGCGCTTTTCGTCGAAAGTCATGTCTCGTTCCCTGTTTGTGAACGATGGAGAGACCATCGTCCATTTTTGCGGCACGATCCGCACCTGCCTTTATTGTGAGCATTAACCCGCAACAGACTTGGAAAATCAATTCACGATGTTATAGCAATCGATGTGAGAAAAATTCACGGATCCTGAACCAGTCATGGCAAGCCGCCTGCCCCCGCTCAACCCCCTGCGCGCCTTCGAGGCCGCGGCTCGCCGCGGCTCGATCTCGGCTGCAGCGCGGGAGCTGAGCGTCACCCATGGCGCGATATCGCATCAGATCCGCAGCCTTGAGGAAACGCTGAAGACCGCACTCTTCGAGCGCGGCGGCAAGCGGCTGAAACTGACGCCCCAGGGCGCGCTTCTCTTGCCGGCCGTCACCCAGGCCTTCGATGGCATTGCAGCGGCAACAGCGCTGATGAACCGCCCCTCGACCAGCGGCAGCCTGCGCATCTCCTGCGTGCCCGCCCTGCTTTCGCTGTGGCTCGTGCCTCGCCTCGGCTCCTTCACCGATCGCTATCCCGAAATCAGCCTGACGTTGACCTCCAGCAATGATTCCAGCCTGATCTATTCCCCCGACATAGACATAGCGATCCTCTATGGCCCGGGCGGCTGGAAGGATTGCTGGACACGGCTCTGGAGCACGTTTGATCTCTTTCCGGTGGTCAGTCCCACTTTGCTCAACACGCGGCCGCTGCGCTCGACCCGCGATCTGCGTGACCATGTGCTGCTGCATGGCGACGACGGACGCGAATGGCGAAGCTGGCTCGCGGCCGCCGACGAACTCGACATGCCAAAAGCGCGTGAACACTTCATGGGCGATGCGCGGCTCTCGACCGAGGCTGCCCGTTTCGGCCAGGGCGTGGCGCTCGGAGACAGCATCACGGCGTCCAGCCTGATTGCCGCCGGAGAACTCGTGATCCCCTTCGATCTCGCAGTGCCCGCACCCGATGCCTTCTATGTCGCGGCTCGCAATGACGTGCGCGCGGCCCCGATCGCCAAGGTCTTCATCGACTGGATCTTCGACATGATCGAAACCGAGCGCGCCGCCCAGCCGCGCCCGGCAAGCCGCCCTTCAGGACGAGGCCTGCCATCCGCCCGAAAACGCAACGCCAATACCACTGCCGTGCTCTCGGAAGAGAGCTGACAACACCGAGGACAGAGACATGCCCGCCGCCCCCTTCAATCCGCTCGTCGCAGATCTCTCGGCTCCGCCGGTGCCTTCGGTTTTTGCCTGGGCACGCGCCTATGATGGCGCGAGCGGCCCGATGATCGATTTGAGCCAGGCCGTGCCCGGCTATCCGCCGCATCCCGATCTCTTCGCCTGGCTGGCCGAGGCCGCTTCCGCCCGGGCGAATGCCGGCTACGGCCCGATCGAAGGCGAAGCGCCGCTGCGCGAGGCCTATGCGGCGGAGGTTGCTGCCGTCTACGGCGCGCAGGTCACGGCCGACAACATCCACATCACCGCGGGCTGCAACCAGGCGTTCATGGCAACAGTCTCGGCAATTGCGAGGAGCGGCGACGCGGTGGCGCTGACCGATCCTTTCTACTTCAACCAGGAAACCACGCTGGCGATGATGGGCATTCGTCGCGAGCTGATCCCGCTCGATCCGGCCACCGGCTTCGTCCCCACCATCGAAGGCATCGAGGCCGTCCTGGCGAAGGGCGTTAAGGCCGTGGCGCTGGTCTCGCCCAATAACCCGACGGGCGCCATCTATCCGGCGGACCTGCTGCGCCAGGCCTTTGACGCCTGCCGAAAGGCCGGCGCCTTCCTCATTCTCGACGAGACCTATCGCGACTTCCTGCCCGGCGAAGGCCGCCCGCATGATCTGCTCTCGATCCCCGGCTGGGAGGAGAACCTCATCCTGCTCTACTCCTTCTCCAAATCCTTCTGCATCCCAGGCCATCGGCTTGGCGCGATCACCGCCGGCCCCCGCGCCGTCTCGGAAATCGCCAAGGTGATGGACAACCTGCAGATCTGCGCACCTCGTGCACCCCAGGCGGCCGTTGCAAAGGCAATTCCGGCGCTTAAAGCCTGGCGCGACGAGAACCGTCTCGAAATCCTCAAGCGCGCCGAAACGCTGGAAGGCGTCATGGCCAAGCTTCCCGCATGGAAGATGGACTCGCTCGGCGCTTATTTCGCCTTCATCCGCCATCCTTTCCTAGGTCGCGGCTCGGCAGAGGTGGCCGAACGACTGGCGAAGAAGGCGGGCGTGCTCTGCATCCCCGGCGCCTATTTCGGCGACGACTGCCAGGACTACCTGCGCTTCGCCTTCGCCAATGCCGACAGCGCAACAATCGAAGGTCTGGTCGCCCGTCTTTCGACCTTCAAGCTGGGCTGATCACTTATGCAGAAGAGCGTGGCGATCATCGGCGGCGGCCCGGCGGGCCTGATGGCGGCGGAGCATCTCGCCGGCAAGGGCCATCGCGTCACCATCTATGATGCCATGCCGACGGTCGGCCGCAAGTTCCTGCTCGCGGGCAAATCCGGCCTCAACATCACTCATGCCGAGGACTATGCGCGCTTCGTCACCCGTTACGGCGCAGCCAACAGCCGGCTGCGCCCGGTGCTCGACCTGATGACGCCGGAGGCCATTCGGGTCTGGGCAGCTGATCTCGGCACGGAAACCTTTGTCGGCTCCTCCGACCGCGTCTTTCCGAAGGTGATGAAAGCATCGCCGCTCTTGCGCGCCTGGCTGAAACGGCTCGAAGGACTGGGCGTGACCATCCTCACCCGCCACCGCTGGACGGGTTTCGACGGAGATGCCCTGCTCTTCGAAACGCCGGATGGTCAGAAGCGCGTGACCGCCGACGCTACGCTTCTTGCACTCGGTGGTGCGAGCTGGCCGAAGCTCGGTTCGGATGCGGCCTGGGTGCCCCAACTAAAAGCCGAAGGCATTGAGATCACGCCGCTCCGCCCGGCCAATTGCGGCTTCGACTGTGATTTTTCCGAACACTTCGACAGTCGCTTCTCCGGCCAGCCGATCAAATCGGTGAAGGCCAGCTCTGCAGCGGGCACCATCCAGGGTGAATTCGTGATCAGCAAAGGTGGCATCGAGGGTAGCCTGATCTATGCCCATTCGGCGGCACTGAGAGACACGCTCGACCGGGATGGCCATGCCGCATTGATCCTCGACCTCACGCCGGGGCGAACGACAGAGAAGCTTTCAGTTGACCTCGCGCGTCAGGACCGCAAGGCCAGCTTTTCCACGCGGCTCAAGAAGGCCGCTAATCTCGATGGCGTGAAGATAGCACTGCTGCGTGAGGTGACACCGGATGCGAACCAGCTGGATGCGGAGGCGCTGGCACACCTCATCAAAGCCCTGCCGCTCCCTGTCAAACGCCCTCGCCCCATCGCCGAAGCCATCTCGACGGCCGGGGGCGTCGCCTTCGATGCGCTCGACAACCACTTCATGCTGAAGGCGCGCCCGGGAACCTTTGTGTCAGGCGAAATGCTGGATTGGGAGGCGCCGACGGGCGGCTATCTGCTCACGGCCTGTTTCGCTACCGGCATTGCCGCGGCCGAAGGGATCGGCCGCTGGCTCGATACGCAAAGCGGCTGACCTCAGCGGCTGGCGGTTTTGTGCGAGGCGCCAGGCTTACGGAACTCGACGGTCGTCTTGGCGACCGGAATACCGAACTTGGTGACGAGCGCCGTATTCAGAACCGTCCCGTCCTCACGCAGCACCATCTTGTCCCAGAAACGCACCTTGTTGCCCTGTGTCTCCGGGCTCAGATAGACGAGATAGTTAAAGCGGGCGACCGCCCCGTTGAGCGTCACCTTGGTCTCGCCGATCACATCCTCGCGGGTGCCGCTATAGGTAGTCGGGCTGGTCTTGGTGAAGCGCCAGGTCTTACGATCCTTCGTGCCATCATCGAAGACGAAGTCTTCGCGCAGCGTCAGCGTCTTGCCGTCCCATTTGCCGGTCAGATCGACCGTGAAGGTTCGCTTCACGCCATTAATGGCGCTGAATGAACCGACAGCCTCGGTGCGTCCCGTAAAGTAATCCTCGAACGTAAACCTGTCTGCCGCCTGTCCGGCGGACGGCAACAGGCTCAGGGCAAGCCCGACAAGGGCCAAGCTGAACTTGGGCATGGGTGCGTCTCCATCATTGGCGCGTTGTGCATCCACTACGGCGCCAATCGATGAACGGATCTGGGATTGTTCCAGGAAACGCTTTCGTGAAAGCAAAGGCTGCCTTCACGCCCATGTCAGGGATTGTCGCGCCTGAAGATCCAGTCATGCTCCGGATGGTTCTGGAAGCGCCACTTGCGCAGCGGCCCGGCCATGACGTTGAGATAATACATCTCGTAGCCATGCGGCACGCCGCAGGGGTGATGCCCCTTCGGCACAAGCACCACGTCGCCATCCGACACCGCCATGGTTTCGTCCAGCGAGCCGTCTTCGGTAAAGACACGCTGGAAACCGAAGCCCTGAGCAGGGTTGAGGCGGTGGTAGTAGGTCTCCTCGAGATAGGTCATCTCGGGGAAATTGTCCTCGTCATGCCGATGCGGCGGGTAGGACGACCAGTTGCCCGAGGGCGTGAAGACTTCCGTGACCAGCAGGCTGTCGGCGACGTCGCGATCTTCCATGGCGATCGGATAGATATAACGCGTATTGGCGCCCTTGCCGCGCTCGACAAAGGAGATGCCATCGGGGCCGATCTGCTGCGCTTCGCGACCGGGCATGGCCGGAGCAGTACAGATCGCGAGCACGCAATCGGTCGTCGCTTCCGCCGACCAGTCGCTGCCGGCCGGCACATAGACGCAATGCGGCGGGGTTTTCTCGAACACCGACATCCGATGGCCGAGTTCGCCGAACGCCTTGCCGCCGCCGGAAATTTCGGCCTTGCCCTCGACAAGGACGAGGATGACTTCCGTTTCACCGGTCTGCTCTGCAGCACGCTCACCCGCCTTCAGGTGATAGAGGCCGAATCCGACATAGCCCCAGCCAGCGCTCGCCGGCGTGATATCGTGTACCTTGCCGGTCTTGCCGGAAGGCTTGCGCAACAGATCCGTCATTCCTCGTCTCCCAAATTTTTTAATCAATCCGCGTCGGAACGCTCCGCTTCAGCAGCGATCCTGACACGCTCGGCCTCGGCCTTGGCTTCCGCTTTTTTCATCGTGTGATCATACATGAAAAGCAGCTCGTAACCCGCATAGAGACCAGCCACCACGAAGACCATCGCCCAGCCGGTGGCACCATTCGAATACTCCACCCCGGCCCAGGCCAGCGGCAGCACGACGCAGAGGATGCGGCGATAAAGCGGCTTGAAGAAGGGATGGGTCGGATCGAGGATCTGGAACTTCAACGCTTTGCTCCCGGCAGTCTTGTGAATGGGTCGCCTGCAATAGAGCCCAAATCCGTGTGCTGTCAAAACACGGGGCGAAGATTAAGTCCCCGCCCCGTCTTCAATTCAGATCAGACCGGCATCCTTGGCGAAGCCCTTGAGCGACTTCAGGCCGAGGCTCTGATACTCGAAGGGGTTGCGCACATCCGGGTCCTGCTCGGCCTCGATGACGATCCAGCCTTCATAGCCATGCTCGGCCGCAACCTTCAGCACCGGCGTGAAATCAACGCCGCCTTCGCTGTCACCAGGCACGGTGAACACGCCACGACGCACGCCTTCGAGGAAGGAGAGCTTTTGCGTGCGCACCTCATCGGCGATCACGGGGCGGACGTTCTTTGCGTGGATATGGCCGACGCGGTGCATGTATTTCCTCGCAACCGCTTCCGGATTACCGCCACCGAAATAGCAATGGCCGGTGTCGAGCAGCAGCTTGGCATGCGGGCCCGTGTGTTCCATCAGCTTGTCGATCTCGGCCTCGGTCTCGACAACCGTCCCCATGTGGTGGTGATAGACCAGCGAGATGCCTTGGGCAGCCGAGAACTCCGCCAGCGCCTCGACGCCAGCACCGAACTTGGGCCATTCGGCATCAGACAGGACCGGACGGTCGGCAAGCGCCGTGTCATCGGCGCCATGAATGGCGTTCGAGGTTTCGCAGACGATGATGACCTTGCAGCCCATGGCCTTGAGCACATCGAGGAAGGGCTGCATGGCGGCCTTTTCTTCCTCGATCGTGTTGGTGAGCAGGTTCAGCGAATGCCAGCCGGACACGAATTTCAGACCGCGCGGCTCAAGCACCGACTTGAGACCCGCCGGATCGGTCGGCAGCTTGTGGCCCTTCTCGATTCCGTCGAAACCGATCTTGGCGGTTTCATCCAGGCACTGTTCGAGGCTGATATGGGCACCGAGACGGCGGTCGTCATCGTTCGACCAGGCGATCGGGTTGGTTCCGAAAAGGATCATGATCAGGTTCTTTCCTTCAGAGCCGCTTCATAGGCTGCGCGGGCTTGATTGACTTCGGCACGGGCCGAGACTTCCGGCACCGCGACATCCCACCAGTAGCCGCCGGCCCCGGTGGTCGGATAAGGATCGGTATCGATGACGATCACAGTGGTCTCGGTCGCCGCGCGGGCGGCATTAAGCGCCGTTTCGAGCTCAGAGATCGACGATACCTTGTGGGAGCGCGCCCCCATCGATGCCGCATGAGCGGCAAAATCGATGGCGATGGGGCTGACATTCGAATGGGTATAGAGGTTGTTGAACTGCGCGCCGCCGGTGCCCATCTGCAGCCGGTTGATGCAGCCGTAACCGCGGTTATCGGTGATCACGAGCGTGATCTTCACGCCCATGCCGACAGCCGTCGCCAGCTCCGAATTCATCATCATATAGGAGCCGTCGCCGACCATGACGATGACGTCGCGATCGGGTTCGGCCATCTTGATGCCGAGACCGCCGGCGATCTCGTAGCCCATGCAGGAGAAGCCGTATTCCATGTGATAGGAGAGCGGCAGCTTCGACTTCCACAGCTGATGCAGCTCGCCCGGCATGGTGCCGGCGGCGCACATGACAACCGTGTTGTCGCGCGAGGCGCGCTGCACGGCACCGATCACCTGCATGTCGGTTGGCAGCGAATTACTGTCCTTGGGCGCAGCCGTCACGGCGTCCGCCTTGGCAAACCAGGAGGCCTTGAGACCGGCATCCGGTGCGGCATACGTGTGATCACCGAGCGCCGCCGAGAGCTTTTCCAGACCGATCTTGGCATCCGCCACCAGCGGGATCGCATCATGTTTGGCGCTGTCGTAAGGCTGCACATTGAGCGCCAGGATCTTTCGATCAGGGTTCTTGAACAGCGCCCAGGAGCCGGTGGTGAAATCCTGGAAACGCGTGCCGACGCCGATGACGAGATCGGCCTTTTCCGAAACCACATTGGCGCTTTCGGCACCGGTCACGCCGACAGGGCCGAAATTCAGACCATGGTCCCAGGCCAGTGCCGACTTGCCGGCCTGCGTCTCGACGACGGGGATCTGGTGCTTCTCGACAAAGGCCTTCAGCGCGTCGGTGGCGCCTGCAAAATGCACACCGCCACCGGCGACGATGACAGGGTTCTTCGCCGCCTTCAGCGCCGCAACAGCCGCTTCGAACTCGACGACATCAGGCTCCGGACGGCGGAAGCGCCATGTCTTTTTGGCAAAGAAGCTCTCCGGATAGTCATAAGCCTCAGCCTGCACGTCCTGGCAGAAGGCAAGCGTGACCGGGCCGCAATCGGCGGGATCAGTCAGCGTGCGCATGGCGCGCGGCAGAGCGGTCAGGAGTTGTTCCGGCCGCATGATCCGGTCGAAGTAACGGGAGACAGGGCGGAAGCAATCATTCGCCGACATCGTGCCGTCGCCGAAATCCTCGAGCTGCTGCAACACGGGATCGGGGCCGCGATTGGCAAAGACATCGCCGGGCACGAAGAGCACCGGCAGGCGGTTGACATGCGCGAGGGCTGCCGCCGTCACCATGTTCAGCGCGCCGGGGCCGATGGACGAGGTCACGGCCATGGCGCGGCGACGGCCGAGCTGCTTGGCATAGGCGATCGCCGCATGCGCCATCGACTGCTCGTTCTGGCCGCGATAGGTCGGCAACTCGTCGCGGATGCCGTAGAGCGCCTCGCCGATGCCGGCGACATTGCCGTGACCGAAGATCGCCCACATGCCGGCGATATAGGGAACGCCGTCCTCATTCATCTGGTTGGCGAGGTAACGCATCATCGCCTGGGCGGCGGTCAGCCGGATCGTCTTCATGCTTTTCCTCCCTTGGCGGAAACCGCCTTTTGGCGTGCCGCATCCCAAATCGCGCAGAGGCTCTGGTAACGGGCCGCCATGTCCTCCACGGCTTGACCATCCGTGATGCTGCCAGCGAGCCACTTGCGCGCGGCGTCGCCGAAGATGGTGCGTCCGACGGCGAAACCTTTCACCAGATCGAAACCGGCAGCAAGCTGGAAGCTCTCCTCAAGTTCCGCCTGCGGCGCATCGAGACCGAGCACGACGATGCCGCGCGTGTTTGGATCGTTGCGTTCGATGGCGTTGCAGGCATTGGCCCAGGACGCCGTGGTCTTCATCGGCTCCAGCTTCCACCAGTCGGGATAGACTCCGATTTCGTAGAAACGCTCGATAATCTTGGCCACCGTCTCGTCGTTACAGGCGCCGACCTTGGAGGGGATGACCTCCAGCAGGAATTCGAGGCGATTGCGGCGCGCCGCATGGAAGAGCCTGAGCACCGTCTGCTCCTGCTCGGACTTCATCTCCGGCGTATCGTCCGGGTGATAGAAGGCGAGTACCTTCACCACATGATCCACAGGCCATTCGACAAGACCGCCAAAATCCGGGCCGATCTCGGGCTCCAGAGTCAGCGGACGCGAACCCGGCCATTCCACTGGGCGACCAATCCAGAGACCCGTGCCGGCCGCGCGATAAAGTGCCTCACGACCGAGACGGCTGTCGCAGAGCAGGCCATAACCGGAATTGCCGTCGGAGACTTTAAGTGCCGCATCCAGGCAGAGGTTCTTGAAGGCACCGATCTTCTCCTCCGAAACGCGGGCATCCTTGGCCATGGCTTCGAGCTGCATGCGGTGGTCAAAGGCAAAGACCCGCATGGTCGACCAGTCATTCTTGCGGTTGGTCGACCAATGCACCTGCTCCAGAGCCTCGTCCTTGCGCAGCGCCTTGTTCCTGATGCCAGTGCGGAAGAAGTATTGCAGCTCTTCCCAGCTCGGATAGGCCGGTGTGCAGCCGTGGCGCGAGACGGCGAATGCACCGCAGGCATTGGCAAACTTCAGCGAGGTCGGCCAGTCCTGGCCGGTGAGCCAGCCCTTGAGCAGTCCCGACATGAAGCCGTCGCCGGCGCCGAGGACGTTGAAGACTTCGATCGGGAAACCCTGGCCGGTCTGGCCGGCATCGAGACTGTCGGGGATCGCACCGTCAAAGACCACAGCGCCCATGGGGCCGCGTTTGCAGACGAGCGTGGCCGAGGACACCTTGCGAACCGCCTTCAGCGCCTCGATCGTGTCGGTCGAACCGCCGGCAATGTGGAATTCCTCTTCCGTCCCGACGATCAGATTGAACAGATGCAGGGTCGACTGAAGCTTGCGCGTCACCTTCTCGGATTCGACGAAGCGGCTTTCGCCGTCACCATGACCGGCAAGACCCCAGAGGTTCGGACGGTAGTCGATATCGAGCGCCGTCAACCGGCCCTTTTCACGGGCGATCTTCAGCGCCTTGAGGACTGCCGCTTCCGTGCGCGGATTGGACAGATGCGTACCGGTGGCGCAGACGCAGCGCGCTTCTGCGACGAAATCCGGATCGATATCCTCTTCCGACAGCGCCATGTCGGCACAGTTCTCGCGGTAGAAGATCAGCGGAAACTGGTGTTCATCGCGGATGCCAAGCAGAACAAGCGCCGTCAGACGCTCCTTGTCCGTCTTCACGCCGCGCACATCGACGCCCTCGCGCACCAGCTGCTCGCGGATGAAGCGACCCATATGCTCGTCGCCGACGCGGGTGATCAGCGCCGACTTCAGCCCGAGCCGTGCAGTGCCGGCGGCGATATTCGTCGGAGAGCCACCAATGTATTTGTTGAAGGAGGCCATGTCCTCCAGCCGACCGCCAACCTGGGCCCCGTAAAGGTCCACGGACGAGCGACCGATCGTGATCAGATCGAGCGAAGCCAAGCGATGTCCTCCCTGTGATGCGGGATCTTTCGCCCCGCCTCGCGACCGCTCCGCTTTTGGAACAGCCATTCTTGAAATAGACTATAAATTCTATTTCTGTGAATTTCAATACGGACGTTCAGCCATCCTGACGCGCCGTGCCGACAGCGACGGACAGCGTGATCGCAAGACACAAAGTCGCCGACAAAGACCGGAAGGCGCCGAAATCCACTTCCGAGACGGACAGAAGCGTCGCCCCCATGCGGCGCAGCGGGCTGACCACCGTGTCGGTGACGGCGACGACAGGAATGCCGCGCGCCCTGACCTGTTCGACCAGCTCAAGCGTCTCGGCGGAATAGGGGGAGAAAGTGACGGCAAGCAGAGCATCGCCCTCCCGGATGGCATGATGATTGTCGAGCCGCCCGACGACACTGTGCAACATGGCCGGCACACCCATCTTCTCGAAGGCATAGGCCATGTAGCTCGCGACCGGAAAGGAGCGGCGCAGACCGATGATGTGGATCATGCGCGCCTCGGACAACTGCTTGACGGCCACCTCCATCGCCTGAGGATCAACGGTCTTGACGAGATTTTCCAGCGAAAGCCGCCCCGCCTCGACGAATTCGGCGAGAAGGGCGGAGGGCGATCCCTCGGCCTTATCCCGCAAGTGCTGAAGACGCGTGGAATAGTCAGGCCAGCCGCCGACGAAACTCTCGCGAAACAGCTTCTGCATCTCCGAAAAGCCTGTGAAGCCCATGATCTGACAAAAGCGCATGAAGGCGGACGGCTGCACGCCCGCACCATCCGCCATCTCCGCCACCGTGGAAACCGCAATGCGATCCTTGTTGGCAGCGACATAATCGGCGCATTGCTTGAGCCGCTTGGGCAGGCTGCCGGAAACTTCCAACAGCCGATCTTCAAAGTCCTTGATCGTCTGCGGTCCACCGCTCTCGCTCATTCGCTCCCCTACCCTCATCCGGACACATCGTCCCGCTTGACAGAAATCGTATCACGATCTAGCAAAATGGAACATATATTCCAAAACGCGGCATTTGCCAGCGCGAAATGGAACAGCTTTCAGGCGCCACCATCAGGAGCGTCCAACGACATCACGATCGCCTCCTCTCGATGAGAGACAAAGGCGCGACAGGGAGGAAATGAACATGCTCACGAGACTGGCACTTCTGGGCGCCGGCCGCATCGGCAAGGTGCATGCCAAGGCAATCGCGGAAGACAAGCGCGCGAAACTCGTCGCAGTTGCCGATGCATTCGCGGACGCCGCAAACGCCATCGCGGCCCAGACCGGCTGCGCGGTGAAGACGATCGAGGAGATCGAGGCCGACAAGGACATCGATGCCGTCATCATCTGCACGCCGACCAACACCCATGCAGACCTGATCGAACGCTTCGCCAAGGCCGGCAAGGCGATCTTCTGCGAAAAGCCGATCGATCTGGATGTTGCCCGTGCGAAGGCCTGCCTCGAGACCGTGCGCGCCGTCGGCGGCAAGGTCATGCTTGGCTTCAACCGCCGCTTCGACCCGCATTTCCAGGCCGTGCGCAAGGAGATCGACAAGGGCTCGATCGGCAAGGTCGAGATGGTCACGATCACCAGCCGTGACCCGGGCGCGCCGCCTGCCGAGTATATCAAGGTCTCCGGCGGCATCTTCCGCGACATGACCATCCATGACTTCGACATGGCCCGCTTCCTGCTCGGCGAGGAAATCGAAACGGTGCAGGCCTCGGCTTCGGTTCTCGTCGACCCCAAGATCGGCGAACTCGGCGACTATGACAGCGCCTCGCTGATCCTGACGACGAAGAGCGGCCGCCAGGCGATCATCTCCAATTCGCGCCGCGCCTCCTATGGCTACGACCAGCGCATCGAGGTTCATGGTTCGCTGGGTTCTGTCTCGGCCGAAAACCAGCGCCCGGTCTCGATCGAGGTCGCCAACAAGGACGGCTATACCCGCCCGCCGCTGCACGACTTCTTCATGACTCGCTACACGGCAGCTTATGCCGCTGAAATCTCTGCCTTCATCGACGCGCTCGACAACGGCACGCCGATGGCACCCTCGGCGGAAGACGGCCTGATTGCGCTAGCCCTCGCTGACGCCGCCGTCAAGTCCGCCAAGGACAAGTCGGCCGTTACCGTCAGCTACTGAGACGCAAGAGCTCCCGCGTAACCGTAAGGTCACGCAGAATGGAAACGCCGCCCGAACCTCCTCGGGCGGCGTTTTCCGTTTCGATCGCTGAGACTAGACCGCCAGCTCGCGCCGCTCGACTTCCGTCAGCATGGCAAGATCGAGGATCTTCTGCAGATTTGCGGCATGCCGGAAGCTCGGCTCCTGGCCATAACCGGAGCGGATCGCCGTGATGAACTTCTGATAGTTCGTCTCGACCGGATCGACCTCGATCTCCCGCCAGACGGCCTTTTCGACATCTTCCTGCAGGCAGGCCCGAAGACTTGAGCCGTCGAGCCGATGGATGACCTCCAACGCGCCCTTGTCGCCATGGACCCGCAGGCGCAACTCGTTGAGATGCCCCGTCGCCCAGCGGCTGGCGTGAACCACGCCCATCGCGCCATTGGTGAACTCCGCCGTCATGGTGAAGCTGTCATTGGCATCGAGATCATACTCGCCGATCCTGTTGCCAGGCGCCTTGTCGAAGGTCTTCAGCCGCGCAAAGACATGGTCGATGTCGGTCGCAGCACCGTAACCGGCAAAGTCGAGGATATGGATACCGACATCGCCCAGCACGCCGTTCGAGCCGTGTTTGGTGGACAAGCGCCAGAGCCATTGGCTTTCGGTCGACCAGTCGCCCCAGGCCTTGGAGACGAGCCAGCTCTGCAGGTAGGAGGCCTCGATATGGCGGACTTTGCCGATCTCGCCACCGATGACCATCTGCCTTGCCTTCTGCACCTGCGCGACATTGCGATAGGTGAGGTTGACCATGTTGACGAGACCGGACATTTCCGCCGCCGTCGCCATCTCGTCGGCCTTGGCATAGTTCTCGGCCAGCGGCTTCTCGCACATGACATGTTTGCCGGCAGCGAGAAGCTTGAGCGTCGTCGGATAATGCACCTTGTCCGGTGTGACATTGGTGACCGCATCGAACTCGCCCCAGGCGATCGCCTCTTCCAGCGAGGTGAAGGTGTGGGGAATATTGTGCCGGGCGGCAAAGGCGCGCACCGTCGCCATATCGAGATCAACAGCCGCGACAAGCTGCACATCGGTAATGGTCGAGAAGTTCATGGCATGGGTATTTGCCATGCCGCCGGTACCAAGGATCAGCAGGCGTATAGGGGCAGTGCTCATTTGTAGCCTTCCTCACCGGCTTGGTGCAGGCGCGGACCGCGCTCGGTAATCGGCTCGAGCGCCTGTTCGACCGGGACATTCGGCGCATCATGGACGGCCGAATAGCGCGACATCGGATTGTAGGCCCACTTCACACCGTTGCGAAGCACCTGCTGGACGGTCGCGTCGTGATAGGTCGGATAGGTCTCGTGACCCGGCCGGAAATAGAAGATATTGCCCGCACCGCGGCGCCAAGTGAGACCCGAGCGAAAGATCTCGCCGCCGGCGAACCACGAGATGAACACCGTTTCCAGCGGCTCCGGAACGGAGAAGAACTCGCCATACATCTCTTCGTTTTCCAGCACGAAGTTCTCCGGAATGCCGGCTGCAATCGGATGGCCGGGATTGACCGTCCAGATCCGCTCACGCTCACCCGCCTCGCGCCATTTGAGAGCACAGGGCGTGCCCATCAGCCGCTTGAAGGGCTTGGCAAAATGGCCGGAATGCAGAACAAGCAACCCCATGCCTTCCCAGACACGGCTTGCGACCCGTTCGACGATCTCGTCGGAGACCTCGCCATGTGCCTTGTGGCCCCACCAGACGAGCACATCGGTCTCGGCCAGCCGGGCTTCTGAAAGGCCATGCTCCGGCTCCTGCAGGGTGGCCGTCGTTGCCTCGATTTCGCTGTCAGTGTTCAGAGCCGCGGCAATCGTCGCATGCATGCCGTCGGGATAGATCCCGCGGACAATATCGTTTTCGCGCTCGTGAATGTTTTCACCCCAGACAACCGTTCTGATCGTCATCTGAATTCTCCTTGGTTAGCGCCAGTCAACCGGCCATCAGAAAAGCCTCGACGAGACCCATCGTTCCGTCAGAACTAGGAATGAATCAAAACGAAACTAGGGCACGAAGCGGAAAATTTGAAAGCGGTTTGAAGAGCCACACTTGCAGTTGGTAGCTTGGGTGTCAAACAGCCTCTATGTCAGGATTTATGTTCTCCACGGACACATATCGCGATCTGTGAGACACTGGGCAGCTCCCATATTTTGGAAGCGCTTTGACATCGCGATACAAGAATTGCCACAATGCGCCGACGCATGACATAAGCCGTGGGCGGGCAGCAATAGCCTCGCGAAGGTGCAGGCGAACGGATGAAGCTCAAGGACTTTGCCAGAGAGATCGGATTGTCACCGACCACAGTCAGCCGCGCGCTGAGTGGCTATCCTGAGGTGAGCGCCTCCACCCGCGTACGGGTAATGGAAGAGGCGGCACGTCTCGGCTATCGGCCCAACATCAATGCGGTCCGGCTTGCGACGGGTCGGGCCGGCGCGATCGGCGTGGTCATGACCAAGGCCGGCGACTACCAGTTCTCCGAATTCATCAGCGGCATGGCCGACCGCCTGAGCAGCGAGGACACCGACATCCTGATCACGCCGATGATCGGGCACGATCCCGGTGACGAGTTGCAGCTCTACCGCAGACTGGCCGAGAGCCGTCGTGTCGATGCTGTCGTCATCCACTCCCCCTTGCCGAATGACCCGCGCATCGCCCTGCTTGACCGATTGAAGCTGCCCTTCATCGTCCATGGTCGTTCCGTGACCGATGTGCCGCATGCCTGGCTCGACATCGACAATGAGGGCGCGATCCGACAAAGCACGGAGCACCTCCTCGACCTCGGTCACAAGCACATAGCCTTGCTGAACGGTCGTGAGGGGCTGACCTTCACGCTGGATCGTCTAAAGGGTTATAGACAAGCCCTCACCGACCGCGGAATCCCGTTCGATCCAAAGCTTGTCAGTCATGGTGACTTCACCGACGAAATCGGTTTCCGTTTTGCCCGCTCCGCGCTCAAACAACGCCCGCAGCCGACCGCCTTCGTTGCAGGATCGATGATGACGGCCCTCGGCATCTATCGCGCGGCGCGATCGATGAACCTTGTGATCGGCCGGGATGTTTCGGTCGTCGCCCATGACGATGTCTTTCCTTATCTCACCGCCGAGAACATGGTGCCGCCACTATCGACCACGCGCTCCTCGATCCGGGCTGCCGGCAAGCGCATCGCCGATCTCCTCCTGCAGATACTCGCGGGCCAACAAGCCAGCGACATTCAAGAACTCTGGCCAGTCGAACTCATTCTGCGCGAAACCAGCCGCCCCGCACCGGAGGAAGCTTCCGTATGAACAAGACAGGCAGGAAGCGGATCGTCGTCATCGGCCACATCAACCATGACCGCATCTGGCGCCTGACCGAGCCGCTGCGTGCCGGTGGCCGGATTGCCTGGTCATCGCGGGAGACACGGCTCGGCGGCGGCGGATATTTCACCGCGCGGCGGCTGCTCGACCTCGGACACGACGTGGCACTCCTCTCGAACCTGATGTCCGACATCCATGGCGAGAACGCCTTTGCGGAACTGCAGGATGCGGGCTTCGATACGTCGCTGATTGCACGACGTGACGGCGAGACGGATTTCGCCGACATCCTGCTGGACCCGACTGGCGAGCGGACCATCCTTTCCAGCGAGCGACGGCTCTCCCGCACGTTCATGCTCGATCACGAGATTGCGGCCGACGCCTTCTACGTCAACGCACCCAAACTGCCGGACACCATTCTCGCCTCCCTGAACCGCGCGCCGCTGGTCATCTCGCAGTTGCCGCTACGCGAGGGCGAGCTCCGTGCCGCCGATATCATGGTCGGTTCGAAAGCCGATTTGCCCGACATTCCCATCGCCGATGTCTGGGGCAAGGCAAGGAGGCTCGCGAGCAATCGGCTCACCCATCTGGTGATGACGGACGGTCCCGGCGCCATCTCGGTTTATGACGGAAACACGGAAACGCGAGTGACCCTCGGCCGGCGCGTTACCGTGCGCGACACGATCGGTGCCGGCGACACCTTCAGCGGCAGTCTGCTGCACACCGTGCTGGGCGGGAAGAACGTGGTTGAGGCAAGCCAGCTTGCCGGTGACGCGACCACGGCATGGCTTGAACGCCGAGAATCGCAAACGCGAAGTGCAACAGAAAAATCAATATCATAACATTTTTATTTGATCGAAATCCGGGAACTTCCTGACCCACCTCCGAGTTGCTGGGGCCAAACGGAGGAAGGCATGACAGAAGCCGATTTCACCTGGAACGTACCCGTCGAACTGGAACTGCACTGTGGGCTGACGAGGCGCTTTCTGAACGCGTATGATGCGCTTGATTTTCTCGACGCGGAGTGGCCGACAAGACGCGGCCCGGCCTATGAACGCGCCCTGCGGCTTTGCCGCAACGCCCTGCGTGGCGCTCGTGCCGCCGAGCTGGCACGCAGCGCCTTCATCGCGGCGGCAGACGAGGCCGGCATGCGCCAATGTTCAAACCCGCGCAAGCAGATGGTGAGCTTCCTGCCAAGAGCGAGATCCGCCGTCGCCTGATAGTCCCGACAAACGGATGGCCGCCGCCGGCGGAACGGATCGCCAGATCCACCGTCTGGATCCACTTTGAAGGGGAGCCGCTCAGCCGGCTCCTGAAATCAGCAGAGCGATCGTCTGCCCGTCCATCAACTCTCGCATCAGAAGGCCATTCCCTGCGGAAAGCAGGCGGTCAGACAAGATCTCCGTCCAGCCATGCCCCGCAAGAGCCTCCGGCATTTCCACAATCGTATCGCCCCAGAACTGCTCCGACGTCAGCCCCTCGCCCGCCTGAAGCATGGCGATCGGCAGACGGCAGGCGACCGTGATCGAAGCGGCACCGTCTATTTCCCGCGCAAACGCCACGGCCTGTGACTGGCGGGGACCCGTGATCGTCAAAGGCAGATACCGCCCCTGGAGGAAAAGCTCAGGATGCCGGTTGCGAAGCGACAGGCCTCGGCCGACGACCGCTTGTTTCAGCCAACCCTCCGCCAGCGCACGCGGGTCATTGAATGAGATCGGCGCCTCTGGATCGAAGGCAGACAGGGTCTCAAAGGGCGGCGGACGCCGATTGTCCGGATCGACGAAGCTGAAATCGAGTGCTTCGCTTCCCTGATAGATGTCGGGAACGCCAGGTGCTGTGAGCTTGATGACGGTCTGGGTCAGGCCGTTCGTCAAACCCGCCCAGATCAGCGGCTGGATTTCGCGCACGAACTCGGTGACGAAGTGAGGCCTGTCGAGAAGCAGCGTCCGGACATAGTCCTTCACGGCGGTCTCATAGGTCTCATCCACTTCGTTCCAATCCGTCCGCAGCTTTGCCTCGCGCAAAGACTTTTCCACGAAGGCTGAGATGCGCTCGGCGAAATCGGCGATCCCTTCGCGATCGTCCGCCGTGAGATCGACCGGCCAGTGACCGATCAGCGCCTGAAAGATCATCCACTCCACCTCGGCTTCGGGCGCGGGCTTGCCGTCGACGTCGATGACGGCATCCCGATTCGCCTTCCGCCATCCCTCGATCAGGCCCGCAAAGCGGGGCGCATCCTCGGCAAGAGCGAAGAGACGTGCGCGGGCATCCTCGCCGCGTTTCGTATCATGGGTCGAGGAGGCGGAAAGCCCTGATGGCTGCGTCTTTGCACGCCGCTGCATCTCGGCATGGAAATGATCGAGGCCGCCCTCTTCCGGCTCCAGCTCTCCGCCGACCTCGTTCAGGGCCAGGAACTCGACATGGCGGAAGAACAACGTGTCCTCGAGCGACTTCGCCATCAACGGCCCGGTCAGCTGCTGGAAGCGGCGACGGAAGAGATCGGTTCCGACGCCCCCACCCGCAAGGCGCCCTTCGCCTTTCAGAAGATCGGCGATGGACCAGGCCGCATCAGCTGCCATCTCGTCCAGTCGAGGTTTCGCGTCTTCAAGCACCTGATCGATGAGTTCTCGATCTTCGGTGCTCATTTCTCCCTGGGCTGCATAGGTCCGGTAACGTGGGAAGGCGAGGAGAAGCTCTTCCAGGGCGCGGTTCATCGTCTCCTCGTCGAGCCGGAGCAAATCGGCGCCCTGCCCGACCAGGGCCTTCACCTCACCGGCGAAGTTGACCCGGATCATACGAAGCTTCGCCTCACGCATCTTGTCCGCAACGGGCGTCTGTTCCCCAGCGATCCCGGTATAGGCCTGACGCATGGCGAGGAAGCCTGCGGGATCCAGCAGAACCGGAACCTGGGCCGCGATGAATTCGTAGCCGGTCGAGCCCTGCACGGGCCAGCTCTTCGGTAGATCCTCTCCCGTTGCCAGGATCTTCTCGACATAGATTGGAATGTCCTGCCCGACAGCGTCGCGCAGCTGCTGCAAGTAGCGGCCAGGATCTGCGAGACCATCGACATGGTCGATGCGCAAGCCGTCGACCTGGCCGGCTTGCACCAGCTCCAGCACCGTCCGATGGGCAGCCTCGAAGACGTCGGATGCCTCGACGCGCAGACCGACCAGGCCGGCGATTTCGAAGAAGCGCCGATAGTTGAGGCCCTTGGCGGCTTCCGTCCAATGCATCAGGCGAAAAGGTTGGAGGTCGTGGAGAAAGAGCAGAAACTCATGTTCCTGCGCCTTCGCCCGGAACTCCTCGAGCAGCCCGTCGCAACCCTGCTCGCGGCAAAGCGAAACGACGGCTTTATGGAACTCGGCCTCCTCCCCGGCTGTCGCCTGGCGCCCGAGATCCGAGAGCGGTGCGGCCATGGGATTCTCGCAGCTGGCGAGAGCCGCCGGATAGGTCGATGGGTTCAGCGGATAGAGACTATCGAAATAGGCGAGCGCGAGCCCCCCTTGGTCAGCATCGAGCGTGAGCGAGATCTCTCCATCCACCACCGCCTGCTCGAACGGCTTGCCGAGAAACGGAAGCGTGAGCCGCTGGCTCCAGTCGATGTCGAAATAGTGCCCGTAGCGGCTCGCCTCGCCCCATTCGATGACGCTGCGCCACCAGGAGTTCTCCAAACTGGCTGCCATGTGGTTCGGCACGATGTCGAGGATCAGGCCGAGACCTTCGGCCTTCAACGCGGCAGTCAGCCGTTCGAGCCCCTCCCGGCCGCCAAGCACGGGATCGATGACATTGGCATCGGTCACGTCATAGCCATGCGTCGAGCCATCGGTCGCGGCAAACACGGGCGACGCGTAGAGATGGGTAATGCCGAGGCGCTTGAGATAGGGGACGAGCCCGATGGCGCGGTCGAAGTCCATGCCGCCGCGAAACTGCAAACGGTAGGTCGAAACGGGAAAGGGCATGCTGGCATCCTTGGGGGTGGGGTGTCCGACCCGGACCAACGCCCACCAGCCTGCCTTGTTCCCGTCGTCCCGGTGGATCCAGGATCCTCAGTGTAGGTTGAATTCTCCGTCCACCTTGCGCCACTCGTTCGGGCCAATCAGCCGCTTGTGGCTGAAGCGCACGGAATGCAGGTCACCGTCGAGATTGGCTCGCCAGAAATCCAGAAACTTCGTCATCTGCGGGAAGTCGGGAGCCAGATCGTAGTCCTGCCAGAGGAACGTCTGCAGCACCGAGCGGAAGTCTGGCATGCGGTACAGGATGTGTGCGGTCGTTAGGCCGTAGCCCTCCATCTGGAGGGTGAAGTCATTGGAAGATTTCATGCGGTTTCCCTCGTGAACATCGACGATAAAAAGTTTGACAAAAATTCGCGATCTGGCAAGAGGCGACTTGAATTTGTGATTGAAATTCAGACTGTTAGCAGCAGGCACACAAGAGTGCTGATTTTTTCGCGCGATCCTCTTGAAAGATAAAATCGGAAAAACCAAATCATCGCGCGCCGGATGCCAGGAAAGGGTCCGGCAACCCGTCCGGACCTTATCCGGTCCGGCCTTTGGGGACGTTCCATTTTGTTTGTCCAGGAGGAAAACATGAAGTTCCGTCCGCTGCACGACCGCATCGTCGTCCGCCGCGTTTCGTCCGAGGAAAAGACCAAGGGCGGCATCATCATTCCCGACACTGCCAAGGAAAAGCCGCAGGAAGGCGAGGTCATCGCCGTCGGCCCCGGCGCCCGCAACGATCACGGCCAGATCGTCGCCCTCGACGTGAAGGTCGGTGATCGCGTTCTCTTCGGCAAATGGTCCGGCACCGAAATCAAGATCGACGGCGAAGAGCTGCTGATCATGAAGGAAGCCGACATCATGGGCATCATCGAAGCCCAGGCTGCCGAAAAGAAAGCCGCCTGATCCAAATCGGTCATCATTTGCTTTATTGAGGAGTGAACCATGGCTGCAAAAGAAGTGAAGTTTAACACCGATGCCCGCGAGAAGATGCTGCGTGGCGTCGATATCCTCGCCAATGCCGTGAAGGTGACGCTGGGTCCCAAGGGTCGCAATGTCGTCATCGACAAGTCCTTTGGCGCGCCCCGCATCACCAAGGACGGCGTTTCGGTCGCCAAGGAAATCGAACTGGAAGACAAGTTCGAGAACATGGGCGCGCAGATGCTGCGGGAAGTTGCGTCCAAGACCAACGACCTCGCCGGTGACGGCACGACCACCGCGACCGTTCTCGCCCAGGCCATCGTCAAGGAAGGCGCCAAGGCCGTCGCCTCCGGCATGAACCCGATGGACCTCAAGCGTGGTGTCGATCTTGCCGTCGAAGCCGTCGTCGCGGAGCTGAAGGCCAATGCGCGCAAGATCTCCAACAATGCCGAGATCGCCCAAGTCGGCACCATCTCGGCCAACGGCGATACCGAGATCGGCCGCTATCTGGCCGAAGCGATGGAGAAGGTCGGCAATGACGGCGTGATCACCGTCGAGGAAGCCAAGACCGCAGAAACCGAACTCGAAGTCGTCGAAGGCATGCAGTTCGACCGCGGCTATCTTAGCCCCTATTTCGTGACCAATCAGGAGAAGATGCGCGTCGAGCTCGACGATCCCTACATCCTGATCCACGAGAAGAAGCTGTCGAACCTGCAGGCTCTGCTGCCGGTGCTTGAAGCCGTGGTCCAGTCGGGCAAGCCGCTCGTCATCATCGCGGAAGACGTCGAAGGCGAAGCGCTCGCCACCCTCGTCGTCAACAAGCTGCGTGGCGGTCTGAAGGTCGCGGCCGTCAAGGCTCCCGGCTTCGGCGACCGCCGCAAGGCCATGCTCGAGGACATCGCCATCTTGACCGGCGGAACGGTGATTTCGGAAGACCTCGGCATCAAGCTCGAAAACGTCACCCTCAACATGCTGGGCCGTTCGAAGAAGGTGTCGATCGAAAAGGAAAACACCACCATCATCAACGGTGCCGGCTCCAAGAGCCAGATCGACGGCCGCGTGGCCCAGATCAAGGCGCAGATCGAGGAAACCTCCTCCGACTACGACCGCGAGAAGCTGCAGGAGCGCCTGGCCAAGCTTGCCGGCGGCGTTGCCGTCATCCGCGTCGGCGGGTCGACGGAAGTCGAAGTGAAGGAAAAGAAGGACCGCGTCGACGACGCCCTGCACGCAACCCGTGCCGCCGTCGAAGAAGGCGTCCTGCCGGGTGGCGGTGTCGCCCTGCTGCGCTCGGTCAAGGCGCTCGAAAACCTGAAGACCGCCAATGAAGACCAGCGCGTCGGCATCGACATCATCCGTCGTGCGATCGAGGCCCCGGTCCGTCAGATCGCTGAGAATGCCGGCGCCGAAGGCTCGATCATCGTCGGCAAGCTGCGTGAGAAGCCCGAATTCGCCTATGGCTGGAACGCCCAGACCGGCGAATACGGAGATCTCTTTGCGCAGGGCGTCATCGACCCCGCCAAGGTGGTCCGCACGGCCCTTCAGGATGCAGCCTCCGTTGCTGGCCTCCTGATCACGACTGAGGCGATGATTGCCGAGAAGCCGAAGAAGGACGCAGCCCCGGCGATGCCGGCCGGCGGCATGGACTTCTGAGATCCGCTTTCGCAAAAACGCAAGGGGCCGCCTGTCGCAGGCGGCCCCTCCTTGTTTGAAACGGCCTGGCCTCGATCAGGCCGCAAGCGCCGGGGAAACCGGGCTCAGTCCCTCGAAGGTCGGACGGGCGATGTAATAGCCCTGGATCAGATCCACGCCGAGTTCCGTCAACACCTGAAGCTCGCCAGCCGTCTCCACACCCTCGCAGACGGCGGTGACGCCGAGATCGCGCAGCATGTCGAGTGTCCGCCGGACCACGACCTGCTTGACCGCATCGGTATCGATGCCCCGGATCAGATCCATGTCGAGTTTCACAAGGTCAGGCTGGAAACGGGTCAGAAGATTGAGCCCGGAATAGCCCGCGCCAAAATCGTCGATCGCTGTCTTGAAGCCGATCTCGCGGTAGCTCCGGAGAATGTTGAGCAGATGCGCCGTGTCGAGCTTCTCGACTTCGGTGAATTCGAAGATGATACGATCGAGCGGAAAATCGGTGCGCCGGGCAGTCTCCAGCGTCTGTCGGATGCAGGCGCGCGGCTCATAAACGGCATTGGGCATGAAGTTGATTGACAGATGCGGCATGTTGCTGCGCGGAAAGAGGTGAGCCGCCAGCTCGATGGCTCGCACGCGACACTGCTGATCGAACGCATAGCGATTGTCGGGATCGACCAGGGACAGGACGGAACCTGCCCCGCTCCCGTCAGCGCCTCTCACAAGCGCTTCATGTGCGAAAATCTCTCCGCGACGCGTATCCATGATCGGCTGGAAGGCCATCGTGAACGTGGAGCTAAACGCAGCCCCATTCTTGCAACCTTGGCAGGTCATGTTGTCTCCTTGAAGCCGAGGAATGCATTAAAGCGTGGGGCTCTTAAGGAAGATTGAAGGCGGCTACACAGGTCACTCTTAAAATATCAACCAGCATCGTCCTTATTTCATGACCTTTTTTGGGTACCTCATTTAATCAATTTAAATAATAGGATATCCTCGAATATGAGGCTGATTCGAGAAAGCCTCGCGGGCTAAATGACTTAGCTGGGGATGCGGACATGAGGGAACAGACTGATATTGAGACCTGGGCGATGGTCCGGGCTCAGCAGATCGTCATGCAGCAAGGCGCAAATCTGGTTGTCGCGGCGCAGAGGCTGGATCACAAGAAAACCACCGCGAACACCTATGCGCTTCGCAGCGCGATCATGGCATCGCTGATCGAAGCCATGAAATCACCGCCTGCGGAAGCCTTGGTTTCCATGGAGGCGCAGGCCTGAGACGAGGCTCGAGCAGCCGAACATCGGAACCTGCAGAGGACATCGAACGAAGCCCTTGGCGGCCGCGTTGCTCGATTGAACGTCGCGTTCGAAAGTAATTGGACGGGAAAGCTCTCAGATCGCGTTTCCCCCGGCCGATGCAAGCGTTACCTCACCTTGATCGCGGCAGTCAGACATGCGAGCGTCCGGCCATGCGCATTCTGCTCGTGGAAGACACGCTCGACGTTGGAGAGGCCATCTCTCGCCGCTTTGAAACCATCGGCCATACGGTCGATTGGGAGACGAACGGCCGTGCGGCCTCCGAGATCCTCGACTTCACCGAATATGATCTGGTGATCCTGGATGTCATGTTGCCGGGCATGGATGGCTTCTCGATCCTGAAGCGGATGCGCGACCAGGGCTCGACCGTGCCTGTGCTTGTGCTGACGGCTCGTTCGGAAATCGACGACCGCGTCGGCGCCCTCGACCTCGGCGCGGACGATTACCTGGTGAAACCCTTCGATTTCCGGGAACTCGAAGCCCGTGCCCGCGTGCTGCTGCGGCGACATGCCGGTGGCGAGGCGACCAACGTGATTGCCTGTGGTGACGTGTTGCTCGACCGCACCCAGCGTACGGTCAAGGTCGGCAACCGCGAAGTCCAGCTGAAGCGCCGCGAAATGACCCTGCTCGAAATCCTGGCAAGCCGTCCGGGACGCGTCTTCAGCAAGGACCAGTTGCTCGACCAGCTCTTCGGCTTCGACGAACCTGCAGGCCCGAATGCCATCGAGCTCTATGTCGGACGCCTGAGAAAGAAGCTTGAAGGCGCCAGGGCGCGTATCGTGACCGTGCGTGGTGTGGGGTATCAATTGGTGTCCGATGCAGAGGACTAGGCGCTCCCTCTTCGCACGCCTCGTCATCCGCGTTGCAATCGTGCTGGCGGGTGGCGCCGCGATCCTGATGACGGCGGCGTGGCTTTATGCTCGTGCGGCGGCCGACGAGGCCTATGACCGGCTCCTGCAGGGCGCGGCAATCCAGATCCTCGACAGTCTGGTGGTCGAAGAAGGCCGCATCGCGGTCAACCTGCCGCCGAGCGCTTTCGAACTGCTCGGCCTCGCACCGCGAGACAAGATCTTCTACCGCGTCATGGCACCCGACGCTTCGACGCTGACCGGCTATGAGGACCTGGAGTTCCCTGGAGACATTGCCAATGCCCGCACCGAGGTCCTGTTCCAGACGTCACGCTTTCGCGATCAGCCGGTGCGCATGGTGGCCGCCAGCCGCGCGATTGCCGATCCCTCGCTCGGTGGTTGGGCCAAGGTCCTGATCGCCCAGACCATCGAGGCCCGTCAGGCACTGACGACCGAATTGACGACCCGCGCCCTGGTACTTGTCGGCGTCATGAGCCTGCTTGCGCTCGGGGGGACCATTGTTGCCGTGCGCTATTCGCTGCGACCGCTCGATGCACTCGGCGACACGCTTCGCCGCCGGGACAGCCAGGATCTGACACCGCTCGCTATAAACGTGCCTCGCGAAATCTCCCCATTCGTGGAGTCCATCAACCACTTCATGGGCCGGCTGGATGACCGATTGCAGCTGTTGCAGCGTTTCATTGCCGACAGTGCCCATCAGATCCGCACGCCCCTGACGGCGTTATCGGCCCAGGTCAGCCTGATCAACGAAGAGGCTCTTTCGGAGAATGACCGCCGCCACCTCGACCGGGTGAAGAACCGGGCATCGGAGCTCGCGCGCTTCACCACGCAGTTGCTCAACCATGCCATGGTCATCCACCGCTTCGATTCCGTGCAACTCTCGCCGATCGACGTCGTCGATGTCGCGCGCAAAGCCTTCCGCGCCGCCGTGCCGATCACCATCGACCCTGACATCGTCGTCTCCTTCGAGGCGCCGCCAGAGCCTTTGATGGTGCTCGGCGATGGCTTGAGCCTGCGCGAAGCGATCGTCAATGTCATCGACAACTCGCTGCGCCACGGCGTGGTGTCGAGCCTTGCGGTGCGCGTGATCCGCCGGGGCGATTTCGTTCTGGTCGAGGTGGAAGATGATGGCCCCGGCATCCCGGCCCAGGACTGGGCGCAAGTGACCCGACGCTTCGTCTCATCGAAGTCAGGCGAAGGCAGTTCCGGCCTCGGCTTCGCCATCGCCTCTGAGGTGGCAACGACGCTGAACGGTGCACTGGCCTTCCGCGAACGCACGCCAGAGACGGGCTTCACCGTTTTCCTCGAGCTCCCCCTGATTGATGCGAGGCCGACCATATGAGCCTTTCAACGCAATTCCGCACCCTTGTCGGCGGCCTGCTGGCGGCCACCCTGGCATCGACCTCGGCACTCGCCCTTGAGGGGGAGCGCTCGGTCTTTCCCGCACCCGGCTCGGAACGAACGAAGCTTGTCATCAACGGGGTGACCGATGCCGATGTCATTGCGCCGCTGATCCGGGACTTCCAAGAAACGGCGCGCGACGTGACGGTCGAATTCAACGACTATGTCAGCAACGATCTCTTCCGCGAGGCGGAACTGGCCTGTCGTCAGCGGCGAAGCCACGGCGACCTGTGGATTTCCTCCTCGGTCGACCATCTCGTCAAGCTCGCCAATGACGGCTGCGCCAGATCCCACCAGTCCGAGGAAACGGAGCGTGTTTCGGCCTGGGCCAACTGGCGCGACGAAATCTTCGGCTTTGCCTTCGAGCCCGCCGTCATCGTCTATGACGCCTCGCAGGTGCCTCCGGAAGATGTCCCCCGCTCGCATGTCGAGATAGCCGAACTCTTGCGCCGCAAGCCGGACGAATACTGGACCCGGATCGGCACCTATAATGTTCAGCTGTCAGGCGTCGGCTATTTGCTCGCCTTCCACGATGCCCAGCAGGCGCCGACGAGTTACGGCCGCCTCCTGGAGAGCTTCAGCCGTGCCCAGGTGGTGACCAGCTGTTGCAACAAGGAAGTGCTCGATCTGATCGAGGAAGGCAGACTGAAGATCGCCTACAACATCCTCGGCTCCTATGCCTATGCTCGCTATCTGCGCAACAACGACATGCAGGTGGTCGTCCCCCGCGATTACACGCTGATCCTGACCCGCGGCGCGATGATCCCGACCCATTCGCCCCAGCCGGATCTCGCTGCCCGCTTCGTCGATTACCTGGTTTCCGAGCGCGGCCAGAAGGTGGCCCGCGAGAAAGCCTTCTACTTTGCCGAAAACGCCCCCCTGCCCCCGGGCGTCGACGGTCCGATCTCGCTGATCGAATCCGGCATCGGCAGGCCGATCCGTGTCGGCCCCGCACTGCTCGCGGCCCAGGATCGGGCCACCCGGGAAGAGTTCATTCGCAACTGGACCTCGCTCTTCGCGCCCGGCGCACGGTGACGCGTGAAAGCGGCGTGAGGCAAACGAAAAGGGCGGCGCCCTGTCGGCGCCGCCCCCATAATTCTGATCGATGTTTCCAGGGAGACGCTCAGTCCACCCCGCGCGCAATGGCTTCCGTGGTGACGTAGCGGCGCTGATAGAGGAAGAGCGAGCCCCCGACGACCAGACCAATCACGTCGGAGATCAGTCCGCCACTGATCATGCTCAGTGCCCCGACGAGCAGGAGCAGTCGCAGCGGCACGCCGAGTGCGCCGAAGAACCATCCCTGGACCGCAGCCGCCAGCATGTAGATGCCGAGGCTTGCCGATACGAACACATGCAGGACTTCCAGCCAGGTACCCTGCATCAGCATGGCCTGCGAGTAGAAGAACATGAACGGCACCACGAAGGCCGCGAGGCCGATCTTGAAGCTCTCGACGGAGGTCTTCATCGGATCGGATCCCGAGAGCGCCGCACCCGCATAGGCCGCGAGCGCCACCGGTGGCGTGATCGCCGACATCACCGCAAAGTAGAAGACGAAGAAGTGTGCGGTGAGAACCGGAATGCCGAGATTGACCAGACCGGGTGCGACCACAGCGGCAGCAACGGCGTAGGCGGCGGTCGTCGGCATGCCCATGCCCAGCACGATGGAAATGCACATGGCGAAGAACAGCGCCAACAGCTGGTTCTGTTCGGCAATGCCCAGGAGCAGGCTGGAGAAGCGAGCCCCGACGCCCGTCAGCGCGATGACGCCGACGATGATGCCCGCACACGCGCAGACGGCGACAAGCTGGACCGACATGCGTGCGGCGATGTCGAAGGCCTTCGCCAGCAATCGCGGTCCCATGCGATGCGGTGTCAGCCAGCTGACCACGGCCGCTGCCATCATCGACACCGTGCCAGCGCGGATAACCGAATATCCGGCAAACAGGGTGTAGATCAGCATGATGATCGGGATGAACAGGTAGACCTGCTTCAGCAGCTCCTTGAAGACCGGCAGTTCTTCCTTCGGAAGCCCCTTCATGCCGAGTTTCGTCGCCTGCAGATCGACCATGAAATACACGGATGCGAAGTAGAGAACCGACGGAATGATCGCGGCAACCACGATGTCCGTGTAAGGGATCCCCGTGACTTCGGCCATGATGAAGGCACCGGCGCCCATGATCGGCGGCATGATCTGGCCGCCGGAGGACGCTGCAGCTTCAACCGCCGCGGATGTCTTTGCGGGATAGCCGACCTTCTTCATCAGCGGGATGGTCAGCGAGCCCGTGGAGACGACGTTGCCCGCAGATGTACCGTTGATCATGCCCATCAGACCGGACGCGAGAACCGCAACCTTGGCCGGACCGCCACGCGCACGACCGGCTGCCGCAAAGGCGAAGTTGACGAAGTAATCGCCGACCTTAGACGCCTGCAGGAAAGCCGCGAAGGTGATGAACAGGATGATGTAGGTCGAGGACACCGCCACGGGATCGCTGAGGATGCCCTGGTCGGTGAAGATGTAGGTGAAGAAGCGCCGTGCCTCGTATCCACGATGGGCGAGGAAGCCGGGCAGATAGGGACCGGCGAAGGAATACAGAATGAAGATCGAGGCGATCACCACCAGGGCAAGGCCCGCGACACGCCGCGTCACTTCGAGGATGAGAATGACGCCAACCAGGGCAGCATAGAAGTCCGCCGGCTGCGCCATGGCCGTTCCAGCTCTCAGACGAAGCGGTCCGACATTGAACAGGATATAGCCGAGGACCGCAATCGAGGCGACGCCGAGCGCATAGTCGGCCCAATCGACGCGGGTCCGGTCACGGCTGGGGAAGAACCAGGCAGCGAGGAGCGCGGCAGCAGTGCCCGCCAGGAGCGGCAGGCCATAGGTCGAGAAAACGAAGGCTGGAGGACGCGCAATGCCGGCGACCCAGTAGGCGCCCCAGGCATAGGCGATCATGGCAAAGCCGTAGCCGATGCCACCGACACCCACCAGAAGAAGAAGCCACTCGATCGGATTGCGCCGCACCCGCTCCGGCACGGCGACCGGCAATTGCACGGCCGAATAGATCAGGAAGCCGAGAAGCAGACCGCCGCAGACGTGGATCAGGCGATAGGTCCAGGTTTCGAGCGGATAGAGGTTCATCACCCCGATATGGAAGGCGGTATAGGCGATGCAGAGAACGATGATCGCCTTGTTCGTCCAGTTTGCATGGAGCCGCTGGTTGCTCGCAACCGGCTCGTCATCGACGTTCTGAGCCACGATGGGCCCAGCGGCTTGCTGCGCTGAGATGTTGTCAGCTTGTGTCATGGTGGTGTGTCCCGATAAGGAAGCCGGATCTTGCACGAAGGAGGGCGGCAGCCGGAGCTGCCGCCGATTGCCTGCACCGCGAGGCGCAGGTTCCGGGCTTTACTGGCCCTTCAGATCATCGGGAATGGTGATGCCTTTTTCTTCGAAGTAGCGAACCGAGCCAGGGTGGAACGGCAAGAAGGTGTTCTTCTCGATATTCGCGGAAATCGTCTCAGAGGCCGTGGCATGGATCTGGACCATGCGATCGTTGTTTTCCATCACCAGCTTGGTGATCTCGTAGGCAAGCGTCTCAGGCATTTCGGCATTGGCGACCGCGAAGTTCCAGAGGCTGACCGTGCCCTGCGGGTCAGGGAAACCCTGATAGAGACCACCGGGCACTTCGAAGGCAGCCAGTTCCGGCATGGCTTCGAGGATCTTCGCCTGCTCTTCCGCGCTGAAGCCGAAGATGTTGACCGGGTTTTCAGCGGCGATCTGCGCGAAGGCCGAAATCGGAACGCCGGCAGCAAAGGCGAAGGCGTCGATCAGACCATCCTTCACCTGGCTGGTCGCGTCATTGGCACCCGAGAAGGAGATGACCGGCTTTACGCCGACGCTTTCGAAGTAGCGCGGCCAGTAGGTCGCAGCAGTACCGCCGGCAGGACCGACCGAGACGCGCTTGCCGTCGAGGTCAGCCACGGACGTGATGCCGGACGACTTCAACGCAACGACCTGGAACGGGGTCTGATACATCGGGAACAGGGCGCGCAGGTTCTTGTGTTCGACACCCGGTGCAAGTTCGCTGTTGCCGGTCCAGGCTTCGTAGGCCGGACCCATGGTCACGAGACCCATCAGATGGTCGCCGGTCTCAATGAGCGTGGCGTTCTGGACAGGACCGCCGGTGACTTCAGCAGATGCGTTGACACCCAGCTTTTCGGTGATGAGGCCGGCAAGACCCGTGCCATAAATGAAGTAGGTGCCGCCCTGGCTGGCGGTACCGATGGTCAGGCTGCCCGGCCAGTCGGCCTTGTCCTGAGCGGAAACGGATGCGGCAAACGTCAGAGCCATGGCACCAGCCATAGCGATCATGAACTTTTTCATGAAGTCCTCCCTGCATGTTTTGACGTGACAGAGTCCGACGCCTCCTCTGGGCCGGACCTTGGGCGAGCTAAGCCTCGGCTTGAGCGGGAGGCAACGAGGTGTGAGCCCCCCTCACCCGCGCCCGGCCATTTTCACGCCGCGCATGGGGGGAAATCGTAACATTTCGACAGGTCAATGGGTGGAAAGCCACCCATTTCGTGCACGCGGCCGACCTAAGTCCAAGAGATCCAGGCCCAGCTTCAACCGTCGACGGCCAGATTCTTGTCCAATCCGTGCTTCTGCATCTTCTCGTAAAGCGTCTTTCGCGAAATGCCGAGCTGTTCGTAGACAGGCTTCAGCGCGCCCCCATGGGCCGCAATCGCGCTGGCAATCAATTGCTTTTCATAGGCTGCCACCTTCTCGGCAAGACGTGTGGCGGATGCATCAGGATCGGTCGTGACGTCGAGCCCGGTTTCAATGCCAAGCACGAGGCGATCCGCAGCATTCCTTAGCTCGCGCACATTGCCCGGCCAGTCGCGCTCGGCGATCTCGGACAAGATATCCGGCTCGACCTCCATGTCGTCGCGACCGTAGCGCGCCGAGGCTTCGCGCACCAGGTGCAGGAAAAGCAGCGGAATATCGGCCCTTCGCTGCGAAAGCGACGGCACCCTGAGCGTCGCGACGTTCAGCCGGTAGAAGAGATCGGCGCGAAACCGGCCGGCTGCGACCTCGCTTTCGAGATCGACCTTGCTGGTCGCCAGAAAGCGGACATCGAGCGGCACCGTCTCGTTGGACCCGAGCCGGGTAATCGTCCGCTCCTGCAGGACACGCAGGAACTTCGCCTGCAGGTCGAAGGGCATGGAGCCGATCTCGTCGAGCAGGATCGTCCCGCCGCGGCCATGCTCGAACTTTCCGTAGCGCGCGCGGATCGCGCCCGGAAAGGCACCGGCCTCGTGACCGAAGAGCTCGCTTTCGATCAGCGTCTCCGGCAGCGAGGCGCAGTTGATCGCGATGAACGGTCCCTTCGACCGAGCGCTGACGTCGTGCAGGCTGCGCGCCACGACTTCCTTGCCGGCACCCGTCTCGCCGATGATCAGCGCATCCGCTTCGGTGGCGCCGATGGCGCGCACACGGTAACGCAGGTCGACCATGACGGGCGTGCGCCCCGGAAGCCGCGTCTCGATATCGTCGCGCTTGCCCGCGACCGCCCTCAGGCGCCGGTTCTCGAGCACCAGCGATCGGCGGTCGAGCGCATGACGCACGACACCGGCAAGCGCTTGGCTGGCAAACGGCTTTTCGATGAAATCGTAGGCGCCTTCACGCATCGCCTTGACGGCAAGCTGCACCTCGCCATGTCCAGTCACAAGAATGACGGGGATTTCGTGATCGAGTTCGCGGATGCGGTGGAGAAGCGTCATCCCGTCCATGCCCGGCATGCGGATGTCACTCACGACCACGCCATCGAAACCGAAACCGACCCGCGAAAGGATTTCCTCTCCAGAGGCGAAGGCCTTGACCTGCAGGCCGTGCAGTTCGAGCGCCTGACTGGTGGAGAAGCGCAGCTCCTCCTCGTCATCGACGAGCAAGACCTGTCCAGAATTCATTCCGCCGCCTCGTTCAATGCTTCAGCCTGCAGGAGTTCGATGCGAAAGAGTGCGCCGCCGCCTTCCCGTTTGCCGACCGTCAGGCTGCCACCAAAATCCTTGATGATATTGTAGGAAATGGAGAGACCGAGACCAAGCCCCTTGCCCACGCCCTTGGTGGTGAAGAAGGGATCGAAGATGCGCTCGACGATCGCCGGCGGAACGCCTGGCCCACGATCGGCGATCTCGATCACGACGCGTCCCTGTGAACTCCGCGCCGAAAGTTCGATCTTGCGGTCCTCCAAACCTTCGACAGCGTCGCAAGCATTGGTCAGGATGTTGACCAGAACCTGCTGCAGACGCACGGGCCCACCCTGGACTGCTGGCAGACCGGGCTCGAAACTGAGAGACAGGCTGGCATCGGCTGTCCCGAGCCGGGCCGAGACGATCTCAAGCGTCTCCCGAACCACCTCTTCGATCGAGATCGGGCCAAGCTTTTCGTTCGGTTTGCGAGCAAAATTGCGCAGGTGGCGCGAGATCGAGGCCATGCGGTCGATCAGGCTGGAAATGCGCCCAAGATTGTCGCGTGCCTCCGATATCCGGTTGCGATCGATCAGCATCGTCGCACTGTCGGCATAGGTCTTGGCGGCCGCGAGCGGCTGGTTGAACTCGTGCGACAGGGCCGCCGACATCTGGCCGAGACCGGCGAGCTTGCCTGCCTGGATGAGGTCCGCCTGGGTCTGGCGCAGTTGCAGATTGACGCGCGCAAGATCGGCCGTCCGCTCCTCGACCCGCCGCTCCAGCTCGGCCTGAGCTTCGATCTGCATGTGCATCCGCTCCTGCAGCCGGGCGCGGCGCTGAATGACCACGGCGAGCCCCAGCACGAAGAGGCAGAGAAAGAGCAGGATGGCGACCAGCATGGTGCGCGCCTGGGCGTGGATGGTGCCTGTGTCGAAGAGCACCTTCACGGTCCAGTCAGCGTCCGGCATATAATGTTGCAGAACAAGATATTCGCGATTTCCATCGCTCTGGTTGATGGTCATCAACACATGGTCGTCGAGTGCACCGCGCTTGATCGGCAATTCCCGCAGGACGGCGTCCGAATACCGCCGCGAGGCGGTGGTCCGTTCGAGACGTTCGGGTGTCAGCGGCAGGACCGAGGCATAGAGCCATTCCGGGTTGCCGGTCATGAAGATGATTCCCTCGGGATCATGCACCAGGATCTTGTATTCACCGCCGCGCCAGGAGGTCTCGATCTCCTCGATGTCGACCTTGAAGGCGATGACGCCGCGCACCGCGCCGTTCACTTCGATCGGCGAAGAGAAATAGTAGCCGCGCTTGGCCGATGTCGTGCCAAGCGCATAGAAGCGCGCCTGCTTGCCGGCCGCTGCTTCGTAGAAATAGGGACGGTAGCTGAAGTTCTCGCCGACAAAGCTCGCCGCCCCGTCGAAATTGCTCGCCGCGATCGTGTTGCCGTCCATTGTCATCACATAGATGTCGGAGGATTCGAGCAGAGCGTTGATCTCCTTGAGGTAGCGATTGGTCGCGTCGCGAAGCTCCGGATTGCCGGGATCGAGCACAAGCTCCTTCATGTCGTCGTGGTCGGCGATCAGCGCTGGCAGTGTTTCGTAGCGGCTGAGATGGCCCGATAGCGCCGAAGTCGCCAGTCGCAGCGCACTGTTGGCCTGGAGCGAGGCTTCGTCCATGACCTTGCGCGTCATCAATCGATTGCCGACGGTCATCAGCGCCAGGCTCGCGGCAAGCAGCACGAGGACAAGCGCAATGATTATGCGCCGGGCCACAGCCAATCGCCGTGCGGGTGGTACCATTCCAATCGTCAAATGCGCGCTCCTTATCGTGCCGAGGATAACTGCCTGGCTGCAGCTTTCCAAGCCGGCTTGCATGCGCGACTGTCTGCTCGCAAAAAAGCCGCCGACCCACAGGGACCGGCGGCTCATGATCTTACAGCGATCGGCGGCAATCAGGCAGCGCGATGATGCGCGTGCATGGCCTGCTGACGGCGGCCTTCAGGCGCGAGCTTGAACTGGTTGATAAGCTGCATCAGCGCATCCGCCTCGTCGGCCAGCTGACGGGTCGCGGCATTGGTTTCCTCGACCATCGCCGCATTGCGCTGGGTCATCTGGTCCATCTCGTTGACGGAGGAGTTGACCTCTGCCAGCGCATTCGACTGATCGCGGCTGGCCATGGCGATGACCGAGACGCGGTCCGCAACCGTGATGATGTTGGCTGAGATCTCGGCGAGCACAGACCCCGTCTGCTGCACCAGTTTGGCGCCGGAGGAGACCTCCGTGCTCGACTTGTGGATGAGGTCTTTGATCTGCTGGGCAGCCCCCGCCGATCGCTGTGCGAGCTCGCGCACTTCCTGCGCAACGACCGCAAAGCCCTTGCCCGCTTCGCCCGCACGCGCCGCCTCGATTCCGGCATTGAGCGCCAGCAGGTTGGTCTGGAAGGCGATTTCGTCGATCACGTCGATGATCTGGACGATCTGGCCAGACGCGTCTTCGATGCGACCCATGGCATCGATGGCGTTTCCGACAACCGTCGACGAGGTATCGGCACGGCCCTTGGTATCGGCGACGATGTTGTTTACTTCCTCGGCCCGCTCCGCGGACGACTTGACGGTAACCGTGATCTCGTCGACGGCAGCTGCCGTTTCCTCGAGCGAGGCGGCCTGCTGTTCAGTGCGCTTGGCCAACTGATCGGCCGCACTGCTCATTTCGGCGGCGTTGCGCTGGATCATGTAGGTGTTCGAGCGGATCTGCGTCATCGTATCCTGCAGATGCTCGAGCGACTGGTTGAAGTCGTTGCGCAACTGCTCGAGACGGCCGTGGAACGGCGTGTCGATGGTCTCGGAGATATCCCCCTTGGCGAGACGGCCGAGACCGCTGGCCAGCGCATTGACGGCGAAGTCGATCTGGCGATCGATTTCCTGTTTTTCGAGATCGTTGCGGCGACGCTCGTCCTCCGCCTGAGCGCGTTCGGCTTCGCTGCGGCTTTCGATTTCGATCTTCGAAAGTGCGTTCTGCTTGAAAACGCCGAGCGCACGGGCCATCTCGCCGATCTCGTCAACACGGGCTTCGCCGTTGATTTTCGTATCGAGAACACCTTCGGCCAGGCGACGCATGGCGCCAGTGATCTGGCCGATCGGCCCCTTGAAGGTCATGACAAGCCCGATGCCGGCGAAGATGGAAATCAGGATGCCGAGCGCCGTTGCACTGATGGAAATCGAGTTGGCTTCCTGACGTTCCTGCCCGGCCGAAACCTTCTGCATCTCCGCAAAGGTCGTCAGCTGCCTCCAGATGACGTTAAGGTCGGCAGCCGCCTCTTCGAAGCTCGCCTTGCGTTCCTGGCTGACCTTCACGAGTTCGGCGCTGGCACCGATCATCGTATCGACAGCCGGGCCGAGATCCTTCTTGACCTGCATCAGGATCGGCTGATCGGCGGCCGTCTTGTCGAGTTCAGCAAGGAACTTCTTCACAGCGTTGAACTGCTGCTCAAGCAGCATCCGGTTCTGTTCGGTCGGCTCCAGCAGGAAACGGGCCATCATGATCTGCACGGCGTAGCCGGCGGCCATGACCTGTCGACCGTCTTCGATGACAGCCTGGGCCTTGGCAAGCGGTGCATCGAGTTCGCCGAACTTGATCGTCGCTTCCTTCATCTTTTGCTGTGCTGCAAGGCCGAGATAGGCATTGAGCTGCGTAAAATTGCGCAGCTGACCGGTCATGCTCTTGATCGCATCCTCGGACATGTCGTTGCTTGCGAGCGCTGCCTTCAGTTCGCCGCCGATCTTCTCAAGCGTCTTGGCGGCCGACAGGTTCGCCTTCGGCAGCACTTCCGCCAGCACCTGCTGGCGGGCAAGGATTTCGTCGATGCGCTCCCCAATGACGGCGAATTTCTCCTCCGGCGTCTTGGCCTTGGTGAAAGCGGAATTGGTTTCGGTGAGGAAAGTGCCGGTGCTGCGAATGCTCTCGGCGTCGCGCAGCATCGTCTTGGCCTCAGCGTCATCCGCCTGCACGGCGCGCTCCATGGTCGCCATGGCGGCCGTCACGCGTCCCTGTGCAACGACCACCTGCTTGCCCCCCCGCTGCAGGGTCTCGACAAGGGCGGTCTCCGAAGCATGCAGCGTCCAGAGATCGTCGATATGGACAAAGACCTGATCGATCAACTTGCCGGCTTCTTCGAGTTCAACACGACCGTCCGCATCGGGACCAAGCTGAGCCAGCGTGCTGTCCAGATCGCGTCGCTGCTGCTCAAGGCGACCGGTCAGATCAGCCTTGGCCTCTTCTGTCGTATTGGCAAGAAAGCTGCTCATCGAGGCGGAGACGTCGCGGAAACCGCTCAAGGACTGCAGCACGCTGTTCGAGATTTCGATGCGGCCCTGCAGCAATCCCGACGCGTAGAGTCCGGTAAAGCCGACAGCGGAAATGCTGATGACGAAAGGCAGAATGAAAATCAGCACCTTCGTCTGAATGTTAAAGCGCGACAATATACGGTCAATGAACACGGTCTTGGTCTCCCCCGACATCGCCGACGAGCAAAGTTTGCTGTCGTCGAAGTCCATGTCTGAATCGAACGGAGCATGGGCAAGGAAGACTAATATGAGTTTAATAAGATCGCTCAGATTGGGGCATGGGCAGTGCTGGATCAGCGATCCGAATGACCAGCCGAACCACAACCCAAAATAGAGATTAAGCACAGAACCAGGGCACGCGAGATGGACGATCCCGCATGCCCCAACTTAAGCCTATCTCCCCACCATAAGAAGAGGATGTCAGCGCATCTCCTCGATGGCGACCGCATCGACATCGGTGTAATCGACATTGTCGCCGGCCATGGCCCAGATGAACGAATAATTCGCCGTGCCGGCCCCGGAATGGATCGACCAGCCGGGGGACAGGACGGCTTCCTCGTTCTTCATGATGATGTGGCGCGTCTCGTCCGGTTCGCCGAACAGATGGAAGACACGAGTCTTCTCCGCCATGTCGAAATACAGATAGGCCTCCATGCGTCGGTCATGGATGTGGCAGGGCATGGTGTTCCACACCGAGCCCTTGGCAAGGCTCGTCATGCCGACCACCAACTGGCAGGTCTTCACACCTTCGGGGTGAACGAACTGGAAGATCGAGCGCTCGTTGCTGGTTTCCTGCGCGCCGAGATCGAGCCGCTTGGCGTCACCGATGCCGATGTGCCGAGCCGGGTACTGCGTGTGTGCCGGAGCACTGAGTAGGTAGAATTTCGCAGGCTCGTCCGCCGACACCGAGGCGAAACAGACCGACGATCCCATGCCGGCATAGACCATGTCACGGGTGCCGGCTTCGAACCGCTCTCCATCGACCGTCACCACGCCTGCCCCGCCGATATTGACCGCAATCATCTCACGACGTGCGAGCAGTTCAGGCGTACCCGCCGGCTTGATGGTTTCGAGCGGCAGTTCCGAGGCGAGCGGCACGGCACCGCCGACGATCATGCGATCGTAATTCGTGTAGTGCAGCTGGATGCGGCCCGGCACGAAGAGCGGCGGCAGCAGAAAATTCGAGCGCAGTTCATCCGTGCCAAACCCGGCAGCGGTCAACGGATCGATGGCGAAGCGATTGGTGAAATCGGTGTGCGACATCATTCCTCCCATACATGTTATGTCAACTTATCATACATGTTGAGCAGCACTCGGCAAGTGAGAAAATTGATTACTTGAGAGCTACCAATGCGAACTAGGAGTGCACCACGATAAAGTCATAAGACAGGTTTTCAACCACGCGGCAATGGATAGGCCACCTGACCATCCTCCTCTCCCCTCGGAAAAGCGCCCTCCCGGTTGCGCCGTTCGGCGTCCCGGTATCCCTGCGGACTGATCCCGATATAGCGCTTGAACATGCGGGAGAAGTAATAGGCGTCCGCATAGCCGGAGAGAGCGGCGGCCCGCTTCACCGTACAGCCGCCGGCGAGCAGCCCCATGGCGCGCTCCATGCGTTTGAATTCCTGGAACTTGTCCATGGTCCAGCCAACGCGCTTGCGGAACTCGCGCTTGAAATAGTCGGGATTGTAGGGCGCGGCCGAAAGCACCTGCGAGGTGATCGCCTCGTTCAGCGGATCCGCAGCAATCTGGCTGGCGGCGACCATGATCGCCAGCGACAGCTGGTCGGGATTAGCCACCGTCCCGACGGATTGCTCCCGCCAGCCGATGAAGGCCTGCTCGATGAACTCGATCAACAGGAACATGAAGACATGATGCTGCTGCAGGCTCGTCGAATACGGCGGCGCCGTCTCGCGAAAATGCTGGACCACCTTCTCCAGCATGCCCCAGCGGGCAAGCTTCACTGACAAGGCAAGATCCATTTGTGCGATCAGGTCGAGGCGACCGAAGAGATCCAGCGTGAAATGCTGCGCGATCCCGGTATACGGCTCGACCGAAACCGACCGCCCGACGAATCGCGTATCCGCCGGCAAAAGCATCGCCAAACCCGGCTCCATTTCGACCGTCTTCCCCTCGACTTCATAAATCCCGCGACCGCTCAGACAGATCACGAGGTCATGCACCCGGTTCGATTTGTCGATCGACCAGGTCTGCGCATGCTGCATGCGGATGGTCGAGCGTGTCAGGTTGAGCGCCAGCGCCTGCATCGGAATACCGCTGAGTACACTACCTTCAGTTTCGTCCATCATTTTTCCCCTCTTTGTCGATTTCCGCGCGAGACGTCTGAAGAGATAGTAGACACAGGACCGGTCGACTTGGGAAGACCGGGGAGGATATCAGGAGGAGGAGGGTAGACGGCAAGACAGGCCACGGAGGTGGGCCGGTCTTGGCTTGGTCCACCCTGAATATTGCGATGCAGAAAACGGAATACACGCGCCCCGTCACCATCGCCTATGTCGGCGGCGGCTCGCTCAATTGGGCGACGAAACTGATGGGCGACCTCGCCCAGGATGGAACGGTTCCGGCAACAGTCCGGCTTTACGACCTCGACCATGCCGCTGCCGAACGCAACGCCCGTATCGGCACCCGCTATGCCGCCCGCAGCGAGACCGGGGCGCCCGTCACCTACACGGCAGAACGCACGCTGGAGGCAGCACTTCGTGGTGCCGACATCGTCATCATCTCGATCCTGCCGGGCTCCTTCGAGGACATGGCGAACGACATCGCGATCCCCGAGCGCTATGGTATCCGCCAGTCGGTCGGCGACACCGTCGGGCCCGGCGGCTTCATCCGCGCCATGAGGGCAATTCCGATGATCGCCGAGATCGGCCGCGCCATCGCCAACCACTGCCCTGAGGCTTACGTCTGCAATCTGACAAACCCGATGTCCGTGCTGACAGGCACGCTCTATGCCGTTTTCCCGCAGATCCGCGCCTGGGGTTCCTGTCACGAAGTGATCAAGACCCGCAAAATCATGGCTTACCTCGCCAACCGCCAGGCAGGCGAAGTGCTCTACGGCTATCGCAATGCCAAGGTGAACGTGCTCGGCATCAACCACTTCACCTTCGTTGATCGGGCCGCTGTTGGCGGTATCGACATGATGCCGGCCTTTCTCGATTTCGCGAGAGAGCATCATGCGACCGGCTGGCGGGAATCGCCGCTAGATCCCGCGAACGAACACGATCGCTACTTCACCGACAGCTTCCGCGTTAAGTTCGACCTCTCGCTCCGCTTCGGCATCGCCGCAGCAGCGGGCGACCGGCACCTCGTCGAGTTCCTGCCGCAGAGCTGGTACCTCGATGATCACGCCGCCTGGAAGTTCGGCCTCACCCCGGTCGAGTTCCGGATGCGGGAACGACAGGAGAAGGTCGATTATGCGGATGCCCTCGACAAGGGCGCCGAGCTGCCGCCAGCCCGCGCCTCGGACGAAGCCATCGTCGAGCAGATCAAGGCTCTGATGGGCGGGCCTGAGCATGTGAGCAATGTCAACCTGCCGAACCGGGGGCAGCTCGCCGGCTTTGCAGAGGGCACGATCGTCGAAACCAATGCCCGCTTCAGTGCACTCGGCATCCAGCCCATCGTTGCAGGCCGTCTGCCGAAGGGTCTTGAACTGCTCGCCCGTCCCCATGCCGACCGGCAGAACGCACTCGTGGCATCAGTCCTGTCTGAAGACGTCGATGCGCTCCTGCCGCTCTTCGTCTCGGATCCGCTCTTCGCCGCCCTGCCCCAGCATAAGGCGACCCGCCTGTTCCGAGAAATGGTGACGGCTACCCAGCATCGCCTGCCTGAAAGCTTGGCGAGAGCCGGAGGTGCCGCATGAGCGGAGACAGCCGTTACCTCGGGCTCTTCTATCTCGCGCCCTACATCATCGGGCTCCTGATCTTCACGGCCCTGCCCTTCGTCGTCTCGCTTTACCTGAGCTTCACCGACTACAATCTGATGAGTGCGCCGATCTTCACCGGCTTCGACAACTATGTGAGGCTTTTCACCGGCGATCGGACCTTCCGCAAGTCGCTCTGGGTGACCCTGATCTATGTCTTCACGACGGTGCCGCTGAAGCTGATCTTCGCGCTCTTCGTCGCGGTGATCCTGAATTACAAGCTGAAGTTCATCAACGTTTACCGCACGGCCTTCTATGTGCCCTCGATCCTCGGCGGCTCGATCGCGATCGCTGTTCTCTGGCGCTACATGTTCGCCGATGTCGGCCTCGTCAACATGGGCCTGACGATGATCGGCCTGGAGCCCGTCAACTGGTTCGGCGACCCGACCAATGCGCTCTTCACCATTACCCTGCTGCGCCTCTGGCAGTTCGGTTCGGCCATGGTGATCTTCCTCGCGGCCCTCCAGAGCATCGATAAAAGCCTCTACGAGGCAGCCGCGATCGATGGCGCCGGCAAATGGAAGAGCTTCGTCCACATTACCTTGCCGCTGATCACGCCCGTCATCTTCTTCAACCTGATCATGCAGATGGTCCAGGCCTTCCAGGAGTTCAACGGCCCCTACATCATCACGCAGGGCGGCCCGCTGAAAGCCACCTACTTCCTGCCGATCTACATCTATGACGAAGCCTTCAAGCGCTTCGACATGGGCTATGCCTCGGCCATCGCCTGGGTGCTCTTCGTCATCATTATGGCGCTCACCCTCATCGCCTTCTGGTCTTCGCGCCACTGGGTCTACTACGCCGGCGACAAGCGGAGCTGATCATGACAGACCACGCCCTTCCCCCCTATGCCGCTGGCATCGAAGAAGCCGACAAGGCCCACCGCCGCGATCTGCGCCGGCAAAAGATCACGACCGTCTTGCGTTATGCCGTCCTGACGGTGGTCGGCTTGATCATGATCTACCCGCTGGTCTGGCTGATCGGTGCCTCGTTCAAGACCAATTCCGAGATCTTTGCCAATCCCGGCTTCTGGCCGGAGAAGCCCACCGCCGACGGTTATATCCGCGGCTGGCAGACCTCCACACCCTACACCTTCGGCACCTTCTTCCTGAACACGCTCTGGATCGTGCTGCCCAAGATTATCGGGACGGCGGTCTCCTGCACGGCGGTGGCCTATGGCTTTGCCCGCTTCGATTTTCCGTTCAAGAAGCTGCTCTTCGCGACCCTCATCGCCACGCTGCTGCTGCCGAACGTCGTCACCCGCATTCCACAATATCTGCTGTTCCGCGATCTCGGCTGGCTCGACACCTATCTGCCGCTCTGGGTCCCCTCGGCCTTTGCTGGCGACGCCTTCTTCGTCTTCATGCTGGTACAGTTCCTGCGCGCCATCCCGCGCGACATGGAGGAAGCAGCGCGCGTGGATGGCGCTAATACCTGGCAGGTCCTCGTCTTCATCGTCATTCCGCTGCTGATGCCGGCACTGATTTCGGTCTGCCTCTTCCAGTTCATGTGGACAATGAACGATTTCCTAGGGCCGCTTATCTACATTTCCTCCGTCGAGAAGTTCCCGGTGTCGCTGGCGCTGAAACTCTCGATCGACACAACGGAGGCCTTCGAATGGAACCGGGTACTGGCGATGTCGGTGCTGACACTTCTACCAGCACTCATCGTCTTCTTCCTCGCTCAGAAATACTTCATCGACGGCATCTCCGCCGGCGGCATCAAGGGATAAAACAATGGCCCGGTTGCAACTGAAAAACCTCGAAAAAGACTATGGCTCCTTTCGTGCCGTGCATGGCATCAACCTCGATGTCGAAGACGGCGAGTTCATGGTCCTGGTCGGCCCCTCCGGCTGCGCCAAATCGACGACGCTGCACATGATCGCCGGCCTGGAACGGATCACAGGCGGCGAAATCCGCATCGGCGGAGAGCTGGTCAATGACCGAGCCCCCGGCGATCGTGGCATCTCCATGGTCTTCCAGAACTACGCGCTCTATCCGCATATGAAGGTGAAGAAGAACCTCTCCTTCTCCATGCGCCTCAAGCGCCGTCCGCAGGCGGAAATCGACGAGGCGACTGACAAGGTGGCGGGCACGCTGGAAATCGGCGCCCTGCTCGACCGATTGCCCAAGCAGCTCTCCGGCGGCCAGGCGCAGCGCGTCGCCGTTGGCCGCGCCCTCATCAAGAAGCCGCAGGTCTTCCTCTTCGACGAACCACTGTCCAACCTCGACGCCAAGCTGCGCGCCTCGATGCGCGTGCGCATCACCGACCTTCACAAGCAGCTGAAGGCCGACGGCATGGCCGCGACCGTCATTTACGTCACCCACGACCAGACCGAGGCCATGACCATGGGCGACCGGATCTGTGTCATGAAGGACGGCCACATCATGCAGGTGGCAGACCCGGTGACGCTCTACAACCACCCGGCCAATGCCTTCGTCGCCGGCTTCATCGGCAGCCCGGAGATGAACCTGATCGCGGCCGAACTCACCGGCAACGAAGAACTCGTCACAGCCGGCCAGACGCTCTCGATCATGGATGGCCTTGCCCAGCGGCTTCATCGCGATGCCGCGCGTGAGGTGACCATCGGCATCCGCCCGCAGCACTTGAAGATTGCGCCGCCCGAAACGCCAGGAACGCTTTCGGGGCGGATCAGCCATGTCGAGTTCATGGGCCACGAAGTCTATCTCTACGTGGATATCGGCGGCGAACGCGTCATCGCCGTCGTGCCCTCCAGCCAGTACGACAGATCGCAGATCCGTGACGACCATGTCTGGCTGAGCCCGGACATCCGGTCCGCACACATCTTCAACCGCATGACGGGCGAGAACATCTCGCTCGCCGACTGAAAGCCGTCATCGTTCCAACTTGGGAGGAGCCAGAATGAGAACCTTGATCATGACCGCCGCACTTCTTGCGGCAACCAGCCTGACCGCAGCCAATGCCGCCAATCTTCGCATGTCCTGGTGGGGCAGCGACGACCGCCATATCGCCACGCAGGAAGCCCTGAAGCTCTGCGGTGGAAAATTCGGTCATACAATCTCACCGGAATTCACCGGCTGGACCGGCCACCAGGAAAAGATCACCACGCAGCTCGCCGGCCGCACCGAAGCCGACATCATGCAGATCAACTGGCCCTGGCTGCCGATCTTCTCGAAGAACGGCGACGGCTTTGTCGATCTGAATGAATTCAAGGACGTTATCGACTTGAGCCAGTGGTCGGAGACGGATCTGAAGGGTGGCACCGTCGAGGGCAAGCTGAACGGCCTGCCCGTTTCCACCACCGGTCGCGTCTTCATGTTCAACAAGACCACCTATGACAAGGCGGGCCTTGCGATCCCGACCACCTGGGACGAACTGCTTGCAGCAGCGCCGGTGATGAAGGAAAAGCTCGGTCAGGACTACTTCCCCTTCGAAGGCACCGCCCTGGACGCCCGCCTCGTTGTCATCCTGCGCACCACGCAGAAGACCGGCAAGGACCTGATCGACCCAGCGACGAACCAAGTTGCCTGGACCGTGGAGGAACTGGCCGAGGGCCTGCAGTTCTACCAGACAATGGTCGATCAGGGCGTCATCAAGTCGTGGAAGGACGTGGCAGCAGGCGGCAACGCGCCGCTGCATGAAAATCCAGCCTGGGCCGCCGGCAAGATCGCCGGCACCTATCAGTGGGACAGCACCTACGGCAAGATCTCCGGCCCGATGGAGAAAGGCCAGCAACTCGTGCCCGTCAAGCTCTTGCAGATCGAGGGCGCGACGACCGAAGGCGTCTATCGCAAGCCCTCGATGCTTCTGGCTATCTCCAGGAACAGCAAGGAGCCGAAGGCCGCCGCCGAGATCGTCAACTGCCTGCTGAACGATCCGGAAGCGATCAAGATCCTTGGTGCAACGCGTGGCGTACCTTCGAGCAAGATCGCGCTCGAAGAACTCTCCAAGGCCGGCTCGATCGAGCCGGTGCAGGTCGAGGCCAACAGGATCGTGCTGGAAAGCAATGGCGTCGGCGTCTCGCCGCTCAACGAGCATCCGCGCGTGACGGAAGCCTTCGACAGCACCTTCGAGGCCTTCGCCTATGGTCAGGCTTCGGCCGAAGACGCAGCCGCCGAGATCATCGACGGCATCAACAGTGCACTCACCGGCATCTGAGGAGGACGATCTTGACCGACGGCCCCATCCAGCTGCTGCACCTATCGTCTAGGACGGCAACCCTCACGATCGAGGCGGATGCGCATCTGTTCGCCCTCGACCGGGTGTTGCCCTGGGTACTGCAGCTGGGTGACGGCACGACGGTGAAGACCGGCAGCGCGACCTCGGTCGTGCTGTCCCTCGACGGTCTCGAACCGGAGCACGAGTACCGCTTCTCGACCGCGATCGGTGGCATCGCCTTCCGAACAGCCGACGAAACGGCCCTGGTCGATATCCGCGACCACGGAGCGCGACCAGACAGCAAGGACAATACCACGGCGATCCAATCCGCGATCGCCGCGGTGCCGGCGGGTGGAACACTCCGGCTGCCCGCCGGCTCCTGGACATCAGGCCCGCTTTTCCTGAAGAGTGACATGACGCTGCTGATCGAGGACGGTGCGGTTCTGCAGGACATCGGTACCCGTGAGGGGCGCCCGATCCTACCAGCCCGCCATCCGGACGGACGCGTGCTCGGCACCTGGGAAGGGGTTGCGGAGGCCTGCTTCGCCAGCCTCCTGAACGCCATCGATTGCGAGAACCTAACCATCTGCGGCAAGGGAATCGTGGACGGCGGCGGCGACCGTGGCGACTGGTGGACCTGGCCGAAGGAAACCCGCGACGGGGCGCGACGCCCACGCACAATCTTCCTGTCCGGTTGCCGCCAGCTCACACTGGCCGGAATCACCGTTCAGAACTCCCCCTCCTGGACCGTCCATCCCGTGCTCTGCGAGGATGTTCTCGCGGTGGGACTGACGATCCGCAACCATCCTGATACCCCGAACACCGACGGCCTGAACCCCGAATCCAGCCAAAATATTCGCCTTGTTGGCCTCGACATTTCGGTCGGCGACGATTGCGTGGCGATCAAGGCCGGCAAGCGCGATCCGCGCGGCGGCCCTGACAGGCCGACCCGCAATGTCGAGATCCGCAACTGCCTGATGCAGCGCGGCCATGGCGCCGTGGTCATGGGCAGCGAGATGAGCCAGGGCATCAGCGACGTCACGATCAGCCGCTGCCACTTCATCGGCACCGACCGGGGCCTGCGCATCAAGACACGCCGTGGCCGTGGCGGAAGCGTCTCGAATATCAGCGTCCATGACTGCCGTATGGAGGATGTCGCGACCCCGATCGCCGTCAACGCCTTCTATTTCTGCGACGCCGATGGCCGTTCCGATTATGTCCAGTCCCGCACCGCCCTGCCCGTCTCCCTCACCACGCCGAAGATCGAGGGCATTGAGATCCGCAATCTCGAGGTTTCAGGCGCCGAAACGGCGGCAGCCGTCTTCTACGGGCTTCCGGAAGCGACGATCGACGCCGTGTCGATCGATGGCCTCAGCATAGCCTACAACGCCGATGCGAAACCCGCCGTGCCGGAGATGGCCTGCCATCTCCCGGAACTGCGCCATGCCGGCATCATCGCCGAGAATACCAATTTCAGCCGGATTGCCGGCCTCTCACCCGCTTCCATTCACCCGGACCCATGAAGACCAATGCTGATCTCCTATTTCGACGACTACGCCCGCGATTACGAACCCTACAAGGCTGGTGCCTGGTGTTATGAGGACGGCTGCCTCTATCGCGGCCTGATCACGCTGCATGAGGCGACAGGAGATCGGCGCTGGCTCGACCACCTGACCCGGCTCGTCGATGCGCAGGTGGATGCCGACGGCGGTCTTGCCGACTACAGGATCACCGAATTCAACATCGACAACATTCAACCCGGACATGCACTGCTTTACCTCCACCGTCTGACCGGCCAGGCCCGCTATCTCGATGCAGCACGACAGCTCGGTCGCCAGTTGACCCACCATCCCCGCATCGCAAGCGGCCCCTATTGGCACAAGCTGCGCTACCCGCATCAGGTCTGGCTGGATGGCCTCTATATGGCCATGCCGTTCAAGGTCGAGCTTGGCCTGGCATTGGGTGAGCAGAGCGTCGTGGAGGACGCTATCGCCCAGTTCGCCACGGCGCTCGACCTGACCTTCGACGCAGCCTCCGGCCTCTATCGCCACGGCTACGACGAGTCGCGGCTGCAGGACTGGGCCGATCCGGATACCGGCCTGTCGCCGGCGCATTGGGCCCGCTCGATCGGCTGGCTCGCCATGGCCTTCGTTGACGTCATCGAGCATCTGCCGCAGGGCGAGACGCGCCGCGACCTGTCGACACGTCTTACCGCGATGAACGATCGGCTTGCCGCGCTGGTGACGAGCGACCATCGCTGGCTTCAGGTGATCGATGCGCCCGAGGCGACGGGCAATTACCCCGAAAGTTCGGCAACGGCCATGTTCGCCTACGCCTTGCAGAAGTCCGAACGTCTCGGCATTGATCGACATGCTCCCCTCGGGCGTTCAGCGCTTCAGGCTCTTGCGGATCTCGAAGTCAGACCTGTCGAGGGCGGGCGGCGGCAGTTGCAGAATGTCTGCTGCGTCGCGGGCCTCGGCCCCTTCCACGGTATCTATCGCGATGGCAGCGTTGCCTATTACCTCACCGAGGCCATCCGCCCCGACGACATCAAGGGTGTTGCTCCGCTAATGATGGCGGAGGCCGAACGTCTGCTCGCAGAGGACCTCGCCCTCACCCAGCAAGGCGAGGGACGGCGGCCGCCAGCGATGAATGCCGTCTGACGCGCAGCGTATGGACCGCCGGCGGAGGAGCCGACGGTCCTGTCTTGAAACTCAACTCGCGGCCTTCTGCTCAACACCCGATGCCGCTCTCTGCCGGACATCCGTCCAGCCGAGATTGCCGGCATAACGCCAAGCCATCTGCCCCTGCTCGTCGAGCGTGAAGAGATGCAGCCAGCCATTGTCGAAGAGGGCGCGAACCTGCGCATGCCGCTTCAGGATGTCTGAAATCGCATCCTTCGGCGCCTCGACAGCAACGGTCAAGCGCAGCGGCTCGTGGACGAAATTCTCCCCGTCGTGGACCGACTGCCAGGGGAGCCCGGCCCGCATATTGCCACCATTGCCCTCAACCACGCCGATGCCGCCAACGACATTGTGCAACAGCTTGTTGCCGGCCCCGAAGAGCGACGGCGCAACCGACGAGCCGAAATACTGCAGGCTGATCCAGCTCGCAACGACGACGGGGGCCGTCAGGATGAGTTCGAGGATCTTGAAGCCCTCATCCTTCTTCCAGACATAGTCGTGCAGGAAGGCCTGACCTTCCAGCGACCGGCCTGCAGTGCGCGAGCGCGGGGCCGCGATAAAGGCGCGGCAACCGGCAAGCCCGAGTTCTGGGCGAACTTCCGACCAGTCCTTGCTGCGCTCGATGACACGGTCAGCCGTCGCCCGCGGCAGACGCCGCGCCCGCTCTGCCCGCGTCAGGCTGCCGGCCTGCGCGAGCCACTGGCGGATGCGAACGATGTCTTCAGGCAGAATATCGTTCTCCAAGTCGTCTTCGAACAGCGTCACGCTATCCGTCGTGGTATCGTGCAGGCCACCGAGGAAGACGGTATCAGCCGGGATGGTGATCCCGTTCACCGCCAGCTTTTCCCGCACCGCGCGATCATTCAGCAGATCGGCCAACAGACGCGCGTTGACGTCGCCCGCATACCCGCCGCAGGCGCCGCAGTGAAGGGCGCTGGCATAGGGGTTGTTGACCACATTCGCGCCATGACCGGAGATCAGCACGAAGCGGCCGAACCCTTCCGTCAGCGACATCGCTTTCAGTACGGTTTCAGCGACCACGGCGCGGGTATCCAGATCAAGGCTCGGGGCAAAGCGCGGCTTTGCGGCGTCCGGACCTTTGCCCTTGCCGAAACCGAGACCGTCACGCATCAGCTTGCCGGCATAGACGGGGCCCATGGCTTCCACGAAGGCGAAGGACGACACGGCGGCCAGCTTGAACCGGCCCCAGGCGCGGGTGGCACGCGCGCTGAACCGCGCCTGCTGATCGGCATCCTCATCGTGATCGACGGCGCTGCAGCTGAAGACGGAAGGCTTCAGGAGAACCGGCAAGCGATGCTCTGATACGTCGGAGGCAAAGCCCTTGTGGCCGGCGCCGAGACCGAAAAAGCCGGCAAAGCCAAGCGTGCGGACAGCAGGATCAACCCTTTCGAGCGCGCGGCGGAAGACTTCCGAGCGCACGTCGATGCAGAAGGCCGCCTGCAGCACCGGCCGCAACTCGGCAACCTTGATCGGCGAGGGTGCAGCAAGCGTGGCCGCAAGCTTCCGCTGCGCTGCGCGCTCGGCGGCGACCTGCAGCAACCCGTCGATGGTGGTGTCGAAATCAGGGCTGACCGGCTCGGCATGGGCACGCCGCACCTGCTGCCACTCACTCTCGATGGCGGTCTTGTGACGCGCATAAAGCGCCTCCTCGAAGACGAGCCGGATCGCCAGCAGCTCGAGCGCCGTCGTGTCCGTCCGTCCCTCGACCTCGGCCTTGAACTGGATGTGGCGCGCATACTGCGCCCAGCCGCCGACGGTCAGCAGAAGTTGATGGAAATAGGTGCCGGGTTCGGCGCCGAGGCCAAGCGCGACGGCAGCCCGTTCGATCGCCCCATGCGGGGTCTCCGGCGTTTCGTCGACATGGATGCTGAAGCCCTTCAGCCCCAAGATTTCCGGTGTCAGATCATGGGTCGCAAAGGCGCGCCAGGCAGCATAAAGCCCGTTGCGCCGGGAGGCGGCCCAAAGGGCCTGCCCCTGATCGAAGAAGCCGGCCGCAAAACTGCCGATCCGCTCGGACACGAGCCCCGGCCAATCCTTGCCCGTGGCCCGCGCGGCAAGCTCCGCGATCGTCGGGAGTGCCGCCACCGGCTGCGGCTCCTCGCCAACGGCAGCCTTGAGCGCCGGCAGGTCGATGTGGCTGAAGAGCGCGCTCGACTGGAGCGCCGCCGCCAGATCCTCATCCGTGATCTCGCTCCTGGCGATCTGGTCGGCAAAATGCTTGCGCGGCAATGCCAGCCTGACGCCGCCGATCCGGGCGAGCCGGGCCGCCGTCTGGTCGAGCGTCTCGGTGATCTGGCCGAGGAAGGGGTTGACGGCAACGGTCGCCGTCAGCGGCCAGGTCGGCGGGATCGCTCGCACGGCCTGATCCGCCGCAAGCGCGAGTGCTTCACCATGCAGGGTGTCGATCGTGGTCATCTCGGTCATCGGTTCACTCCTTGATGGAAGCAGGCGTTGCGGAGGGGGTGCGCGGAAGCGTCCAGCCACCGAGCAGGCGATCGAAGAGGGCATTGACGTAGAGGCCGTTGGCGAGATGGACGCGCAGGCCCGCCGCTGCCGGATGATAGGCCCAGAGCGGGAAGAGCGACTGGGCAACAGCCACGACGCCGAAGGTGACGACGGCAAGCAGCATCAGCGTCCATTCGAGCGGCTCGGGCTGTGGGGTCGCAGGCAGCGTCCCGAGCATCAGCTTGTCGGAAATGCGCTGCAAGGCGAAGTAGGCCGTGGCCGCCGAGATCGCGTAGAGCGAGGTTCGCCAGGTCAGCGCCCGGGGAGCCGCATCCGCCAACCCTTGAGCGATCAAGTAAGCGACGCCGAAGATCAGGATTGCACCAAGTGCCAAAGCCTGCGGCGGCTTATCGGCGAAACCGAAGAGCAGGCCGATGACGGCATAGATGGCAAGCGCCAGCAGGAAGGCGCGCCCGACCGCCTTGGCATTTGGGATCGCGACCGGACCGGGGCGCTTGATAGAGGCGACCGTTTCGATGGCCGAGCCGGAGGCGAGGAAGGCGTGTGCCTTGTAGAGCGAATGGGCGACGATGTGCAGCAGCGCAATCGGGAACAGTGCCAGGCCACATTGCAGGATCATGAAGCCCATTTGCGCGACCGTGGACCAGGCGAGCGAGGTCTTCACCGCTGACTGGGTGAGCATCACGAGACTGCCGAACAGCGCCGTGAAGCCACCAACCATGACCAGCACCGCCAGTACCACAGGCGCCTGCAGCATGACATCGGCAAAGCGGATCAGGAGGAAGCCGCCAGCATTGACGACGCCGGCATGCAGCAGAGCCGAAACCGGGGTCGGCGTTTCCATCACTTCCGTGAGCCAGCCATGGGTCGGGAACTGCGCAGACTTCAGAAGTGCGGCGACAGCAAGGAGCGCTGCGGCAGCGATCGTCAGCGGCAGCCCCTCGCCTAACCGCGCAGCGGCAAGGATGGTGGCGATGTCGCCAGTGCCGAAGGAAATCGCAAGCAGGATGACGGCGCTGATCAGCGCGGCATCACCCGTGCGCGAGACGATGAACTTCTTGCGCGCGGCCCGCTGGGCAGCGATCCTGTCAGGATAGAAGAGCAACAGCTGATGCAGGAGCAGGCTGGTCGCGACCCAGCCGATAACGAGCTGAAGCAGCGTACCTGACTGGACGAGCAGAAGGACGGCAGCGAGGGTTGCCGTCATCCAGCCGGTGAACGGGCCCTGCCGCTCTTCCCCGTCGAGGAAGGTGCCGGCATAACGCAGCACCACCCAGCCGATGAAGGATACGAGCAGCAGCATGACAAGGCTGACAAGGTCAAGCCGCGAGGCCAGCGCGAAGTAGCTGTAGCCGATTGCCGGGCTGGTGCCAGGCCCCTGCAGCTCGAGGACGACAGCGGAAAGGATCGCGACGACGATCGAACCGAGAGCCGCGAGTTCGGCAACGCGGATCGCCTGGCGCGGGCGAAGGCCGGGCGCCTGGAAGGCATAGAACGAGGCACCGGCAAGCAACAGCGGTGCAAGGAGTGGCAGCAGGTGGATCACGTGATGTCTCCGGTCTGGGCCGCTGCTTGGGAGGAGGCAGCGGCGATCTCACGGACCTGTTATCAGCCGCGTGATCTCAAGAAAAATTCATTGTTTCTCTAAATTCGTTCTATAAAATAGAACTATGCCCGAATTGAACTACCACCACCTCCGCTATTTCCGCGCCGTTGCGCATGACGGCAACCTGACCCGCACGGCCGAGCGGCTGAACCTGTCGCAATCGGCGCTCTCCATCCAGATTAAGCAGCTGGAAGAGCGATTGGGCCACTCTCTCTTCGAACGACGCGGCCGACAGCTCTATCTGACGGAAGCGGGACGCATCGCGCTCGACCATGCCGACACGATCTTTTCGGCCGGGGAAGAACTGGTCGAAACGCTGAAAGAAACCGGAAGAACCCGCCGCGCGATCCGTATCGGCGCGCTGGCCACGCTGTCGCGCAACTTCCAGATGGAGTTCCTGCGCCCTATCCTCGGTCGCTCCGACGTCGATATGATCTTGCGCTCGGGCAGTACCAGTGAGTTGCTGGGCGCGCTCGAAGCCCTTAACCTCGACATCGTCCTGCTCAACCAGGCACCGATGGCCGATTCCGTAACGCCCTTCATCGCCCAACATGTCTATCAGCAGCGAGTGAGCCTGATCGGCAGGCCGTCCTATGGCAAACCGGGCGCGAAGCTTGCAGACCTCCTGGCCGAGCACCCCGTCATCCTGCCAACGCTCGAAAGCGGCGTGCGCTCGCAATTCGAAGCGCTGGTCGCGCGCCTTGGCATCACGCCGCAGATCGCGGCTGAGGTGGACGACATGGCGATGATGCGTCTTCTGGCGCGAGAAGGGGCCGGCCTTGCCGTTCTGCCGCCGATTGTCGTCAAGGGCGAGCTCGAAGCCGGCGCGCTGGTCGAGTTCGACGCCCTGCCCGGTATGATCGAATCCTTCTTTGCCGTGACCGTGAAGCGCCGCTTTCCGAACCCGCTCATCCGGCCGCTGCTCGAAGCGAGCGAGGACGGCAAAACCGCTGGCGCCTGAACAACGTAAAGCTCAAGCGCATCAAGCATTTGAGAAGGGGACTGCGTGAAGACATCCATCGCCATCATCGGAGCCGGCATTGCCGGCATCACGCTCGGCCGCAATCTCTCCGGCCTCGCCGACATCACCGTGTTTGAAAAGAGCCGGGGCCTTGGCGGCCGCATGGCAAACCGCCGCCGCGAAGGTTTTTCCTTTGATCACGGTGCCCAGTATTTTACCGCCCGCTCGCCGGCGTTCAAGGCGGCAGCGGAGCAGGCCGTGGCACAAGGTCATGCCGACATCTGGCCGAGGGCAGTTCATACGCTGACCACAAACGGCCTTGTGGCAGACAGCCGCCCGACCGAGCCGCGCTATATCGGCATTCCCGGCATGAGCGGGTTTGCGAACGGATTGGCCGAAGGACTTGAGATCCGCAAGGAAGCGAGCGTCGCACGGCTTGCGCCCTCCGGAAATGGCTGGGCTCTGAGCGACAACGAGGACAGACATCTTGGCCATTTCGATCTTGTCATCTCCACCGCCCCCGCCCCGCAGACCATCCGGCTGATGCCGGAGACTTTTTCCGCCCATGCCGCCCTGAAGACCGTTAAGATGAGTGGCTGCTTCACCCTGATGATCGGTCTCGACGCCCAGCTGGACCTCGGCTTCGAGGCCGCCCGCATCGAAGATCCCGTACTCAGCTGGATTGCCATCGAGGCAAGCAAGCCGGGTAGATCCGAAAAGACCGCGCTCACCATCCACAGCCGAAACGATTGGGCAGAGGCCAATCTGGAGCGTGACCGCGGCGAGGTACAGGCCGAGATGCTACAGTCTCTGAAGCGACTTCTCGGGAAGAACTTCTCCACGCCCGCCTGGCTCGACCTGCACCGCTGGCGCTACGCGAATGTCGAAAGACCGGTGGGTCAGCCTTTCCTCTTTGATCCAGCCCTCGGCCTTGGCGCCTGTGGCGACTGGTGCCTTGGCAACCGGGTCGAGGCAGCGGTCGAAAGTGCCCTCGCTTTGTCTGAAATACTGATCGCCCGCCTGCAAGGAGCCTGACCGATGTACCGCGACCCCGCGCTCACCAAAATTCTGACCTATGCAGGCGCCCTCCCCTTCTGGGTGCTCGGGCTGGCCCAGGTGCTCCGCTTCGAGCCCGCACTCGCCGCCCAGGCCTTTGTTGCCTACGGCACGGGCATCGCCTGCTTCATGGCGGGAACGCTCTGGAGCCAGGCACAGATCAAGGCAGAGAAACCACAGCTGATGCTTGTCGTCAGCAATGTCGCGGCCCTTGCAGCCATCGGCGCGCTGCTGCTCCACGCCTATGTCCCGGCTCTGACGATGGCGCTGCATATGGCCGTGTTTCTCGCGCTCCTTGCCTGCGATCTTTCCATCCAACGCAAAGGCGACCAACCCGATTGGTATCTGGCGCTTCGGCGTAATGTCACGCTTCTGGTGATTGCCGCCTATGCTGTGGTGATGATCCTGACATGAGATTTTTTTGTATCATGCTGTAAGATCTCTCGGGAAGCCGCGACGAAAGGGGGCGTGCTGTGTGGCACGCGAGATCTTGACAGTGCGGACGACGTCCGGGGGATCACCATGGTGAATGCGGGTGAGCAGGAAGCGAATAGTGGAAACGGTGCTGCGGCCCCTTTTCTCGCCGATGCTGTTTACATGGCGGAATTGCGCCAGCGCATGCTGAAATTTGCGAGCCTTCAGCTTGCCGATCCCGGCCTTGCCGAAGATGCGGTACAGGAGGCGCTTGCGGGTGCGCTGCGCAACGCCAAGGCCTTCGCCGGGCGGTCCGCCTTTCGCACCTGGGTCTTTGCGATCCTGCGCAACAAGATTGCCGACCAGATCCGTTTCAAGCGCCGCCAGTCCCAGATGATCGCCATGCCGCTTGGTCACTTCCCGGACGAGGATGAGCCGCGCTACTTCGACGCCAAAGGCCACTGGGTACCGGAAAACAGGCCGAGCGACTGGGGAAATCCGGAGGTTGAATTGCTGGGCAAGGATTTCTGGCGGGTCTTCGAGACCTGCCTCGATCATTTGCCTCCCGACCAGGGCCGCGTCTTCATGATGCGTGAATTCGTCGAGATGGAGACATCGGAGATCTGCGCCGAGATCGGCATCACCACCACCAACATGCATGTCCTGATGCATCGCGCCCGGCTTCGCCTGCGCAATTGCCTCGAAGGGCACTGGTTTGCACCGGAGGAGAGCCTGTCATGATGTGCGAAAACGCCACGAAACTCGCCTCGGACGAACTCGATCGACGCCTGTCAATTGGCGAGACCTTGCGGCTGCGGCTGCATCTCTTCGGCTGTGACGCCTGCTCGGGCTTTGTCCGGCAGATCGGGATGATGCGCAAGGCAACACGCCGCTATGTCGCGACTGACGCATCCGATAAGGGAGATCGCTGATCAGCGCTCGCCAAGGTCCTCGATCGACAGAAGCAGATCGGTTGCTAACCTCGTCGCAGCGCCCGTCGCAATCGCCATCTGCGGCAGGATCATCCATTCGAGCGTCCAGGCGGCTCCGGATCTTTCCTGCTCATGCACCATCGCCTGATGCAGGCCCGCAATCTGCACGGCGTTGAACCGGGCGAGCGTCACAAGCACTTCCGCCTTCACGGGATTGCGCTTGTGCGGCATGGCCGAGGACGCACCGCCGCCGCCGATCACCGCGGTGCCATTGTCCGCCATCAGCGCCAGATCCTGCCCGATCTTGCCGAGGCTGCCGGTGATTTGAGCCAACAAACCGCCGATGTCCGCAATGACCCCGCGCTGGCTGTGCCATTGCGGGCGGTCAGCGAGCGACAGCAGATCGGCGAGCCGGGCGCGCACGGCAAGCGCCTTGTCGCCGAGCTTTTCGAGCGTGCCGGCAGCCCCGCCGAATTGCATCGGCAAACCCGATTCCAAAATGTCCTGGACGGCCGCCTTGTGGGCAACCACCGGCGACTTCCAGCTCGCAAGGCGATCCGAAACCGTGATCGGGATCGCCGCCTGCATACGCGTACGACCCATCAACCGCTTCGCACCGAAACGCGTATCCAGACCGTCCAGCGCATTGGCCACGGCTGCCAGTCTTTGATCAAGGATCGAAAGCACAGTCGTCAGCCGCAGCATGAGCCCCGTATCGATGGCATCCTGGCTGGTCGCGCCGAAATGCAGATGTTGGCCTTGTTCGCCGAGAGCGGCACGCCACTGCCGCACGAGATCGGGAATGACCACGCCGTCACGACCGATCGCCTGCTTCAGGGCATCGAGATCGGCAAGAAAGACCTCCGGCAGAGCCGCAATTGCGTGTGAAGCCTCGGCAGGGATCAGACCCTCCGCGGCCTCCGCCTCGGCAAGTGCCACCTCGAAACCGAGCATGGCTGAAAGCTCGGCTGCGGCCGAGAACTGCGCTCCGATCTCCTCGTCGCCCAGGAGGCCGGACAGGATCGGATGATCGAAGACAGATGCGCTCATGCAGATATCGAGGCCCTTCTCAGATGTCGAAGAAGACCGTCTCCTTCTCCCCCTGCAGGTGGATGTCGAAGTGATAGGTCGAACCGTCACGCTGCGCAATCAGCGTCGGCACGCGCACGCGGTGCTCGATGCGCGCGAGAATAGGATCCTCGGCATTGGCCGCCTCTTCGTCACCGAAATAAAGGCGCGTGTTGAGCCCAAGATTGATGCCGCGCGCGACGATCCAGAAGGAAATATGCGGCGCCATCAGGCGTCCGTCCCGGAACGGCACCCGGCCCGGCTTGATCGTCTCGAAACGGTATTCACCGGTCGTGAGATCGCAAGGGCAGCGTCCCCAACCAGTGAAGTTCGGATCCGCACTGCCGCGCGTCTCGGACGGACTATTGTAAAGCCCGTCGGCATCCGCTTGCCAGATCTCAATCAGCGCATCCTTGAGCGGCGTGCCGGAGCCATCGATGACACGACCGGTCACGGTGATACGCTCGCCGCGCGTCTTGTCGTTGACCATGGTGGTGCCGAGATCGACGGGATAGACGCCCTTGATGTCGGCGAAGTTCGGCGTAAGGCCGATGTGGACGTAAGGGCCCGCCGTTTGGCTGGCGCTTTCCTTGAGGTAGCCGAGATCCTGGACCATCAGTTCCCCTCCATCCGGTTTTCAAACAGGGTCGAGCGGCGACCGCGCAGAACAATGTCGAACTTGTAGGCGCGGGCATTCATCGGGATCGTTGCCGACCAGTCGAGGGCTGCCACAAGCTGCTCGATCGCCGCACGATCCGGGATCGTCAGCACGATCGGACACTTCCAGATCATCGGATCGCCCTCGAAATACATCTGGGTGATCAGACGCTGCGAAAAGCCGTGACCGAAGATCGAGAAATGGATATGCGCCGGCCGCCAGTCGTTGACGCCATTAGGCCAGGGGTAAGGACCGGGCTTGATGGTGCGGAAGGCGTAATAGCCGTTCTCGTCGGTGATCGTGCGCCCGCAGCCACCGAAATTCGGATCGAGGGCCGCGAGGTAGCTTTCCTTCTTGTGGCGATAGCGACCGCCGGCATTGGCCTGCCAGAATTCGACGAGAGCCCCCGGAACCGGCCGTCCACGCTCATCGAGCACGCGGCCATGCACGATGATGCGTTCGCCGATCGCGCTCTCGCCTGATTTGGCGAAGTTGTGGATCAGGTCGTTGTCGAGCTCGCCGAGCATGGAGTGGCCAAAAACCGGGCCTGTTATCTCGGACTTCGTGCCGTCAAGCGACAGAAGCGCCTTCTGCGGCGAGCGCAGGACGGAGGTCTTGTAGGTCGGGGTATAGGCGGGCGGATGCCAGTTGCGATCGCGCGCAAAGAAGGCGCCCGTCTCCGGCTTCTTGTTCGAAAGGTCAGTCATGGCTCCCTCCCCCGGTTTCCCCGGCGTCTATCCTATCAAACACGTGCTTGGCGATCTTGAAAGCCCTGTTGGCGGCGGGAACACCGGCATAGACGGCGACATGCATCAGCGCTTCAGTGATGTCTTCGCGGCTTGCCCCGGTATTGACGGTGGCGCGCACATGCATCGCGACCTCCTCGTCATGGCCGAGGGCTGCCAGTAAAGCGATGGTGATCATCGACCGCTCGCGCGGGCTGATGCCGGGACGCGACCAGACAGTACCCCAGGCACCCTCGGTGATCATCTCCTGGAAAGGCTGATCAAACGGCGTGGCGGAACCCGACGCGCGATCGACATGCGCGTCCCCCAGCACGCGCCGGCGTGTCGCCATGCCCTGTCGAAAGCGGTCGGAAGGACGAACAACGTCAGCCATGGGCTGCCTCTCCTGAGATGACGGGCGCGAGAAAGGCCTCGATGATGGTGGTGAGCATTTCCGGCTGCTCCACACAGGGAATATGTCCGGCGCCCTTGATGACTTCGTAGCGTGCGCGGGGCACGAGCTTGGCAAGCGAGAGCACCAGATCGGGTGGCGTGGCTCCATCCTGATCCCCGACCACGCAGAGCGTGGGCACTGCGATGCGCCCCGCGGCCTCGGTGTAGTCAGCATCGCGGATCGCAGCACATGTGCCGATATAGCCGTCGACCGGCTGGCGGAGCATCATGTTGCGATAGCCGGGGAAGGCCGGATCGCTGTTGCGGAAGGCCGGAGTAAACCAGCGCTCCATGACGCCATCGACGATGCCATCAAGACCGCCCTCCTCGATGGCTGCGATGCGGGCAGCCCACATCTCCGCCGTGCCGATCTTGTGGGCCGTGTCGCAGAGGATGAGCGCCTTCACCAGATCAGGCCGACGCGCATAGAGGCCTTGCGCAATGAGACCGCCGACAGAAAGACCACAGATGACGGCATTGCTGACCTTGAGATGCTCAAGCAAGCCGATCAGATCGTCGACATGATCCTCGATCGTATAGGGCGCCTGCCCGACATCAGAGAGACCATGGCCGCGCTTGTCATAGGTCAGCAGCGGATAGCTGCCGGCGAGCCGGACGATCACGTCGCGCCAGATGCGAAAATCGGTGCCCAGCGAATTGATGAAGACGATGACCGGCTTGTTTCCTGGCCCACCAATGATTTGGTGATGCAGGCTTACGCCGTTGAGCTGAACGAACTGCACGGGTTCCTCCTCCGTTATATGCATATTGCTCATGCGGTTTGGTTAGGTAAAATGATGTTTTCCATCTTATTCCTAACCGCAGGGTTATGTTTCCCGATGATCGACAACCGCGTGAAGTTTCGGCACTTGCAAACCTTCGTCGAGGTGGCACGTCAAAAGAGCGTCATGAAGGCAGCGGAACTCCTGCATGTCAGCCAGCCAGCCGTGACCAAGACAATTCGGGAACTCGAGGAGGTGCTGGGTGTCGCGGTGTTCGAAAAGGATGGTCGCGGCATCCGCATCACCCGCTATGGCGAAGCCTTCCTCAAGCACGCAGGCGCCGCACTGACAGCGCTCCGCCAGGGTTTCGATTCCGTCTCCCATGCCCTGCATGCCGATGCCCCGCCGATCCGGATCGGGGCGCTCCCGACGGTCTCAACCCGCATCATGCCGCAGGCGATGACGCTGTTCCTCAAGGAGGATGTGCCCGCCCGCATCAAGATCGTCACCGGCGAGAACGCCGTCCTTCTCGAACAGCTGCGGGTCGGCGATCTTGACCTCGTCGTCGGCCGTCTCGCCGCCCCCGAACAGATGACCGGCTTCTCCTTCGAGCATCTTTACTCAGAGCAGGTGATCTTTTGCGTCCGCGCCGGTCATCCGCTCCTCTTGGCAGGCTCCGACCTGTTCGGCGAGCTTGAGCGCTATCCCGTGCTGATGCCCACACGGGCTTCGATCATCCGCCCCTTCGTCGAGCGCTTCCTGATCGCGAACGGCATCTCCGGCATCCCCACCCAGATCGAAACGGTTTCCGACAGCTTCGGTCGTGCCTTTGTCCGCCAGACGGATGCGATCTGGATCATCTCAGCCGGCGTCGTGGCGACCGACCTTGCCGATGGCACGCTGGCAGCCCTGCCGATCGACACGAGCGAAACAAAGGGACCTGTTGGACTGACGGTCCGGGCAGACGCCGTCCCCTCCATGCCGCTTGCGCTTCTGATGCGCACGATCCGCGAGGCCGCCACCGAGGTGGCGAAGACCTGAACCTCAGGGCAAGAGCGGCTTCAGCCGAGCCTGCATCTCGCGCAGGGCCGGCAGGCAATGTGCCGGCAGCTCTGCAGCCGGCAGGATCGCGGCCGGCGCGCCGACATTGATGGCTGCCACCACCCGACCACGGTCGTTGCGGATGGGAACCGCGATCGAACAGAGGCCGATTTCCAGCTCCTGATCGATAACGGCATAGCCCTGCTCGCGGACCCGGGCGATTTCCGCTTTGAGCTGCGCAGGATCGGTCAGCGTGCGCGGCGTATGCGCTTTGAGCTGCGAGGCCGCCAGAATGGTATCGACCTCCGCATCCGGAAGCGCAGCCAGCAGCACCCGGCCCATCGAAGCGCTGTAGGCAGAAAGCCGCGACCCTGGCATCAGATTGATCGACATCACCCGCTTCTGTGCGGCGCGAGCGATATACACGATCTCGGTATTGTCTAGGATCGAGGCCGAGGCGCTGTGCCCGAGACGCTCGGACAGCTCATCCAGATGCGGCTGCAGAAGCACCGGCAGCGGCGTGGCGGACAGCCAGGCATGGCCGATCCGCAGGATCTTCGACGTCAGCGAGAAGAACTTCCCGTCATAATCCGCATAGCCCAGCTCGGCGAGCGTCAAGAGGCAGCGCCGTGTGGTCGCCCTGTCGAGGCCGCTCAGATCCGCAGCCTCGCTGATACTCAGGCGCTGGCGGTCGACACCGAAAGCTTCCAGCACCTTCAGCCCCTTGGCAAAACCGCCCATGAGATCCCGCTCTCCGATCCCCATATGCATCCCCAAAATGTGCGATTATCGAACAAATATCAAATATCGCACAAATTGCTTGCTGTCGATGGATGGAGGGACCTATTTGTTAGACGAGGAGCCGGGTGACCGCGCTCGAGGAAACGGGAGTTCCCATGGACAAGAGAATTGCAAGCCCGGCGGATGCCGTGGCCGGGATCGGCGATGGCGCAACCGTCATGATCGGAGGCTTCGGTGGCTCCGGCGCACCGATCGAGCTCATTCATGCGCTCATCGATAAGGGGCCGAAGAACCTGACGGTCATCAACAACAATGCCGGAAACGGGCGCATCGGCATTGCCGCGATGATCGATGCCGGCATGGTTAGGAAGATGATCTGCTCCTTCCCGCGCTCATCCGATCCCCGCGCCTTCACCGACCGCTATCTCGCCGGCGAGATCGAGCTGGAACTCGTGCCGCAGGGCACGCTTGCCGAGCGCATCCGCGCCGGCGGCGCCGGCATCCCGGCCTTTTACACCCCGACAGGCTTCGGCACGGAACTGGCCGAGGGCAAGGTGATCGCCGAGTTCGATGGCCGCAAATATGTTCAGGAACGCTGGCTGAAGGCCGACTTTGCCATCGTCAAGGCACATCTCGGCGACACCATGGGCAACCTGACCTGCCGGATGGCCGGCCGCAACTTCAATCCGCTGATGTGCATGGCGGCTGCCAAGACCATTGCCCAGGTCTCGAAGATCGTGAAGCCCGGCGAGATCGATCCCGAGCAGGTAATCACCCCCGGCATCTTCGTCGATGGCGTCGTCGAAGTCGCCAACCCGCAACAGGAAGAAGAGCTCATCCGGGCCGGAGTGGTATACGCATGACCGACGCAGCTGCAATCGACACCCGCGAAGACATCAAGCTCTCCAACGCCCAGATCGCCTGGCGGGCCGCTCAGGACATCCAGGACGGCGCCTATGTCAACCTCGGCATCGGCTTTCCGGAAATGGTCGCCAAGTTCCAGCCCGAGGGACGTGAGGCCATCTTCCACACCGAAAACGGCGTGCTGAACTTCGGCGAAGCGCCAGCCGCCGGCGAGGAAGACTGGGACCTGATCAACGCCGGCAAGAAGGCGATCACGCTGAAGCCGGGGGCGGCTTTCTTCCACCACGCCGACAGTTTCGCCATGGTGCGTGGCGGCCATCTCGATGTCGCGATCCTCGGCGCCTATCAGATCGCCGAAAACGGGGACCTCGCCAACTGGCGCGTCGGCTCCAAGGGCGTTCCGGCCGTCGGCGGCGCCATGGATCTCGTGCATGGCGCAAAGCAGGTCGTCGTCATCACCGAACACGTCACCAAGGACGGCAAGCCAAAGCTCGTCGAGCGCTGCAGCTTCCCGCTGACCGGCGTCGGATGCATCACCCGTGTCTACACGAGCCATGCCGTGATCGACATCGTCGACGGCAAGTTCGTCGTGCGCGAGAAGCTCGCTGCTATGACGATGGACGAGCTCCAGGCCATGACCGGCGCCAAGCTGCATACCGACGGACCGGTTGCTGACCTCGTCGTGCCCGCGCTGTAAGGATTACAAGTCATGACCGAAGCCTATATCTGCGATTACATCCGCACGCCCATCGGCCGTTTCGGCGGTTCGCTCTCCTCCGTCCGCGCCGATGATCTCGGCGCCGTGCCGCTGAAGGCGCTGATGGAGCGCCATGCGGGCATCGATTGGGAAGCCGTCGAGGACGTGATCTACGGCTGCGCCAACCAGGCCGGCGAAGACAACCGCAACGTCGCCCGCATGTCCGCTCTGCTCGCTGGCCTGCCCGTCTCCGTGACCGGCACCACGATCAACCGCCTCTGCGGCTCCGGCATGGATGCCGTGATCACGGCTGCCCGTGCCATCAAATCAGGCGAAGCCGAGCTGATGATTGCAGGCGGCGTCGAAAGCATGAGCCGCGCACCCTTCGTCATGCCCAAGGCCGACACGGCCTTCTCCCGCAATGCCGAGATCTACGACACAACCATCGGCTGGCGCTTCGTCAACCCGCTGATGAAGAAGCAATATGGCGTCGATTCCATGCCGGAGACCGGCGACAATGTCGCGATCGACTTCAAGATCTCCCGCGAGGATCAGGATGCCTTTGCAGTGCGCAGCCAGGCCAAGGCGGCAGAAGCTCAAGGCAATGGCCGGCTGGCAAAGGAAATCACGCCCGTCACCGTGCCGCAGCGCAAGGGCGACCCCGTCATCGTCGACCGCGACGAGCACCCGCGCGCGACATCGGTGGAAGCGCTCGCCAAGCTGAAGCCGGTCAATAAAATGGAAGGTGCCACCGTCACCGCCGGCAATGCGTCGGGCGTCAATGACGGGGCCGCCGCCCTGATCATCGCCTCGGAAGCTGCGGTGAAGAAATACGGCCTCAATCCCATCGCCCGCATCCTGGGTGGTGCGACAGCGGGTGTTCCGCCGCGCATCATGGGCTTCGGCCCGGCACCGGCCTCGAAGAAGCTGCTCGCTCGCCTCGGCCTCACACAGCAGCAGATCGACGTGATCGAGTTGAACGAAGCCTTTGCGAGCCAAGGCATCGCCACGCTCCGCGATCTCGGCATCGCGGACGACGACCCGCGTGTCAACCGCAATGGTGGCGCCATTGCACTTGGCCACCCGCTCGGCATGTCGGGCGCTCGTATCGCGGGAACGGCAGCGTTGGAACTGAAGGAAACCGGCGGACGCTATGCGCTCTCCACCATGTGCATCGGCGTCGGGCAGGGCATCACCATCGCCCTGGAACGGGTCTGATATCAGATCGAAGGCGCCCCATGCGGGCGCCTTTTCAATTCAGGGGTTGAGGAAAGCAAGGATCAGCTGATGCACCGCCCCTCCAGGTGACATCTCCACACGGTCATAGTCGCTGTGGCGCGCCACATGCGCATCCGAAATCGGCTTGAGTTGCGCCTGTAGTGCCGCGCGCACCTTCTTGCAGCCCGGATCGTTTTCATCGCGCAGCCCGATCGACACATCCTGGATGTTCTGGGTCAGATCCTTCATGAACTGCCCGTGCAGCTTTTCGTGCTCGACGATACCGTCGTAAAAGACCTGCCACTTTGCCGCCACGTCGGGAGAAAGCTTCTGAGCGGGCTTCGGCAGTGTATAGGTGATAATTAGCCTCGGCTTGGCCGAAGCAAGGACACAAGCCTGCCCCTGCTGCTGATAGTCCCGCTGCCAGGTCAGCTTGAAGGTCGTGTGTGCGATGACACGACCAAGGCTGAGCTTGGGTCCACGCTCGCCGATTGACTGGTAGAGCGCCATCGGCGTCGAACCATTGACGGTGTAGTGATCGACCTTTTCCGTCGCCTGCCACTCTTGGGCTGCGGCCGGTATCGCTGCACCGACAAAGACGAAAAGGCCGACGAACGCATGAAGTCTTGCTATCACGGTCAAAAAAGCTCCCTGGATCGGCCATCCTGATATCTGCGGCGCCAAGGAACTGCAACGAACATCTGGCTTGGAGAACGCCGATCGCCGGATTTTAATAATCAGCAATTTCCGTAATTTTAACGGAATCTCATATAGCTTTTCCGACTTGATGCTAAGGGGAGAAGGGGTGAGCGTGAGCGACAAAGGGACGATGACGGGCAACAAGTCACCCGCAGGACGCTGGCTCGAACTGTTGAAGGTTCCAAGCGGCAACCCCGCGCTGACCGTCGCTCAGTTCGAAGCCTTTTCGAAGCAGGTCCCGCTCCTCTATTTCATCCTTGCAACGAACATGATCTCGCTATCCTGGACCCACCAGGGTGCGGCGCCCGACTATCTCGTCGTCTTTCTGCCGGCTGTCATGGCTACTCTCTTTGCAATGCGCTCGCTGATCTGGTTGCGCGGGCGCAAGCGTGAGCGCACGCCGGAACAGGCCTATCGACAGCTTAAGGCCACGAATATCCTGTCCTTTCCGATCGCGGTGTTCTGCACCATCTGGTCGATCTCGCTCCTGCCTTATGGAGACCCCTATCAGAAAGCCCATGTCGCTTTCTTCATGGCGATCACCGTCATCGGCTGCATCTTCTGCCTGATGCATCTGAGGTCGGCAGCCCTGATCGTCACGGTCACGGTCAACTTGCCCTTCTTCGTGGTCATGTTGATGTCGGGCGAGCCGACGTTTATCGCCACAGGCGTGAATGTCATTCTGGTGACGATGGCGATGATCATGATCCTCGTCTCGCATTACCGCGACTTCCGCCAGCTGCACGAGTCCCGCAACGTTCTGATGTTGCAGCAGCAAGCCCTGCAGGAGCAGAACAAGGCGATGCAGGCGCTCTCCGACGAGAACCTGCGCCTTGCCAATCTCGACAGCCTGACGCTGCTCGCCAACCGACGCAGCTTCTTCCACATGCTCGAAACGGCCTTCAACCGCGCCAGCAGCAGCAATGGCCGGCTGGCCGTGGGTGTGATCGATCTCGACGGCTTCAAGCCTGTCAACGATCTCTACGGTCACTCAGCCGGTGACAAGGTCCTGATCGAGATCAGCAACCGCCTGTCGACGATCACGGACAAGCGGCTATCGGTCTACCGTCTCGGCGGCGACGAATTCGGTCTTCTGCTACAAGGCGACGTGGCCGAGGGCGACGCCATGGCGCTGGGCGAAAAGGTTTGCGAACTGATCGCCGAACGCATCAATATCGGGAGCGGCATGGTGCAGGTGACCGGCTCGGTCGGCTTCGCTCTCTACCCGGACGTGGGCGAGACGGGCCAGGAGATCTACGAACTCGCCGACTACGCCCTTTACACAGCCAAACGTCGTCATCGGGCCGGCACGGTCATCTTCAACGCGGTCCAGGCGAACGAGCTAAACCGGCAGAAGATCGTCGAGGAGGCGCTGGTCGCAGCCGATCTCGACAAGGAACTGTCACTCGTCTACCAGCCGATCACCTGCGTCGACCGGCGCATCTGCATTGGTTTCGAGGCCCTCGCCCGCTGGCAAAGCCCGCGCATCGGCCAAGTATCGCCCGCCGAATTCATCCCCGTGGCAGAGCACAACGGCCGCATCACGCTGATGACCCGCATGCTGCTGAAGCGGGCGCTGAAAACAGCCGCACTCTGGCCTGACAATGTCTATCTCTCCTTCAACCTTTCTCCGCACGACCTGACGTCACCGGAGAACACGCTGAAGATCGTCTCGATCGTGCTCAAGAGCAATTTCGATCCCCGCCGTATCAATTTCGAGATCACCGAAACCGCCGTCATGCACGACTTCGAGCAGGCGAGCGCCTCGATCCAGATGCTGCGTGAACTCGGCGCGGGCATCTCGCTGGATGACTTCGGCACGGGCTATTCGAGCTTGAACCACGTGCACAAGCTGCCGCTCACCAAGATCAAGATCGACGGGAGCTTCGTGCGCAATATCCATAACCGCAAGACGAGCTTCAACATCGTCAAGTCGGTGCTGGCGCTGTGCTACGAGATGGAGCTGGAAGCCATCGTTGAGGGAGTCGAGACCGAAGAAGAACTGCGCATCCTCGAAAACCTCGGCGTCCGAGCGGTCCAGGGCTACTACTTCGGCAAGCCGATGACGGCAGAGGAAACCCTGAAGCGGCTCGCCCTGCAGGATGCTCAGGCCCTTGCTTCCTGAGATCTCACAATGAACGCATCCTCATCGACGCCTTAAGACGCCGGACCGTGTCCGCATCCGTGCGACGAACGGATTGATCCTCAAAACCGAGCTCGACCAGTCGATCCTGTCCGCGGTCAACCTGGCTGCAAGAGGCATGCAGTTCTCGGATTTCAGGGACAGCAAGGAAATGGGCCGCATTCTCCGGCCGCACACCACCACCGGGCATGATCGAGATGCGTCCTGCACCGTGGCGGGCGAGACGTTCGATTGCGGCAAGCCCCTGCTCCGCATGCCGCGCGCCGCCTGAGGTGAGAACGCGGGAAAACCCGAGTTCGATGGCGAGATCGAGCGCGACCTGCATGTCGGCGACCACATCGATTGCCCGGTGGAGGGTCAGATCGAGACCGTCGGCCGCTTTGATCAGCCGCCGGATCGCGTCGATATCGAGCGCAGCAGTATCGGTGGTCGCACCGATCACCACACCGGCCAGCCCCGCCTCCCGCGCAGCATGAATATCCGCCTCCATCACGGCGATCTCATCCATCGAGTAGGTGAAATGCCCGGCACGCGGACGGATCAAGGCATGCACAGGGATCGGTGCGCGTGCAGCGATCGCCATGAACCCACAAGACGGTGTCAGGCCACCCGAGCCAAGCGCCGAGCAAAGCTCGATACGGTCGGCCCCACCGACAATCGCAGCTTCAAGACCCGCGAAGTCATCGACGCAGATTTCGAGTAGCAGTCCTGATGCTTTGCCTTGGGAAGTCGCGGCCACCTGTTCTTCACCCTTCTGTTTTGAGCTTCGGCGTCCTGTCGAGCACCCACAAGAGACCGACGCCGATGGCTCCCGCGATCGAGGCGATGATCGCCGTGCCCGCATAGTCGCTGATGCTGGTGCCGAGCGCAAACATCAGCGAGGCCATTCCACCGCTCAAGAAGATGTTGACGGCAATCAGCGAGCTGCCGAGACCGGCGCGGTCGGCGATCAGGTTCTGCAGATAGGTGATCGGGATCGCAATGATGCCGGCGGCGCCAAGGCCTGCAACGACAGTGAGCAGATAGACGTCCATCGGTCGGTCGGCGAGACCGAGGAAAACGAGATAGCTGCAGTAGATCAGCGCTGCCGTGACCATCGCAAAGAGGATGGAGGTGCGCGCTTCGACCCATCCCCAGAAGAGGATGAAGATGATTTCGAGAAAGGCCACGATCCCGACGATGACGCCGACATCAGCAGATGTGCCGCCCGCCTTGCCGGTGACGATCAGAGGCAGAACGGTGCCATTGGCATGCAGCATGGCCGAGATCAGCGAAATCGCCAGAAGCCTTGGCAGGACACTTGCCGAGCCGATCTGCCGGATGGAGCGGAAGAAGGAATAGTGCTGCCGTTCCCCCTCCTGCACGGGTTTGGAACGATCGAGCCCGAAGACGAAGAGCAAGAGACAGACGAGACAGGCGAGGCTTGCAAGCAGAAAGGCCGGCAGCATGCTGGGCCGACCGACGAGCAGCGCCCCGACAATGCCGGGCACGAGCACCCAGGAGGCGGAAAGGATGGCCCGGACGGCCGAATTCACCGCCATCAGCTCGCGTACCGCCATGCCGGAAGAAACCGCCCGGATATTGGCAAAGATCAGCGAGTTGATCGTGCCGAAAACCGGGATCAAGACCAGCGTCGCGATGGCAAACATGACAGGCGTCGGCACCACGTAGACGAGCCCGAAACCGATGATGCCGAAGATGGCGGCCAGGATCATCGGTGAGCGGAAATGGCCTAGCCGGTCAGCGATGATGCCGGCGGTTACGCTGGCGCTGACATTCACCACAGCCGCGAGGAAAATCAGCACCGAATAGACGGCGTCCGACAGTCCGAGTTCACGGATGCCGATCAGCGACATGTAGGGCGACGTCGCAGCGCCGGAGAAGCCGAAGAAGAAGATCGCGGCCGCACTGACCCGGATCGGCTTGTGGCGATAGACCACCGAAAAGGAGGACAACATCAAGGGTACAATCGGGTTGGGGATCGTGCCGCCGGAAGGGCGGCACCGACATCAAAGTCTCAAGGGAATCGCGTCGAGAAGAAGACTTGTGGCCTATAGCTGAAATCCTTGACGAAGGGATAGCTGGGCTGGTGGCGGCGATGGCTCGGCAGGTTCTCGATATCCTGGTTGATCACGCCATCAGTCAGCGCCATCAGGTTAGGATTGGCGATCGGCGCGAGCTCCGGCGAGAGATAGCCAGACTTGACGACGAGCAGCCGCACCGTGGTCGGATCGAGCCCGAGCCGGGTGAAATCCGAGATATTGTGATAGGGCCGACGCCGCGCTGCGAGCACCAGCGTGATGCCACCGATCCTGACGACGGCTTGACTGTTGGCAACCGAACCCGGATTGTCGAGGAAGACGACATCCGCCTCGACCTCGACGGAAGGGCTTGCCGGATCAAGCGAACCGCCAACCTTCAGCGAAACCCGCGCACCGGCACCTGCCGCAAAGCAGCGTTCGACGGCGGGTCGGTCGGTAATGCCGGCGATCAAGACATCATCGATCGACCGGGCCAGAAGCGCCTTCAGCACATCCGCCCGATCGCCAACGCCGCCCCCGGTCGGATTATCGCCGGAATCCGCCAGGATGACCGGCCGTGTCTCGGTGCGTTCAGCGATATCCAACATCTCCGCCAGCGGGCCCGTGACGGGGCCGAAACGGAAGTCTTCACGCGCATCCCAATAAGACTGCGCAATGGCAGCCGCGACCTTTTCCGCCGCAGCCTTATCCACGGCCGTGACGACGGCGCAGGCCGTGCCGCGGGGCTCGTCGGCCCAGACATAGCCCACCAGCAGGTTGGCATCCCAGATACCGGGCACGGCATCATGCTCCGGCAGCTTCAGATAGAGGCTCTTTGCCGGCTCATCCTCGGTTGAGGTCCGCTCGCCGGGCAGGAGAACCGGCACCGGCGCCCAGGCGACGCCCGGCTTTTCGCCGGTCTTCAGCGCCCGAACCAGCATCGACCAGGCTCGGACCATTGTCTCGCGCACATCGATATGCGGCGCAGTGCGATAACCGGCAAAGATATCGAGCTGATCGACGATCTTCTGCGTGACATTGCCATGCAGGTCGTAGCTCGCAGCAACCGGCACTTCCGGGCCGACAACAGCGCGGGCTGCCGAGATCCAGTCACCCTCGGCATCGTCCATGCCTTCGACATTCATCGCGCCATGCATGGCGAGATAGAGCCCGTCGATCGGCAGTGCAGCCTTCAGCCGCTCAAGGAACTCTGCCTTGAAACCTTCATAGGTAGCGCGCGCCAACGGACCGCCCGGAACCGCACGCGCATGCAGCAGCGGCAAATGCTCGATATCATCCGCTTCGAGGAAGTCGAAATACTCATGCGCGAGCAGATCCGGCCCACGCAGCACGCGAAAATCCTCCGGCTGCATCAGAACGGGAGACGAGGTCGAGCACTCGGTATGGATACCGCCGACGGCAATGCGGAAATTCATGGGGCTCAAATCCTCAGTAGTGGGGGCTTAGGCGGACGATGGCGGCAAAGCGCAGCCAGTCCTTGTTGTCCTTCGGCGTCCAGGCCGCTTCAGCGATGGCTGGAAGACGCGGGAAGACGAGGTGGTTGAAGTAGTCGCGGGTCAGGAAATGTTCGCACCAGATGCAGGCCTGCACGCCGCGCATGCGCGCTGCAAGCTCCGGCGGAAACTCGGCGACCGCCTCGTAAGTATAGGTATGCTTGGGCGGCACGGTGCCAGCCCAGCTGGCACCCGGCTCCTGGAAGGCCTCGTCCTGCACCATGTCGAGATAATAGGCCTGGCCCGGGGTCATGACGACGTCGTAGCCTTGGCTTGCGAGCTCCAGCCCGACCTCCGGCTTCTGCCAGGCCATTAGTAGAGTTCCCTCGGGATCAACGCCGCCGCCATGGCTGACCTCGTCCCAACCAGCGAGCTTGCGGCCGCGATCGGCCAACATCTTCTGGATGCGCTTCATGAAATAGCTCTGAAGCCCGAAGGTGCCTTCGATGCCTTCCTGCTCCATCAGTTTCCGCGCGAGCGGCGAAGCCATCCAGGTATTGGCCGCCACTTCATCACCGCCGATATGGATGAGCTTCGACGGGAAGAGCTCGACCATTTCGTCGAAGACCTTGCCCAGCACCTCGTAGGTGTATTCGATCGCGGGGTTCAGCGCATTGTTCGGATAGCCCTGCACCGAGCGATAGCTATCGGGCGCTTCCTGGCCGTCGACAAGCTCCGGCAGGGCCACCAGAATGGCCGTGCTGTGGCCGGGCACATCGATCTCCGGCACCACTTCGACCTGAAGGGCGGCGGCATGGGCAACGATGTCGCGGACCTCGTCCTGCGCGTAGAACCCACCGACAGGCTCGGCCCCATTGCCGAGCTGCGGCAGAAGCGGCTCGTCGGGGCCGCGCAACACGCCAAGGGTGGTCAGCTGCGGGAAGGCCGTGATTTCCAGGCGCCAGGCTTCGTCATCGGACAGGTGCCAGTGGAAGGTGTTCATCCGGAACCAGGCGAGGATGTCGATGAGCCGCTTGACGTCGGCGACGGGGAAGAACTGGCGGGAGACGTCGAGATGGCAACCGCGCCAGTCGTAACGCGGCTTGTCGGTGATTGTGCCGGAAACCGGGAAACGGAACGTCTCCGGCTGCGTGCGCGCACCATGCAGCATCTGCGAGAGCAGCGTCAGCGCGTACTGCAGGCCCGCGACATCGCCATAGGCAAGCGTGATGCCATCAGCGGCAAAGTCCAGCCGATAGGCGGAGGCGCCAAGCTCCTCGTTAGACTTGAGGGAGACCGCCCGCCCCTGATGAACCGGTGCAAGCGACAGCGGCGCATGGCCGACTGCGAAGAGACGGCAGAAGAGGCGCAGCACGTTTTCAATGGCGCGCAGCTCGACCAGCGAGGCGCCTTCTGCCGGATAAAGCGCGACGGGGAAGCCTTCGCCAGCCACCAGCTCGGCAGTTTCAGGCCAAGGCAGCATGGCGAAAGGCTGCGTGACCTGCCCCTCGGGCAGCAAGGCCGGCGGCGGTGCGCTGTGACCACCACCGAGCATCAGATCGGCCACCGCAACGGCCGCATGCTGACCGGTCGACAACGTGATGTAGGCGGATTTTGCCCCATCTGTCCGATGCTTGGCCGGCCGCCACAAACCGCCGACCCGAAAGCTCCAGGATTCACCCGGCTCCAGCACGAAGCCGGCCGGCGGCGCGAACTGGTGGAAATTGGCGTTGCGCTTCAGGAAGACGGCGTTCTCGAGGATCGGCTCTTCGGTATCCTTGACGCGGGTGAGCGACGTATAGGCCAGCTTGAAATCGGCAAGCGCCACATCGGAGAGATTGACCAGCGTGAAGACGAAGGCGCCGCAGTCGTCGCCCTCCACCGGATGCCACGCGTTTTCGAGGCGGAACTGAACGGCTGGTGCCATGGGGAATGCTCCTGGCTTCTTGATGTCAATAATTGTCGGATTGCGAAAAGGTGCGCGCGAGCTCGGCCTGACCGGCCGTCAGCCCGCAATCGACGGGCAGGCAGACGCCGGTAATGGCAGCCGCCTGATCGCTTACGAGGAAGAAGACGGCGTTGGCGATATCCTCGGCCGTGGCGATCCGCTGCAAAGCGTACCAGCGCTTGGCTTCCTCGAAGACTTGAGGATTGGTGGCAGCCCGCGCCTCCCAGGCCTGCGTGCGCACGGTGCCGGGTGCGACTGCATTCGCACGAATGCCGTATTTGCCGTATTCGACGGCAATCAGCTTGGTGAGGTGGATGAGCCCCGCCTTGGCGGCGCTATAGGCCGGATGGCCGAAAACGGCCATGCCATTGACCGAGGAAATGTTGACGAGAGAACCCTTGGCTTCCTTCAGCGCATTCTCGAAGGCGCGGAAGCAGAGGAAGGGCGCCTCGAGATTAAGCGCATTGTCCTTGCGCCAGATCTCGCCATCGGTATCGCCGAGGCTCACGGCCCGCGCCGCACCGGCATTGTTGACCAGTGTATGCACGAGACCGAGCGTGGAAATGCGTGCAGCGGTCTCGGCGAGATCCTTCTCGTCCGTCACGTCACAGACCAGCGAGGCGAAACGGACATCGTCACTGAGCTCGACCATCGCCTGGCCAAGCGCCTGGCAATCCAGATCGAGCAAAACGACGAGGTCATGACTGTCCGCGAGGCGCTTTGCGATCGCCCGACCGATATCTCCGGCAGCACCGGTCACCACGGCAACCTTATGCGTCACGGCAGATCTCCGATATCGATACGGCCATGGCTCAGTCTCCGAGAAGTTGCCGGTCGTCTCCGCCATCGCGGTGTTCGACCAGCTGTTGCTTGATATGGCGCAGCGTGACCTGCGACTGCTTGCGATTGCGGTAGGCGACCAAGCTCGCGATCACGTCGACGACGGCGAGATAGGCAAAACGCGTCGAGGTCGGCCGGAATATGTTTTCGCCCTCCGGCAGATCGATGCCGATCACGAGTTCGGATGCCTCGGCCACCAGGCTGTTGCTCTGGGTGAGCGCGATCGTGGTGATGCCGTTTTCGCGGGCGAGCTTGAAGCATTTGACCAGTTCGGCATTGCGCCCCGAAAATGACGAGCCGATCAGCACGTCGTTGGAGCGCGCAGCGGCTGTCAGCATCAGTTGCATGTTGTGATCGGCCGAGGCCGTCACCCGCGAACCCAAGCGGAAGAGACGGTTCTGGATCTCGCCCGAGATCATCGAGGAATTGCCGCCCGAGCCGAAGGCATAGACCATTTCCGCCCGCGCCAACCGGTCCGCCACCTTGTCGAGAATGACAGGATCGAGTGCCCGATGCACCATGAACATGGCGTTCTGAGCCTTGGTGATCACATCACTCGCGACGTCGGCGGGCTCCGTGCTCTGAGCCTCGGGGTTGAGATAGCGCACCCCGACATAGGCGGTACGGGCGAGATTGACCTTGAAGTCGGCAAAGCTCTGACAGCCGAGACGACGACAAAAGCGCGTCACCGTCGGCGGCGAGACCTCTGCCTTCTCGGCCAATTCGATGATCGAGGCATTGACCGCGAAGTCGAAGGAATTGAGCAGGATATCCGCGATGCGTTGCTCGGAGGCCGAAAACTGCCCTGCCTCTTCCTGAATGCGCGCGAAGATATCCAATGCCCTGCCCTCTCTGTTATTTCGAAGACTTGAAGGCTACGCAGTCGATCTCGACCTTGCAATCGACCATCATCGAGGCCTGAACGCAGGCCCGCGCCGGCGGATGCTCGCCGAAATACTGCTGGTAGATCTTGTTGAAAGTCCAGAAGTCGCGGGGGTCATCGAGCCACACTCCGCAGCGCACGACATGCTCGAGCCCGTAGCCGGCCTCGTCCAGAATGGCGATGACATTGGCGATCGTCTTGTGGGTCTGTTCGATGATGCCACCGGGGATGATCTCCCCGTCTTCCATGGCCACCTGGCCGGAGACATAAAGCCAGCCATCGGCCTCGACAGCGCGGGCAAACGGCAGCCGCTGACCACCGGCACCCGCCTTCTCGGCCCCGTAACGCTTGATCGTCATGGACACCTCTCATGCAAATTATTTTCTTCGATCGTTGACAAGCGACCACAAAAAACCGATTTTGACCAGACAAAATCGACATTCATGAAAAGAATTTAAAAGCGGGGAAGAAATGCGCGACCCATTCCAGAATCCATTCCCGGCATCGGACGAAGCACGCCACGCCATCTGGGAGATGCTCGTCCCCCGCGACATCGATGCCTTTCTCGCCGCCGACTGGAGCATGGTCGCCCATGACTTCGTCGAGGACGGCTTCATCGGCATCAGCGGCAATCGTGAGGGTGATCCGGACAAGTGGACGCTGGCCTTCCCCAATCTTGTCGCCTATCGCGACGAGTGGCTGAAGCAGGCGCATGACTTCGCCGCTCAGACCTATGGCGAGGACCCGCGCACCGCGATCTTCACCACGACGACGCTGGAAGAGATCGAGATTTCGGCCGAGACGGCGCTCGTGCGCAAGAAGTTCGACGGCGGGATCAAGAAGGCAGACGGCACACTCGACATCATGCGCTGGCAGACGCTCTATTATTGCCGCCTGCATGAAGGCCGGTGGAAAATCTCCGGCTTCACCGGTTATCTACCCAATCCGATGGGCAAGCGCTGAACCCGCCCTTACACACTCAAGACCCCGGAGGTCGGCCCTTGCGCATCTTCACCGCCGCGCTTGCAACGGAAACGAACACCTTCTCCCCGATCTGCATCGACCGGCGCGCCTTCGAGGATTCGCTCTATGCACCTCCGGGACAGCACCCGGCAACGCCGACGCTCTGTACCGCGCCGATCACGGTCGGTCGCAAGGTCTGCGCCGACAAGGGCTGGACGCTGATCGAGGGTACTGCGACCTGGGCGGACCCCGCGGGTCTCGTCAACCGACAGACCTTCGAGAGCCTGCGCGACGAGATCCTGGATCAACTCCGCGCAGCCATGCCCGTCGACGCTGTCGTGCTCGGTCTGCATGGCGCCATGGTCGCCGATGGTTATCTCGACCCGGAAGGTGATCTCTTGACCAAGATCCGCGAGATCATCGGCCCTGATATCCTGCTCTGCGCCGAACTCGATCCGCACAGCCACCTGACGGCGAAGCGCGTGGCAGCCGCCGATTTCTTCGTTGTCTTCAAGGAATTTCCGCATACCGATTTCGTCGATCGGGCCGAAGACCTGTGGCGCATCGCTGTCGACACGCTGGAGGGCCGCGTCAAGCCGGTCATGTCCGTTTTCGACTGCCGGATGATCGATATTTTCCCGACCTCGCGCGAACCCATGCGTAGCTTTGTTGACAGGCTTATGGCCATCGAAAAGGTCGATCCGGAGGTGCTGTCGCTTTCCGTCATTCATGGCTTCATGGCCGGCGACGTACCGGAAATGGGCACCAAGACAATCGCCGTCACCAATGGCCATCCGGAAAAGGGTGCCATTCTCGCACGCGAACTCGGCCTCGACCTGTTCTCCAAGCGCGGCACCTTCATGATGCCGCAGATCGACGAAAAGACGGCGCTTGATCAGGCGCTCGCCTACCCGGAAGGCCCCGTCGTCATCGCCGACATGTGGGACAATCCGGGCGGTGGCACGGCGGGTGATGCGACCGTGATCCTGGAAGAAATGCTGGCGCGTGGCGTGACCAACGCCGCGGTCGGCATGATCTGGGATCCGATTGCCGTTCAGATCTGCATGGCCGCTGGCGAAGGCGCCGAGATTCCGCTGCGGTTCGGCGCGAAATCAGCGCCCGGCACCGGCCATCCGATCGATGGCCTAGCGAAGGTGGTCAAGGTCGTGCCCAATGCCGAAATGCGGTTCGGCGACAGCATCGCGCCCTTCGGCGATGCGGCCCATATCCGGCTTGATGGCATCGACATCATCCTGAGCTCGGTGCGCGTCCAGAGCTACGACCCATCGCTGTTCACGGCACTCGGCATCGATCCGACGGAAAAGCATCTCCTGGTCATCAAGTCGACCAACCACTTCTATGCGGCCTTCTCGCAGATCGCCTCGGAAATCCTCTATTGCGCCGCGGGAACGCCCTATCCGAACGATCCGGCCAAGACCGCCTATCGCCATGTGCGCCGCGACATCTGGCCGATTATGGCCAATCCGCATGAGACGCCCGAAGGCAGCGAGGCGGCATGATGGAACTTCCCCGCCCAAAGTCGGGCCAGCCGATTGCCGAACTGTCGACACCGCTGCCGATCATCGACGAAGACAGGCTTGCCGCCAACATCGCCCGCGTCCAGACCTATATGGACAGCCACGGCCTCGCCTTCCGCCCGCATATCAAAACCCACAAGATCCCGGCCATTGCTGCCGAACAGGTGAAGGCGGGCGCGAGGGGCATCAACTGCCAGAAGATCACAGAGGCTGAGGTCTTCGCCGATCACGGTTTCGAAGATCTACTGATCACCTTCAACATTCTCGGGAGCGAGAAGCACAAGCGTCTCGTCGCCCTCAACACCCGGATTTCGGGCCTGAAGGTCGTCGCAGACAGCGAGGCAACCGTGCGCGGCCTCTCCTGCGCCTTCTCCCAGACCCGTCCGCTGACCGTTCTCGTTGAATGCGACACGGGTGGCGGACGCTGTGGTGTCCAGAGCCCAGAAGAAGCCATAGCGCTCGCCGAGACGATCGCTGCTGCCCCCGGCCTCACCTTCGGCGGCATCGTGACCTACCCCAAGGCAGACACAGAAGAAGCCGTCGAGGCCTTCTTTGCCGCCACACTTGCCGGTCTCGCGGCCCGCGGAATACCCTGCCCAATCGTCTCCAATGGCGGCACGCCCAGCCTTTTCTCTGCGCACAAGGTCACATCTGCGACAGAGCACCGGGCGGGCACCTATGTCTACAACGATCGCGCCATGGCGAGGTCCGGCCATTGCAGGCTCGACGACTGTGCCATGCACATCCTGGCCACCGTCGTCTCGCGCCCGACCGCCGATCGCGTCATCCTCGACGCCGGCTCCAAGGCGCTGACCTCTGACCTCCTCGGCTTCTCCGACTACGGCATGATTATCGAGTACCCGGATGCCGTGATTTCCGGCCTCTCCGAAGAGCACGGCACGGTCGATCTGTCGAAGGTTGAAGGGCGACGTCCCGAGATCGGCGAGAAGGTCAGGATCATCCCGAACCACACCTGCGTGGTATCGAACCTCTTCGACGTCATGACCTTCCACCGCGATGGCGTCGTCACCCGCGTGGAAGAGGTCGCGGCGCGCGGGCTTGTTTGGTGAAACGCCGCCACTAGGTAGAGCCTGCCGCAAATAGCTAAGGTCACAGACCGATTGGCATTCTCTCTCAAGACAGCTGTCTCAGTGAACGCGAGGAAACTTTGAAACGGCCGTGAAATCCGGTAGAATGGTAGAATTCTAGCTACCTGGGTAGAACGTGGTGTCGCGACATGAGTCTCAACATAAAAGATCCCGAAGCACATCGCCTTGCTCAGGCGATCGCCCTTGCCACCGGGCAGAGTATGAGCCGTGTTGTGACCGATGCTCTGCGCGAGCGGTACGCGCAGCTTGAAAAGCAGAATGGCAAGGCTTCCGTCGACGAGCTTTTGATGATCGCAAACCGGGCCGCAGCGCTTCTGAAGCAGCCTTACGCCGATCACGCCGAGCTTCTCTATGACCAAGACGGCCTGCCGAAATGATTGTCGACACATCAGCCATGGTTGCAATCTTCTACGGCGAACCGGAAGCTGCCGGCTTCACGCGACTGATCCACGACGCTGCAGTCACGCGGATCAGCGTCGCTAACCTTGTCGAGCTCTCCATGGTAATCGAAAAGCAGCTCGGCCCGGAGGGAATGAGGCAGGTCGAGGCTTTCTTCCGCCGCGCGGCAATCAGCGTTGAGCCAGTGACGGTCGAGCAAGGCAATCTGGCGCGGCAGGCCTTTCTCGATTTCGGCAAGGGCAGGCATAGAGCTGCACTGAACTTTGGCGACTGCTTTGCCTACGCCCTCGCCAAAGATCTCGATGAACCGCTGCTATTCAAGGGCAAAGACTTCACGGAGACGGACATTCGCTCGGCAGCGTAGTGCTGCGATGAACGGATTTTTGGCCCCAGCATGGAAGGACAAGCATGGCTGAGCACAGTCAGTTGCAGGGTATCCGCCGGCTGCGCGGCGGCTGCATGTGTGGTGCGGTGTCCTACGAAATCGCCGATCGCTTCCTCTATGCGATGAACTGCCACTGTTCGAAATGCCGCCGCACCACGGGCTCGGCCTTCAAGCCGATCGCCGGTGTCGCGGTCGAGGACTTTGCCGTGATAGCAGGTTCGGACGCTCTGTTTCGCCACGGCGATCCTGAGGGCATCCATGACATGCACTGTCACACCTGCGGCTCCCTCGTCTATTCTTAGATCGCCGAAAACGGCAGCGTGAAGGTCCATATTCCCATGGGAACGCTCATCGACCCACCCTCAATGAAACCCTCGATGCACATCTTCGTCGGCTCGAAGGCGCCCTGGTACGAGATACTCGACGACCTCCCGCAATTCGATGGCTTTCCGGATTGAAGAATGGAAAAGCCCAAGGCGGCTTCGCTCGTTGAGCTCCCGCCGCTTCTTGCAAACGGCGGGGGATTGCTTCGAGGAGGTGGATCGTCCGTCAGGGAATGAGTGCTGCGAGTAGATCAGTCTGGCCGAAGATCAAAACGATTGCCACAACAGCAATCGCAAAAGGACCTTTGGCCACCATTTCAGCAGCAGCAATCTTCAATCGAAACTCATTCTGGGGTTCTTTCATTCAGAGCCTTTCGTTGCACCTTTCCACACCGAGTCATTTCGATGATGCTTAAGTGTCCCCGACAGGACAGTGGAAAGGCAAGAGGCTCCAAGGTTTTCCACGCTCCGACCAGATCTCTACAGTTTGCCGGAACTGCCGCGCGTCACTTTGAGGACCAGCTCTGGCACCCAAACAAAAAAGGTCCGCCCGGAGGCGGACCAGGGGATTGGCCTTTGGCATGGCCGGGAGGAACTTTATTCGGCAGCCGTAACGGATGCCGGAAGGTCAAGGGTGCGCCAGTCGATGCGCCGTTCCAGCGCCTGACCATTGGCGTCGAAAAGATGGCAATCGGCGGCCATGATCCCCGTCGTCATCGGCTGCTCGGCGCGCACCGGCGCAGAGCCGGGCAAAAGCGCGCAATAGGGCTCGCCATTCGGCAGCGCGGCATAGGCAATCGTGTTGATGCCCAAACGCTCGATGACGGAAGGCGTCACCATGATGTTTATGTCGCCATCGCTGAGACGCGTGTGTTCGGGGCGAATGCCGAGCGTCAGCGTCTGGCCGACAAGATCTGGGCGCCCATCGACCGGGATCATCGCCGTCTGGCCTTCATAGGAAATCGTCACGCCGATCGCGTCAACGCCGACACAGGTGACGGGAACGAAATTCATCTTCGGATTGCCGATGAAGCCGGCGACAAAGGTGTTCTGCGGCTTGTGATAGAGCTCGAGCGGTGCGCCCACCTGGGCGATATTGCCCGCGTTCAACACCACGATACGGTCGGCCATGGTCATCGCCTCGACCTGGTCGTGCGTGACGTAGATCATCGTCGCTGCAAGGTCGCGATGCAGCTTTGTGAGTTCGATGCGCATGTCGGAGCGCAGGGCCGCATCGAGGTTGGAGAGCGGCTCGTCGAAAAGGAAGATCTTCGGTTCGCGCACGATCGCACGGCCGATCGCGACACGCTGGCGCTGGCCGCCGGAAAGCTGGCCGGGACGCTGCTGCAGGCGCTGATCGAGCTGCAGGATCTTGGCAACAGCGCCGACCTTCTCGCGGATCTGCTCCTCCGGGAGCTTCTCGACGCGCAGTGGAAAGGCGATGTTCTCGAAGACCGACATATGCGGGTAGAGTGCGTAGGACTGGAAGACCATGGCAATGCCGCGCTCGACCGGCGGCCTGTCATTGACGCGCTCGCCGTCGATCACGATGTCACCATCCGTCGTGTCGTCGAGGCCCGCGATCATGCGCAAAAGCGTGGACTTGCCGCAGCCCGACGGCCCGACGAAAACGACGAACTCGCCGTCCTTCACCTCGAGATCGACACCCTTGATGACCTCGAAATGCCCGTACGACTTGCGCACCTTTTTCAGAAATAGCTGACCCACGACCCTCAGTCTCCATTGCCGTTCCCTCAAAGGACCGGCCAAATCCGCTTGATGAAATCCGCGGGCCGATCCCGGCCCGCGGAGCCTCGGTTGCCCGAGATTACTTGTACTGCTCGAGATCGGCAGCAGCCTTCTTCAGCGCGTCAGCAGGCTCAGCCTTGCCGGTAACGACAGACTGGACCAGTTCGATCATGACGTTCTGGAAGCCCTTGTAATCGGTGAACAGCGGCTCCGGACCACCATATTCGATGCCGTCGATGAACGGCTTCCAGAAGGGCTCATTGGCGACGAACTGGTCGACAACAGCACCCGGTCGCAGCGGGGTGAGGCCAGCGCCGCCCTGCAGCTCGTATTCATGCTGGATATCGGTTGAGGTGATGTACTTGGCGAACTCGATCGCCTTTTCCTCGACGCCCGAACCCGAGAAGATCGCGAGGCTGTCGGTGATCAGCAGTGTGCCTTCACCCTGGGCCGACGGACCGCGCGGCAGCGGGGCAACACCCCAATTGATCTGGGTGTCCTTGAGGCGATAGGCAGCGCCCGAACCGGCCTGGATCATGCCGACCTTGCCATCGAGGAAGATGGCGCGGATTTCGTTCTGCTCATAGGCAGTCGCACCTTCAACGGAGTAAGGCGTGATGTCCTTGTAGGCCTGAAGGGCGGCGAGGACTTCCGGGCTGTCGATGACGATGTCGTCGCCGTCGATGACCTTGCCGTTGTTCGTGTAAACCCAGTGCATGAACTGGTGCATGGTGTTGTCGAAGGTCTTGGCCGGCAGACCGTAACCGGCGATGCCGGTCTTTTCCTTGATCTGCTTGGCGAATTCGATTTCTTCGGCCCAGGTCTTCGGCGGGGTTTCCGGGTCGAGGCCGGCCTGCTTGAAGAGGTCCTTGTTCCAGTAGAGTGCCTTGGTCGAGAAGGCGATCGGAACGCCCCACTGCGTGTCGTCAAACGTGACGGTGTCGACGATGTTCGGGTAGTAGGAGGCCTTCTCCTCATCCGTCATCGGAACCGGAACGATCAGCTCGTTCTGGGCGAATTCCTTTAGCGTGCGCGAGCCGACATAGGCCATGGCAACCGGCGTGCCTGCGACGGCGAGCGTGGTCGCCTTGTCCTGGCACTGCTCCCAGCCGACGACTTCTGGCTTGACCTTCCAGCCTTCGTTCTTGCCTTCCCATTCGGCGATATACTTCTGATGGATCGGATCGATCACATCACCGCAATAGATCCAGCTGATTTCCTGGTCCGCGGCAAGCGTGGTGAGCGCCGAGCTTGCGAGCAGGGCAAACGAGCCTGCGAGCATGGTCAGTTTTCTTGTCATCGGTAGTTCCCCTTTGTTGACAGGTTGAAAGCGTCCGGTTGGCCCGAATTTGATTGGCAGCCCTTACTTCACCGCGCCGGCGGTCAGGCCGCTGACGAGGTAGCGCTGCAGGAAGAAGATCACGATCATGGCGGGTGCGATGCCGACGAAGCTCGCCGCCATCAGCTCGTTCCAAATGACCTCCTGGCGACCGAAATAGGCAAACAGCCCGATCGGCAGCGGCATGTATTCGGTCTTGGAATTGAAGGTCAGCGCGAAGATGAACTGCTGGGCGTAGGCGCCGATAAAGGTGGTGATGGCAACGACGGCGATACCCGGCATGGCGAGCGGCAGGACGACCCGGCGGAAGGTGTAGAAATAGCTGGCCCCATCGACATAGGCCGCCTCTTCGAGCTCCCGCGGGATGCGCATCATGTAGGTGCGCAACAGCCAGATGGCAGTCGGGATGAGGAAGGCCACGCCTGGCACGATCATGGCGAAGTAAGTGTTGAGCACGCCCATCGTCCGCATCAGTCGGAAGAGCGGGATGAGCAGGACCGCACCCGAGAACATGTTGACCGCGAGAAACGCTCCGAGCAGCTGGCCACGGCCTTTGAACTCGAAACGAGCGAAGGCATAGGAAGCCGGCACCACGAGCAGAAGCACGATGAGCGTCGCAATCGTCGAGATGAAGAACGAATTGAAGATGTAGCGGGCAAAGCCCGGTACACTCTCCCACATCGTGAAGTAAGCATCGAACGAGCCGTTTTCCGGCCAGAAACGATAGGGTGAAGAGAAGAGCTGGCTGAGCGGCTTCAGCGACACCAGGAAACCCTCGACAAAGGGCGCAAGCACGAAAGTCAGGAAGAGCGCGATGCCTGCATAGATGCCGACCAGTTCATACCAGCGATAGCGGTTGATCAGGGCTGTCTTATCGTAGCTCATCGGGCATGCTCCTGCGAAAGACGGCTGGTCACGCGGAAATAGGCGACACAGAAGATCGACAGGAAGATGCAGATCAGAACCGCGCGGGCAGCACCTTCGCCGTATTTCTTCGAGCCAATTGCCGTATGATAGGTGTCGATGATCATGGTGGTGGTCTCGCCGCTCGGGCCGCCCCGCGTCAGGATCCAGATGATGTCGAAGGAGTTGAAGGTCGAGATCAGCGAAATCATCGACATGGTGATCATCGCGGGCAGGATCAGCGGTAGCGTGATGCGGCGGAAGCGGTAGAAGCGTCCAGCACCATCGGTCCATGCGGCCTCGTAGAGATCCTGCGGGATCGCTTGCATGGCAGCCAGCATATAGAGCGTCACCATCGGCACGCCGATCCACACATCGGTGATGATGGTCGCCCAGAAGGCGGTGGAGCCATAGGCGAGGAATGCCACCGGACCATCGACCACGCCAGTGCGCTGGAGCACGCCGGAGATCATGCCGAACTGGCCGTTATACATCCAGCCCCACATGAAGATGCCGATCGCCATCGGTACGATCCATGGCGGCATGGTCAGTACACGGAAGAGCGTACGACCGGGCACGGCCGTGTTCAGCATGGCCGCCCCGAAGGTTCCGATGATCATCTTGATCGCCACCGAGAAGAAGGTCCAGATGAAGGTCCTGACGATGACGGTGGCAAATGTGTCGTTGAAAATCTTCTCGTAATTCGTCCAGCCGACCCAGTTCGTCGTCCTGCGCAGAGACGCATCAGTAAACGAGAGAATGAAGGTATCGACAAGCGGATAGGCGACGATGGCCGTGATGTAGAGAAGAGCCGGCGCTATAAGCAGCCAGGCGAAGATGATGGCGCTTTGGCGAGCTTGCATCCGACCGCTCCTTCAAGCCGACCGAACGCGGGATGAGTTATCCGACGCGCCGTGCAGGCAGGCATCGAACTTCTCCCAGACCGGCTTCAGATCCACGACCTTGCGCCCGAGGCGTGCCTCGTCCATGGCAAGCGCCAGAATGCCGGCTTCGAGCGCATCGATTGCGGATACGGGCTGCTTTGCACCCGTCTGCACGAAGGCGATGACATCTTCGGCCATCTGCTCGTCCGCACCGTAGTGCTGCGACAGGGCGGACGGCGCCTTGTAGGTATTGGCAACCACCTTTTCATTGGTGCGCGCATCATGCACATCCATGAAACCGCGGACGAAATCGCCTTCCGCCATGCCCTTGGAACCGATCACGCAGAAGCGGCGGAACTCGTCGGGCACATTGAGATTGGTATGGAAGGTCATCGACACGCCGTTCTCGTATTCGACGATCGCGGTCTGGAAATCGATGATGTCGCCATCGCTGTCGAACACCTTGTCGGAGCCCTGCCAACCGCTCGGCTTGCGGTGATAGACGTTGAGATCGTTGACGCCGGAAGCCTCGGGCGCGTTCTCCGGCACGAAGCTCTTGCGGCCGCCGAAGCTTGCAACGAAGCGTGGGCGGGCACCGACGACACCGTTGTAAAGGTCGAGGTCGTGGCAGCACTTTTCCAGCATGAAGCCGCCAGCATAACGGCCAAAACGACGCCAGTCGCGCATGAAGAAAGCGCCGTGATAGGGCTGGATATGCTCCGACGCCTCGATCGAGACGACATTGCCGAGCCGTCCCTCTTCCTGCGCCTTGCGCAAATCACGATAGAGCGGGGAATAACGCAGCACCAGACCGACCAGCAGGCGATCATGGCCGTATGTGTTGAGCAGAGAGGCAAGCGCATAGCTTTCCTCGATGCTGGTGACGATCGGCTTTTCGGTGAAAACGGTCAGACCAGCCTCAAGGCCGAGCCGGATATGGTCGAGATGCAGGTGGTTGGGCGAACCGATCATCAGAAGATCGAAAGCCTCGCCGGCGATCAGAGCCTCGGGCGTCTCATAGGCCTTGCCGGGAGAGATACCATGCTCGTCGAGCGTCGCCATGCCGGCTGGCGCCGGATCGACATAACCAACGATCTCGAAAGTCGGGTCGATCTCCTTGAACACCCGACCCAGATATCCAAGACGGAATCCGAGTCCGATAATGGCGACCTTCATGATGCATTCCCCTGGTTTCGTAATTATTTTTCGCAGACTGCGTCAAAAATCCAACATCGTCAACACAGGAAGCGAAATTCCCACGCCAGATGAAAATAGTTTTCACATCAGTCGTCGATATTGGATGAGGAGCGAAAAATCACCGTCCTTCAGCACCGCACATTCCAGCTTCGCGGCAAAAGGAAAGGCTTTTTGATTGGCCCCTCTCCAATCGTTAATTTAAGATACCAAAACTAGTCCAATCGTAAAGCCAGAACCCTCAGAATCTGAGGATAAATCTTGCAAACGGCTGTTTTGGCGATGAAATTTCTGCGCTTCCCCATCATTGAACATGCTCTTTTCAAAACCATTTGCGAAATAGGTTTCGGGTTGGTATTGTTTTTGTAAGACCAGTGGGGGACAGAAACATGCCGATGTTGATGACGGGTTGCACATCACCCCTCCGCTTGCGGAAGATCGACCACAAGGCCAGAGGAACCGCATGAGCACGCCCCTTCCCCTGGAACAGCTTCAATCGGTTCGCGGCGGTCCGCTTTACGTCAAGCTCCGCAAGATGATTGAGGATGCCGTAGCCTCCGGTCGCCTCAAGCATGGCGACGCGCTGCCGGCGGAACGCGACATAGCGGAAGCCGCCGACATCAGCCGCGTCACGGTGCGCAAGGCAATCGATGAACTCGTGGAGGAGGGCCTGCTCGTCCGCCGACGCGGCTCCGGCACATTCGTCGTAAAACCAGTCCCGCGCATGCAGCAGCCTCTCAGTCAGCTGACCTCCTTTACCGAAGACATGCGCCGGCGCGGCATGGTCGCAGGCTCCCGCTGGCTGAGCCGCGGGCTGTTTTATCCGACGGCCGAGGAAACCATGATGCTCGGTCTCGTCGGTGGCGCGCGCGTCGCTCGCATCGACCGTTTGAGAACCGCCAACGACATGCCGATCGCGCTCGAACGGACCAGCCTGCCGGACGATCTGCTGCCGGATCCGGATAAGATTGAGGACTCGCTTTATCTCTGCCTGCTCGATGCCGGCATCCGGCCCGTCCGTGCCAACCAGCGGATCTCCGCTGTCCTCCTCAAGGACGAGGAAACCAAACTGCTTGGCGTTCCTCCCGGCTCGGCCGCATTGTCGGTACAGCGCATCGCCTATCTCGAAACCGGCCGCGTGATGGAAATGTCGCGCGCGCTTTATCGCAGCGACGCCTATGACCTGGTCGCCGAACTCGGCATCGGCTCGCCCATGAAGCCTCAAGACTGAAAGTTTGCCCGATGACCACAAAGATGCGTGAGGAGATCGACGAGATCCCCGCAGCAGCCGCCCGATTGCTGGAAAGCTCCAGAACCGTGATATCAGAGGCGGCAAACGCACTGCGCGCCGAGGATCCCGGCGTTGTCGTGACCATCGCCCGCGGCTCGTCCGATCATGCGGCGCACTTCCTCAAATATGCGATCGAGCTGCAGATGGGCCTGCCGGTCGCCTCGCTCGGGCCCTCGCTCGCTTCTATCTATGAGGCCCCGATGAAACTCGTTAAAGCCGCCGCTTTTGCCGTTTCGCAGTCCGGCGCAAGTCCCGACATTGTCGCGATGGCCAGAGGTGCCCGCGATGGCGGCGCAACCACGGTGAGCCTGGTCAACACCTTGCCCTCGCCGCTCGCGGAGGCGGCGACCTTTGCTGTCGACATCAAGGCCGGCCCGGAGATTGCGGTCGCCGCCACCAAATCCTTCGTCAATTCGATTGTCGGCGGACTTGCCATCCTCGCAAGCTGGAGCCGGGACGATGCGCTGACCCGCGCCGTGGACGCCCTACCCGAGCATTTCGACAAGGCACTCTCCCTCGACTGGAGCGCCCTGCTCGATCCGCTGAAGTCGGCAGAGTCTCTCTACATGCTCGGCCGTGGCCCGGCACTTGCCATCGCTGCGGAAGCAGCGCTCAAATGCAAGGAGACCTGCGAACTGCATGCGGAAGCTTATTCCTCCGCGGAAGTGTTGCACGGCCCGGTCTCAATCGTCGGCCGCGATTTCCCCGTCGTCGCCTTTGCCGCCCGCGACAAGGCCGAAGCCTCGATTGCCGGGACCGTCTCGAAGCTCGCGGCCAGCAATGCCACCTGCTTCATCACCTCGGATCAGGCGACGGCCGGTCATAAACTGCCCTTCGTCGCGACGGGACACCCGATCACGGATGCGCTGGCCCTGATCGTTCCCTATTATGGCTTTATCGAATCCCTCTCCCGTGCCCGTGGCTTCAATCCCGACAAGCCGGTCGCACTGAAGAAAGTTACCGAGACCCAATGAGACAAGCCTTCGCCATCACAGCAAGCCGCATCTTCGATGGGCACGCGTTCCACGACGATGCAGCCCTCCTGGTCGATAACGGCCGGGTCAAGGCTGTTGTCGCCCGAGCAGACTTGCCCGCGGGCATTGCCAAGCAGGATATGGGCGATGCGCTGATTGCCCCCGGCTTCATCGACCTGCAGGTGAATGGCGGCGGCGGTGTGCTGTTCAACAACGACCCGACTGTGACCGGTATCCGCACGATCTGCGAGGCCCATGCCCGCTTTGGCACAACAGCCCTCATGGTCACGCTGATCACCGATGCGCCCGAGATCAAGCGCGAGGCGATCACTGCCGGCGAGGCAGCAGCCAAGGTGGGCGAGCTGGGTTATCTCGGCCTGCATCTGGAAGGCCCGCACCTCTCGATCGCCCGCAAGGGAACCCATGATCCGGACCTGATCCGCCCGATGGCGCAAGCCGATCTGGACTACCTTGTCGAACAGGCAGGGCGTTTCGGCATTCCGATGATCACGGTTGCCCCGGAAAGTGTCACCCCGGATCAGGTCAAGCGCCTCGTTCAGGCCGGCTACCGCGTGAGCCTCGGTCACACCGACACGAGCTGCGCCAGTGTTGAAGCCTATGTCGAGGCGGGCGCCACGCTCGTGACCCATCTCTTCAACGCCATGAGCCCGCTCGGCAACCGGGAGCCCGGCCTCGTGGGTGCTGCCCTCACCTCGCCGGTCCTGCATTGCGGCCTGATCGCCGACGGTTTCCATGTCGATCCGGCGACCATGAAAATCGCGCTCGCCGCCAAGACCGGCCCCGCCCATATCTTTCTCGTCACCGATGCCATGTCGACCATTGGCTCTGATGAGACAAGCTTCGACCTTAACGGCCGGACTGTCTATCGCCGCGATGGTCGCCTGACGCTTGCCGATGGAACGCTCGCCGGCGCCGACATCGACATGCTCTCCTGCGTTCGCTACGTGCACGAGAAACTCGGCCAGCCATTGGAAGAGGCGCTGCGCATGGCCTCGCTCTATCCCGCAGAAGCCATTGGCACCCCGACGAAGGGAAGCCTGACCGAAGGCCAGGATGCCGACTTGGTCGTGCTCGGTCCGGATCTCGACATCCACTCGACCTGGATCGCAGGGACCTGCGTGTTCGCGACGGGCGCTGAACCGAGCCGGGTCTTCGCATGATCGTCTGTTTCGATATCGGCGGCACGGCCATCAAGGGCGCGCTCGCAAAGGGCCCCGAAGACATCCGCCCTTTCCCGCGACAGCCCACCCCGATCCACGATTTCGACGCTTTCGTCGCAACGCTCGCATCGGTCATCGCGGAAGCCGAAGCCATCGCCGGTGAGCGCGCTGCCTGCATCGCGATCTCGATCGCCGGGGTCATCGATCCCGACACTTTCAACGCCGTCGTCGCCAACATCCCCTGCATTCATGGCCGGCCGCTTCAGGCCGATCTCGAAGCCGCTCTCGGCCTCCCGGTCATCGTTGCCAATGATGCCGACTGCTTCGTTCTGGCCGAAGCCGGCATTGGCGCGGCACGCGGCCATCGGGTCGTGTTCGGCGTCATCCTCGGCACCGGCGTCGGCGGCGGCCTCGTCATCGACGGCAAGCTAATCAACGCGAGTGGCTTCGCCGGCGAATGGGGCCATGGGCCGATCCAGCCAACCGAAGCCGGCACGCCTCCGATACACGTGCCACGCTTCCAGTGCGGCTGCGGCCAGATCGGCTGTATCGATGCGATCTGCAGCGCGCGGGGCCTCGAAAAGCTGCACAAGCACATTCACGCCGAACAGCTGACGAGCGAAGAAATCATCGCCGACTGGCTGACGGGTGACGCGAAGGCCGAACGCACCATCGATGTCTATGTCGACATCCTCACCGATCCGCTCTCGGTCGTGGTCAATGTCACCGGAACCACCATCCTGCCCGTTGGCGGTGGCCTTTCGAATGTTCCGGAACTGCTGACCCGCATCGATAAGGCCTTGCGAGCACGCATCCTGCGCAAGTTCGGCAATCCGATCGTCGTTCCCGCAGCCTGCCGTGTGGAGCCGGGCCTCGTCGGCGCTGCCATCCTTGGCCTCGACTTCGCCAAAGACCACAGGGAAGACTGACATGGCCGCAGACATGCTGGTGAAGCTTTATGAGCTTAACGCCAATCCGGACCTTGAACAGCGTATGACGGCCCAGGGCGTGACCATAAGGCGCGCATTGGTACCCGAACTTGCCGGAATAACGGCCTGGATCGAGCATCGTTTCGGCGCCGGCTGGGCATCGGAGGCGACGGCGGCAATCATGCGCCAGCCTGTGACCTGCTGGATTGCCCATGAAGGCGAAACGCTGCTCGGCTTTGCCTGCCACAAGGCCACCATGAAGGGTTTCTTTGGCCCGACCGGCGTGGATGAGAAGGCCCGCGGCCGGGGCATCGGCCATGCCCTCTTGATCCGCACGCTCCTCGACATGCGCGACCAGGGATACGGCTATGCGATCATCGGCGGCGCCGGCCCCATGGGCTTCTATGAAAAGAGTGTCGGTGCCATCGCCATCCCCGGCTCTTCGCCCGGCATTTACAAGGATATGCTGCCGCTTGCCGCACCGTCAGGCATGGCGGACTGAGAAACCTCAGCCGAGTTCCAGTGTGGTGATCGCATAGACACCCGTCTTCTGCACGGACGGCGGCTCGCCTCGATACATGCGCGACGTCTGGAAACCTTGGCTGAAGCCGAGACGGCCGAGCAGGTAGCGAAAGCCTTCCTGGTATTCCGGCACATCCAGATGCACTTCCTCGCCCTTGAGGTTTGCAAGGCAGATTTTCAGCAGATCCTCAGCCGTTCGCCCATCGGTCGCAAACAGCGGCCCGATCTTGTAGCCGCTGAGGCAAGGTCGCATCACGGCATAGCCGGCCACCACACCCTGCCGACGGCAGAGGAAGGCCCGGCGCGGCGGCTTTAGCCAGTCTGTGAGGAAATCTTCTCTCGGCGCGGGGAAGAATGCCCGATCGAGCGCAAGGATCTCGGCGAGATCACCCTCGGTGATCGCCTCGCACCGGGCGAAGCTTGCAGGCAGTGCCGGCATGCGCTCGATGCTCCAGCGCACGGTATCATAGGCGGTCACAAAACCCATGCGGCCATAATTCGCCTGCTGCTCGACAACCCCGTCGAGGCCGATGACGCGATCCACCAGATGCGCCATTCCGGCTTCCCAGACCCGCCGGCCGAGGCCCCTGCCCCGAAAATCCGGATGGCAGATATAGAGCCCAATGAAGCCAAAGCCGTCTCCATAGCGCAAGGCCGAGATCCCGGCTGCGAGCCGGCCGTCGACAAAACAACCGAGGAAGCCCTCGGGATCGGCTGCACGGAAGGCTGCGGCATCGCCATGCCCCGGGTTCCAGCCTTCGAGCGCCGCCCAGCCAACGAGATCCTCGACGTCGCCAGCCGTCAGGACCCTGATCTGCACATCCTCCGCCACGCTCATACGCCCATGGCAGCGGGAGAGAAACGGGCAAGCTCGCCGTGATAGGCCTTGGAGACAGGCGTCGCATAGGCGCCGCGCTTGGCGGTCGACAAGCCCTGCGCGACAAGGCTCTCTGCCTGTTTCACGGCGGCCGCCACGCCATCGATCACAGGCACGCCGAACTCCTGCCGGAGTGCTGCCGTGAGATCCGCCATGCCCGCGCAGCCGAGCACGATCGCCTCGGCCCTGTCGTCCTTGAGCGCTGCCGATATCTCGCTGCGCAGCCGGTCGCGGGCGTTGGAATTGGGATCTTCGAGCGACAAAACAGGGACATCTGCCGCCCGCACCTTGCAGCGAGTGCCCATGCCGTAGCGATGCACGAGATGTTCGACCGGCAGCCGCGAGCGTTCCATGGTGGTCACGATCGAAAAACGCTGGGCTATGAATGCAGTGGTAGAGACCGCCGCCTCGCAGATGCCGATGACCGGGATACCCGCCAGCGCCCGGGCTGCATCGAGCCCCGTATCGTCGAAACAGGCAATCACGATGGCATCTGCCCCCTCGCGTTCCGCCTTGGCGATTTCCACCAGCAGGCCGGGCACCGCGAAGACCTCGTCATAATAGCCCTCGATCGAGACCGGCCCCATTGACGAGGTAACGGCCACGATCTCGGTTCCGGTATGGGCGACCCGCCGCGCAGCATCGGCAATGGTCGCAGTCATGCTGGCGGTCGTGTTCGGATTGATGACGGCAATCTTCATGCGATCACGTCCGCCCCCGACGGCGGTTCATGGCCATGATGAGCCCAAGCGTTCCCGCAATCACCAGGAAGGAGAAGAGCGTCGTCACCGTGCCGAGCGCATAAAGCACCGGCGTCGTGACATTGGTCGTCATGCCGTAGATCTCTAGCGGCAGCGTGTTGTAGGTCCCAGACGTCATCAGCGTGCGCGCGAACTCGTCATAGGAGAGCGTAAAGCCGAACAGCCCGACCCCGATCAAGGGCGGTGCGATCATCGGCAGAACGACATGCCGGAAGGTCTGCCAGGAGGTCGCACCAAGGTCACGTGCAGCTTCCTCATAAGCCGGCGAGAAGCGGTTGAAGATCGCAAACATGATCAGCACGCCGAAGGGCAGTGTCCAGGTGAGATGCGCGCCAAAGCCCGAGGAATACCAGGCCGGCTGCAAACCGAGCTGGCTGAACAAGACGCCGATGCCGAGCGAAATGATGATCGAGGGCACGACGAGGCTGGCAACCGAGAGATAGAAGAGCGCTGTCGACCCGGCGAACTTGCGACGGAAGGCAAGGCCCGCGAGCAGCGAAACGACCACCGTCACCACCATGACCATGACGCCGAGCGCGAAGGAACGGCGGAACGAACCGCCGAAATCACCGACCGCTTGCTGTTCGAACAGGTTGGCGAACCAGCGCAGCGAAACCCCGTTCAACGGAAAGGTTAACCCGCCATTCGGCCCCTGAAAGGAGAGGATCACGATTGCCGACAAGGGGCCGTATAGGAACAGTACAAAGAGGGTGAAGAAGATGGCGAGCACGTAGAACTCGCGCGACCGTTTCTCGGTGTTCATCTCAAAGCTCCTTCCGGATATCGACGACGCGGAGAATGGCCGCGACCATCAGCAGCACCAGTGCCAAGAGCACGACGGCGTTGGCGGCGGCTGCCGGATATTGCAGCAGCGACATCTGGTTCTTCATCATCAGCGCGACGGACGCGCTCTGCCCGCCGGACATGACCTGCACGGTGGAGAAATCGGCCATGACGAGGGTCACCACGAAGATCGTGCCGATCGCCATGCCGGGCTTCGACAAGGGGATGATGACATTGGTCAGGATCTGCCAGCCGCTGGCGCCTGCATCACGCGCCGCTTCGAGCAGCGAGCGGTCGATTCGCATCATCGTGTTGAAGATCGGGGTGACCATGAACAGCGTGTAGAGATGCACCATGGCGAGCACCACGGCGAAATCCGAATAAAGCAACCACTCGATCGGCTGTGGCACGATGCCGGCATTGACCAGTGCGGTATTGATCAGACCATTTCGGCCGAGCACCGGGATCCACGAAATCATCCGAATGATGTTGGATGTCAGAAAGGGCACGGTGCAGACGAGGAACAGCACGCCCTGCATGGTGGATGTTCGCACATGAAAAGCCAAGAAATAGGCGACCCAAAAGCCGACAAAAAGCGTGATCGCCCAGACGAGGAAGGCGAATTTCAACGTGTTGAAATAGATCTTCCAAGTGACCCAGGAGCCGAGCGTCTCGGTGTAGTTGAAGGTGACGAAGTCGGGATACATCTGGGCGAAGTCATAGTCCCAGAAGGACACCGTTCCGATCATCAGGATCGGCAGCAGCAGGAAGCAACCGAGGATGAGCATGAGCGGCGTGGCCTGCAGATAGGAGACCAGTCCGAGCGGCACACGGATCACGCGCTTCGGCTTAGGCTCGCCGACACTCGGAAATCGCACTTCCACCATGATTTTAGGTCTCCTGTCGCTTCGGAAAGAGCGGGCCGGGAAGGTTGCCCCTCGTCCGGCTGCCGCCATCTTCTCCCCGCAAGCGGGGAGAAGGCACTTGTGGCACGGTCGGCGACTCGCCCCTTCTCCCCGCATGCGGGGAGAAGGTCCCGGCAGGGGGATGAGGGGCCAGCGCCGCAGTAAGATCAAGCCGCGATGAATTCGTTCCAGCGGCGGACCATGTAGCGGTCTTCGTCCATGACGGAGTTCCAGCAGGCGACCTTACCCATACGCTCCTCGAAGGAGCCGCCGTCGCGGACTGCGCCTGCCTTTTCCATGACGACACCTTCCGGAGACATGATGTCACCGGTCGCGGCCTTGCCTTCGATCCAGTAGCCCCACTCGTCGGCGGACATGAATTCCTTCGCGGTTTCCATGCAGGCCGAGTAGTAGCCCTGGCGGTTGAGATAGCCGCCGACCCAGCCGGATGTGTACCAGTTGATGTATTCATAGGCCGCATCGAGCTGCGCGCCTTCGAGATGTGCGGCGAGACCCAGACCGCCGCCCCAGGAGCGGTAGCCTTCCTTGAGTGGCTGATACTTGCAGGCGATGCCCTTCGAGCGGACGGCGGCAACGGCCGGCGACCACATCGACTGGATGACGACTTCGCCTGAGGCCATCAGGTTGACGCTTTCGTCGAAGGACTTCCAGAAGGCGCGGAACTGGCCGTCCTGCTTGGCCTTGATGAGGAAATCGATCGTGGTGTCGATCTCGGCCTGGGTCATGTTGCCCTTGTCGGCATATTTGATGATGCCCATGGCTTCGCAGATCATCGCGGCATCCATGATGCCGATCGACGGAATATTGAGGATCGATGTCTTGCCCTTGAAGGCCGGGTCCATGATGTCGGCCCAGGAGGTGATCTCGCGACCAACCAGATCCGGTCGGATGCCGAGCGTGTCGGCATTGTAGATGGTCGGCATCATCGTGAAGAGTTCGGTCTCGCCGGATGCAAAGGTCTTTGCATCCTTGCTCTCGACATAACCAACCGTGTGCGGCGCGGTGCCTTGCGCGATCACGCTGTCGGGCAGGAGTTTGCCGTTTTTGAACAGCGGAACGACCTTGTCGTAGAACTTGAGCTTCGAGGTTTCCATCGGCTGGATGACGCCGGTCGGATAGACCTTCTTCAGGATCCAGTATTCGATGTCGGCAATGTCGTAGGAATTCGGCTGGGTCACGGCGCGCTGGGCTGCAGCGTCGGAATCCGTTGCCGTCATCTCGAGCGTGATGCCAAGGTCTTCCTTGCACTTCTGGGCGATGGCATTGATGTTCGACACTCCCGTGCCAAACTGGCGCAGCGTGATGGGGTTCTGCGCCCAGATCGTCGGGAAGCCGGTGATAGCACCCGAACCGGCGGCGAGGCCTGCCGCGGCCGATGCTGTCTTCAGGAATGTGCGGCGGGATACGCCCTTCTTCGTCTTGCTGCTGTCTGACATTGCGCTGTTCTCCTGGTTTTATTGGTTTGGTTTCACTTCACGATGCGTCCGAGGACGATCGAATCCGGCTGATCCCATGACAGGGTGACGCCTTCCCCGACGCGAACCGGAGAGGCAAAGAAGGCCGCGTCCGAAAGCACGGCGGTGAATTCGTCGGTGAAAGCGGTGGTGACGGTCAGCTTCACCTTGGCGCCGAGATATTCGACATTCGACACAACACCGTCGAAGCCGAGACCATCGGCCGGCACGCCGCCGATGCGCACATGGTCCGTCCGGATGGCGATGTCGGCCTGATCATCTTTGACTGGCGAGGCGCCGAGCGCGAAGAACCGCCCGCCACCGATCACCTCAATGAAGAGACCCTCGGACGTGCGTTCAACGATGCTCCCGGTGAGCACATTGTGGTCTCCCATGAAGCGGGCGACAAAGGCGGTCGCTGGCCGCTCGAAGACGGTGCGTGGCGTCGCCGCCTGCTCGATGCGTCCCTCGTTCATCACGACAATGAGATCGGCGAGCGCCATTGCCTCTTCCTGGCTGTGGGTCACATGCACGAAGGTGATGCCGAGCGAGGTCTGCAGCTTCTTCAGTTCGGCGCGCATGCGGATTTTGAGAAACGGATCGAGCGCCGAGAGGGGCTCATCGAGCAGCAGTGCCTCGGGCCTGGTGATCAGGGCACGCGCAAGCGCGACGCGCTGCTGCTGACCACCGGACAGCTGGGCCGGACGACGCTCGGCATAGGCCTCCAACTGCATCAGCTTGAGCATTTCAAGCGCTTGCGCGCGGCGCGCCTCCTTGTCGATACCCTTCATCTTCAGGCTGAACGCAACATTGTCGACAAGATCAAGATGTGGGAACAACGCATACGACTGGAACATCATCGCCGTGCCACGTCTGGCAGGCGGCAGATCCGTCACGTTTGAATTGCCGAAAAGGACATCGCCGGAGGAGACACTTTCATGACCGGCGACCATTCTGAGCGTTGATGTCTTGCCGCAACCGGAAGGTCCGAGCAGGCAGCAGTAAGTGCCAGCCGGGATCTTGAGGCTGATGGCATGAACCGCAGTCGACGTCCCGTAGGTCTTGGTAACGGCGGCAAGTTCGATGTCGGCGGCTTTCGTCATGGCGGCTCCTTCGTCTCGCAAAGGACGATGCATAAGCCGTGCCAGTTCCGCCCCGCAGCGTTAAGTCCTTGAATCCCATGATGACGATTGCTGCGGCGCAAAAGGAATGAGCATTCACTGAGACTGCATGCACAGGAATTAATCGATTGAGGCCAATTCAACGACACGATTGTATGCAATCCTGATAGAATTTGGTGTTGCTTCGATCTTTCGCGAATGTCGGCTCCCAGCTAAAAGGGGTGACAGACACCGGATGGACCCATGAACGCCAAGAGCTCGCTCCGCAGGCAACTCGACCCCAATCTCGAAGACCGCGCCCGGGCGATCCGCGACGCTTTGCGCGACGCCATCGTCGACCGCCGGCTGGCCCCCGGCACGAAGCTATCGGAGGCCGAAGTCGGCACGCTTTTCGACGTCAGCCGGACGGTCGTTCGCGACGCTTTGCAGATGCTGGCCTTCGAGGGCTTGGTCCGCACCGAGAGAAATCGCGGCGCCTTCGTCTCCAATCCGAGCACGGAAGAAGCCCGCCAGGTCTTCGCGTCGCGCCGCCTGATCGAGGCCGGCATCATTGCGGCCGCCGCTGAACGGATCACAGCTGACGATATAGCCGCCCTGCGCGAACACCTGAAGGAAGAGGCGCGATACCGCACCGAACGCGGCGCGAATGCAAGACGCGCCGAGATCAAGGCATCGGGCGATTTCCACCTCATGCTGGCCAAGGTGGCTGGCAATCAGGTGCTGGAAAAATTCATGGACGAGCTCGTCGCCCGCTCATCCCTCGTCATCGCGCTTTATGGCCGCACAGGCATTTCCAGCTGCGGACATGACGAGCACGACGAAATCCTGAATGCGCTGGAAAAGGGCGACGCTAAAAAGGCGACCCATCTCATGCTGCATCACATCGATCACATCGAGGCCGATCTCGATCTCACCATGGCCGAAGCCCGCACGCTCAAGGACGCGCTCGCCCTCTGACCTCGTCGTTTCGAGCGGGTCTTAAGAACATGTCAGCCGGATCGCTGCGCGACCTTGCGATCGTGCTCGATTGTTTCGAGCATGGCGGCTCTCGCTCCGGCTTCGTCGCCATATTCGATCCGGTTGACCAGCAACCGGTGTTTCTCGAGGAGCGCATCCAGAAGGCATGGATCCGGCGCCGCCATCAGCGCCTTGTAGGCCAGCGCATGGGCCAGCTCGATGACGCCGTATAGCGCCCGCACGAAAGGATTGTGAGCCGAGTCGGCGATGATGCGGTGCAGTTCGAAATCGGCGAGCGCGAAATTCTGAAGCGAACCGAGCGAGGTCTCCATCTGGTGGATCCAGTAGAGCATCAGGCGGATCTGGTCGGCGGTACGGCGCCGTGCCACTTCGGCCGCGGCCTGCGGCTCCAGCGAGCGGCGCACCTCGTGCAGACCCGACAGGAACTCGGCATCGACAGGGGCTTCCAGATGCCAGGCCAGAACCTGCGGATCATATAGGCTCCAGCGGCTCTTCTTGGCGACCTTGGTCCCAACCTTCGGGCGGGCTTCGAGCAGCCCCTTGGCCTCCAAAGTCTTCAAGGCCTCGCGCAACACCGTGCGCGAGACCTCGAATTCCTCCATCAATTCGGCATCGTTCGGCAGCGTCGTGCCGATCGGGTAACGGCCGGAGATAACCCCGGCCCCGATCTCGTTGATCACATGCGAATGGTAGTTGCGCGCCGTCGACCGCCCGGACAGGGAGCGAAGAAGGCTCCCCGGCTCACTCATGCAGGGGCCTTCTTCAGGCGCGTACGCCCGGTCTGCGCGGTAAACACCAGCTTCTGAAGCAAGATGAACATGAACAGCAGGAACCCGATGGCGATTTTAGTCCACCAGCTGGAGAGCGTCCCATCGAAGACGATGTAAGTCTGGACAAGGCCCTGCAGCATGACCCCGATCAGGGTTCCGAAGATGAAACCATAACCGCCCGTCAACAGGGTTCCGCCTATCACCACGGCTGCAATCGAGTCAAGTTCGATGCCGACCGCCGCCAGCGGGTAGCCCGCCGAAGTGTAAAGCGAGTAGACGATCCCGGCGAGCCCGCCCAGGAAGGACGACAGGGCATAGATGCCGATGGTCACTTGCCCGGTCGGAACGCCCATCAGCGAGGCCGAATTGGCATTGCCGCCGATCGCATAGACATAGGAGCCGAACCGCGTCTTGTGGGCGATGAACCCGAAGACGATGAAGGTGGCGAGCATCAAGAGACCGATGAAGCTCAGGCGCCCACCACCGGGCAGTCGATAGTATAGGCTGGAAATCGTCCGGTAGAACTCGTGATCGATCGGGATGGAATCCTGGCTGAGCACCGAGGCCATGCCGCGCGCCAGGAACATGCCCGCCAGCGTCACGATGAAGGGCGGCACCTGCAGGAAGTGGATGACCGCCCCCATGGATGCCCCGAAGGCTGCGGCCAGAACCAGAACGATTGCAAAGACCGCCATGGGATGCAGGCCGACCCAGGAAATCAGAATGGCCGTGATGACGCCGGTCAGGCCGATCACCGCACCGACGGAGAGATCGATGCCGCCGGAAATGATGACGAAGGTCGCACCGACTGCAGCGATGCCGAGAAAGGCGTTGTCGGTCAGAAAGTTGCCGAAGACGCGCGTCGACCACATGCCCGGATATTGGGAAATGCAGATGGCATAAGCGATCACGAAGATGAGGGTGGTCGCGGCGAGAGGGCGATAACGCGGATTCATCGTGCCTGTCCCGAAGTTTGGGTCTTGGTCTGGGTCGGTGTCGTGGCCGGTGCCTGACGCGGGCCGAATTTGCGCCCGAGCACCTGGGCGATCCGGGCCGATTGCAACACCAGGATGATGATGATCATGCCCGCCTTGACGATCAGGTTGAACTCCGGCGGAAAGCCGGAGACGAGCACGCCGGTATTCATCGCCTGAATGATGATCGCGCCGAGCACCGACATCGGGATCGAGAAGCGACCGCCGAGCAGCGAAGTGCCACCGATGACGACCGCAAGGATCGCATCGAGCTCGAGCCAGAGGCCGGCATTGTTGGCATCCGCCCCGCGAATATCGGCGGCCGCAATGATGCCGGCCGTCGCGGCACAGAAGCCACCGAAGGCATAGATGCACAGAATGACGACCTTGCTGCGCAAACCGGTATAGTTGGCGGCCGACAGATTGATGCCGATGGCTTCGATGAAGAGGCCGACGGCTGTCCGGCGCATCACGAAATGCGCGACCACCATCAGCACGATGGCAATGACAGCCGGCATAGGCAGACCGAACAGATTGCCGGTCCCGACGAAAATAAGTGCCTGATCGGAGAAGGTGACGATCGAGCCCTCGGTGATCAGCTGCGCCACCCCTCGCCCCGCCACCATCAACACCAGTGTGGCGACGAAAGGCTGGATGCCGAGATAGGCGACCAGAATTCCGTTCCAAAGACCGCAGAGAATGCCGACGGCAAGCGCTGCCGCGAGTGTCACGATCAACGGCTGCCCGGCAACCGCGCAGGTGGCGGCAACCGCACCGGCAACCGCCATCACGGCACCGACCGAGAGATCAACGCCTTTGGTCGCAATGATCGCCGTCATGCCGATCGCCAGGATCGCGACAGGTGCGCCGCGATTGATGACGTCGATCAGGCTGCCGAACAGCCGGCCATCCTGCCAGGTCACATTGAAGAAGCCGGGAAAGACCAGCCAGTTAAAAAACAGCACGCCGGCAAGAGCCAGAAGCTGTGGGGAAATGATGCGGGACATGGAAAGCCTTTTCATGCCTCGGCCTCCGCCGGCTGGGCGGCAATGGTCTGGACGATGACACCCGGGGTGATGTCGGCGCCATGCAGTTCGGCGACCATTTTGCGATCACGCATGACGACGACACGCGAGGAATAACTGACGATTTCGTCGAGTTCGGACGAGATCACGACGAGGGCCAGTCCGTCTTCGCGCAGCCGGCTGATCATGCGCACGATCTCGGCATGGGCGCCGACATCGATGCCGCGTGTCGGCTCGTCGAGGATGAGGAAACGCGGATCGGTCGCAAGCCAGCGGGCGAGGATCACCTTCTGCTGGTTCCCACCCGAGAGCAGCTTGACCGGCAGTTCCGCCGAGGCCGTGCGGATGTCGAGCGCCTCGATGAAGTTGCCGGCGATCTCCAGCTGTTCGTCGCGATTGAGCGCCTTGAACCAACCGAGCCGCGCCTGCATGGCGATCACGATATTCTCGCGCACCGAGAGGTCGCCGAAGATACCATCGATCTTGCGATCTTCAGGGCAGAAGCCGAAGCCGAGTTCGACGGCCTCGCGCGGATTGCGCACCTGGCGGCTTGAACCGTCAATCTTGATCGAGCCGCTATCGGCCTGATCGATGCCGAACATCAGCCGCGCCATCTCGGTACGACCGGACCCCAGGAGACCGGCGACGCCGACGACTTCGCCGCGATGGATCTTGAGATCGAAGGGCTGCACGCTGTTCGAGAGACCGAAACCTTCGAATTCCATCAGCGTCTCGCCCACCTCGCCCTCTTCTCCGAGCACGTCGTGGTGATGAAAGGCGAGGTCCTTGCCAAGCATCATGCGCACCAGACTGGTGCGATCGAGCGAGGCAATCGCCTGCGTCCCGACGAGTCGTCCGTTGCGCAGGACCGTCACGCGGTCAGAAAGCTCGAAAACCTGGTCGAGGAAGTGGGTAATGAAGACAATCGCGAGACCACGGTCGCGCAGCTGCCGGACGATGCTAAACAGCTTTTCGACCTCGGACCGGTCGAGACTGGCAGTCGGCTCGTCGAGGATCAGCACCTTGCCGGAGAGCTCGACGGCACGGGCGATCGCAATGATCTGCTGGACGGCGACGGAGAATGTCGAAAGCTCCGCCTTCACGTCGATGTCGAGGCCGTAGGTCGCCAGGATCTCGCGCGATTCCCGCTCCATACGAAGTTTGTCGACCAAACCAAGGCGGTTGGTCGGCTGCCGGCCAATGAACAGATTGTCGACGACGGTCATATTCGGCAGGAGATTGACCTCCTGATAGACCGTACCGATGCCGAGCGTCTGGGCCTGCTGCGGCGTCGTGAAATTCACAGGCTCGCCATCGACGGTGATGGTCCCGCCATCCGGGATATAGGCACCGGTCAGGATCTTGATCAGCGTGGATTTACCGGCACCGTTTTCGCCGAGAAGCGCATGCACTTCGCCGCGATGAAACGCGATATCGACAGCGTCGAGCGCCGTATGATTGCCGAATGTCTTGGTGATGCCCGCCGCCGCAAGCACGATCGATGAATGCTCGGTCATATGCCTCTTCCCCCACTCCCACGAAGCTAGCCCACGACGATGCCGCGAGAAAGCGACAGAGACCCCGCCACCAGGGAGGGCGGGGTCTCTGCCGGGAGGGTTACCTTAGTAACCGAGGCCCTTGCGATTGTCATACTCGCCCTGCGGGTTGTCCGCAGGCGTGTAGAGCTTGGATTCCGTGATGATGAACTTCTCCGGCTCCTTGCCGTCCTTCAGGAAGGCGTCGAGCGCGTCGAAGGCCGGACCCGCCATGTTCGGGGTCAGTTCCACGGTCGCATTGGCTTCGCCGGCAACCATGGCAGCGAAGATATCCGGAACGGCGTCGATCGAAACGACGAGGATGTCAGTGCCCGGCTTCAGGCCGGCATCCTTGATCGCCTGGATGGCGCCGACGGCCATGTCGTCATTGTGGGCATACATCGCGCAGATGTCCTTGCCGCCATTTTCGGCCTTCAGGAAGCCTTCCATGACTTCCTTGCCCTTGGCGCGGGTAAAGTCGCCGGTCTGGCTGCGAGCAATCGAGATGTTGGACTTGCCGGCGATCGCTTCTTCGAAGCCCTTCTTGCGGTTGATGGCAGGCGTCGAACCGACGGTGCCCTGCAGCTCGACCACCTTGCACGGCTTGTCGCCGACGGTGTTGACCAGCCATTCGCCGGCAACACGGCCTTCCTTCACCTGGTCGGAAGCGACCGAGGTCAGGTAAAGATCCTGCGGAGCGTCAACGCCGCGGTCGAGCAGGATGACCGGGATTTCGGCTTCCTTGGCTTCGGTCAGAACGTCTTCCCAGCCGGTTGCGACGACGGGAGCAACCAGGATGGCGTCAACGCCCTGGGCGATGAAGCCACGGATGGCCTTGATCTGGTTTTCCTGCTTCTGCTGGGCATCGGCGAACTTCAGTTCGATGCCGCGCTTTTCAGCTTCGAGCTTGGTGACGGAAGTTTCAGCAGCGCGCCAGCCGGATTCCGAACCGATCTGCGAGAAGCCAACGGTCAGGTCTGCAGCCATGGCAGACGAGCAGCCGAGTGCGATCACGCTTGCGCTGAGCGCAAGCTTGCGAAGAAATGTCATGATGTCCTCCCTTGAAAAGACACCGCCTCCACGGTGCCTGGCATTATGCATAGGCAAAGCTTCGAGACCTGTAAAGTCCAAAAGTACTATTATATGTTGTGCACTGCAGCATAAGCTTGAGCTACACTTCGCAGCCCCTCGTCAGGACCTCGGGGGCCGAAAGGTTAACATGGTCCAAAAGCACTGGCCGAGTATAGGCAAAGCAGGCGAACGCGAAAGCCCTGAAATACAGGGGTTACAGCGACGCCTCCCCAATTTTCGTAATTTCCTGTTAACCAGTTTTCTTTATATTTCCCAATGCACGATGGCTGTGCCTCCGCATGAGCGATTCCGGCTCCCGCTATTCGAGACAGGAATACCAAATGGCAGTGATCACCTTCGCGAATACGAAGGGCGGCGCAGGAAAGACGACTGCGGCCCTTCTTCTGGCCACCGAACTTCTCCACCGCAACTACCGAGTTTGCGTGATAGACGCCGACCCCCAGCGGTGGTTCTCCAAGTGGTACGAAGGCGCTGCATTGATGCCGAGGCTTTCCGTCGAGACCTATGTCTCCGCACCAACCATTCAAAAGATCGTCCACGAGCGCCGCAGCCAGTGGGATTTCGTCATCGTCGACCTTCCCGGCCTCCAGTCACCCCTGCTCGCCTCGGCCGTTGGACTATCGGATCACGTCATCGTTCCGATCCAGGGCTCGAGCATGGACGCGCAGGGAGGCGCCCAGGTGCTTGATCTCCTGCGCTACCTCGACCGCAAGGCGGGCATTCGCATTCCGCATTCCGTCGTCCTGTCCCGGGTCAATCCGGCCATCACGACTCGTTCGATGCAGGCGGTGAAGCGTCTGCTGTCGGAGCAGGACATCCGCGTCTTCGACACACCGATTGCTGAACGCGCCGCATTCCGGGAAATGTTCGACATGCATCGCCCGCTTCGAAAGCTCGACAATGCCCCGACCGCGGGTGGCGAAAAGGCAATCCTGAACGCACGGGCCTTCGCCGACGAGGTCCTGTCGCACGTCAATATTGGCAAGGCAGCAGCCCCTGCTTACGCTGCAAGACGCAATCTGCAGACACTGGAGACCGCCGCCTGAGGGCTCCATCACAACACAACCAACGGAAGCAGAAATTCTTGCGAGGCGTCGCGGCCAACAGCCCGGCGCCTCCTTTCGTTTTCTGGTCATTTTGCGACAGCGATGTCGCTGCTGCAATTTTGCCCGATAACTTCTCTAGCCTTCGCCAAATCACGATTCCGTCAGGCGTCGTGAAAGGCAACAAGGAGATTGCGACGTAAGAGATGACGGAACAACGCGGGCGATGGGCGAAATCGCCACATTCCTGCCGGATTTCATAGTGGCCTTGAGCCCGGCCCACGCGAAATTCTCATCTGTCATTCCTTATAAAGCAGCTATCGAAAGGACCGCTGGTGCGCCAAAAAGATACAATTTTTCGCAGCGCAAAATTGCATTGGTACCATTCGCAACCGATTTGGGGCGCGCTGAGAAGTCAACTAATGCACTGATAGAAATACGTATTTTTTCGCAAAAGTGACATGACACGCCAAAACCGGATTTTGCAGCCCAACAATTTGTCTAGAATTTTCGCGGCACTGCAACATCTTGACACCATGGACGTTCTCCCGGACCATTCCCGCACTTGGCTAGGTGGGTGAGACTTGTTCAACCGGTTGTGACCGGAGAAGGGTTTTGTGGCGTTGTCGAAAGATTGGAGCTGCAATGGATTACACTAGCAAGATCAGGGTGCTGGTTCTGGACGACAACCCGGTTCTCATCGACGGGCTGAACTTCCTCATCAACTCTACCCGCCAACTGCATGCGATTATCCTGCCGCAACGCAATCAAAAGCTGTGCGAAGCCATCGAAAAGCTCGAGCCCGACGTGATCGTGGCAGACCCGAACTTCCTGGACGGACTGGTCTCCGAATGCGGCCTGCAACTGCAGGACCTTCGCGCCAGGACCAAGCTGATCGCTTATTGTGATGCGCGAGAAACGCAGTCTGGAGAGACCTATATAAACCGTGGCTACAGTGGTGTGGTCACGAAGACGGTTGCCAGCCCACGCCTCCTGCGCGCGATCAAAAGCGTCCATGCCGGAGATGTCGTCATCGACGAAACAGTGCTCGCGCTGTCGGATCGACCGTCCAGACCCTGCGCAATCGACCAGCGGAAGCTGTCCATGAAGGAAGAGTTCGTCCTTCGCCATGTGGCACTCGGCAAAGCGATGAAAGAGATCGCAGCTGACATTCAGCTAAGCGCAAAGACGGTCGAGACATATAAGTATAGAGCAATAAAAAAGCTCGATCTTCGGACAAGATCAGATATTGTAAATTATGCAATAAGCGTAGGCTGGCTTCAGCACTAGTAATTCCCACATAGACATTAGAAAAGCCGCGTCATTTTGATTGCGGCTTTTTTGCGTTTTAATTTGCTATTTATCATGAAATTCTGAAATTTACTTTTTAGAAGACGGGAAATTCCTGACAAACGTCGTATTTTCCTGACTTTGATCAGGACAGCAATACTGCCAATTCTACAGCCGACATTAACGGAAGTTAACAATCGGCAAGCCCCAAGCTCGGGTTCTGCCGACCGGATAGAGGGCAGCAAATGGCTAGGATCAGCGTATTTGGGATCGGTTATGTCGGCGTCGTCGCCGCGGCATGCCTGGCAAAGGACGGCCATGAAGTGGTCGCGGTGGATATAGATCCTGCCAAGGTGGATACGATCAATCGCGGCAAGACCCCCATTGTCGAAAAGGGCCTTGAACCGCTGATCGAGATGACGGTGGCCAATGGCAGCCTCCGGGCCACGCTCGATATCGACGAGGCGATCGCCGCGACCGACCTCTCCTTTGTCTGCGTCGGCACACCGAGTGCGCCGGATGGTTCCGTCGGCCTGACCTATGTCGTCAAGGCCTGCGAGGCGATTGCTGCTGCGATCGCACGCAAGAAGGCTTTCCATTCCGTTGTCGTTCGTTCGACCATCGTGCCCGGCACCATGGACAAGGTCTGCATCCCCGCTCTGGAAGCCGCCTCCGGCCTGGTTGCTGGCAAGGATTTCGGGGTCGGCTACTACCCCGAGTTCCTGCGCGAAAGCACCGCCATCGAAGACTACTACGATCCGGGCCTGATCGTGTTCGGTGCGATCGACGAAACGACCGACAAGATCCTGCACGAGATCAATGCCGGTCTGCCTTGCGTCTGCCACTCTGTGCCGCTCGCGACCGCCGAGATGATCAAGTATACCAGCAACTCCTGGCGCGCCGTGAAGGTCACCTTCGCCAACGAAATAGGCAACATCGCCAAGGCCTGCGGCGTCGATGGCCAGCAGGTCATGAAGATCCTGTGCTCGGATCTCAAGGTCAACATTTCCCCCTACTTCATGCGCCCGGGTTTTGCCTTTGGAGGCTCCTGCCTGCCCAAGGACGTGCGCGCGCTCCGCCATCTGGCAAAGGAAGCGCATGTCGAAAGCGCCCTCCTCGACGCAGTCCTCGAAGCCAACGAAGCCCAGATCGACCGCGCAGAGACCATGGTTTCCCAGATGGGCGGCCAGACGATCGGGATGGTCGGCATCAGCTTCAAGACGGGCACCGACGACCTGCGCGAGAGCCCGCTGGCGAGCCTCGCCTCCCGCCTGATCGCGAAGGGCTATGACCTGAAGATCTACGATCCCTTCGTCCAGCAGGCCTATGCCGAGGGCATGAGCGGGGCCGGTCGCGGCAACGACACTTCGATCGACCTGAAGAACCGGCTGGTCGGAGAACTCGACGACCTCATCGACTCCTCGGATGTCATCCTCGTCGGCAATCACTATGCCGAGGCGATGCAGGCTCTCGACCAGTCGAGCGATAAGGTGCCGATGGTCGACCTGTTGCGCATCCGGCCGGACATTCGCTCGTCCGGCACCTACCAGGGCATCTGCTGGTAAGGAGCGCCGATATGCTGGCCCACGTCATCTATCTCTTGTCCATGACGATCCTGGCGCTCAGCGTGCCGCACCCAACCGTATCCGCAGTCTCCGGCACCCTGATCACCGTCGGACTGATTGGCGCCTGGCGTTATGCCTGGGCCGGGATCAACCTGGCGCGGGCCGCCTATTTCCTGAACTTCGCCTATCCTCGGCGGCGCCGTCAGGCCGCCGAGGCCTACAAAGCCCGGGGTCTGAAGGATCATGCCTACTTCCTGGTCACGACCTACAAGATCGCCCCTGAGATCTCGACCCGCGTCTATCGCTCGATCTTCGAGGCCGCCTTCAGGGCAACCGGCGGCGCGACCATTGTCGCTTCCATCGTCGATGAGGCAGATGCGCGCCTCATCCGTCGGGTCATGGCATCGGTTGCCCTCCACCATCCCGGCCGCGAAGCGACCGTCGGCCTGAAGATCGACAAGATCGAGGGTACCGGCAAGCGTGACGCGCTCGCAACCGCGCTCCGCTCGATCGCAAGGCTCAATCCCGGCCGCAACGACATCGTCATCTTCGTCGACGGTGACAGCTGCGTGCCCCATGATGTCGTTGACCGCAGCATTCCCTTCTTCACCGATCCGAGCATCGGTGCCGTCACCACCGACGAACTCAGCGACACCCAGGGCGGACGCCTCTTCCGCGACTGGTTCGACCTCCGCTTCTCGCAGCGCCACGTCATGATGTCGTCGATGTCTTTGGGCGGACGTGTGCTCACCCTTACCGGCCGCATGTCGATCTTTCGCGCAAGCCTTGCGACCGATCCCGGCTTCGTCGACCTCGTCCGCAACGATTTCATCGACCACTGGCGTCTCGGCCGTGTCCACTTCCTGACCGGTGACGACAAGTCCACCTGGTTCTGGCTGCTGCAGCGCGGCTACAAGATGCTCTACCTGCCGGATCTCTGCACCCTGTCGATCGAGACCCAGCCCAAGGACGGCTTCTTCGAATCCGCCACGACGCTGATGACCCGCTGGTTCGGCAACATGCTGCGCACCAACGCTCGGGCGCTCGCCCTTCCCGCCTCGCGCATCGGCTATTTCACCTGGTGGTCGATCCTCGATCAGGCGCTGTCGATCTGGACGACGTTGGCCGGCCCCGCGAGCATCCTCTTGGCCGCTTTCTTCGTCAGCCCCTGGATCCTGCCGATCTACATCGCCTGGGTCATGTTCACCCGCTACCTCTTTTGCACGGTCATCATGGCCTTCCGCGGCGAGAGCCTCCCGATCACCTACCCCTTCCTCCTGTATTTCAGCCAGGTCGGCGGCGCGATCGTCAAGAGCTTCATTCTCTTCCGCCTCGATCGCCAGAGATGGACCCGTCAGTCGGGCTCCGGCTCAAACCGGACCATCCCACTTGGCCAGCGCTGGCGCGCCATGAGCTCCACCTACATGCACTGCCTTGCCCTCGGATGGCTCATCCTCGGCGTGGCCTATGTCGGCAACATCATCTAACCCCGAAGGACCGTAACCATGGATATCGAAACGAAGACCGTACGCGACACCGCTTCCACGGGCTACGCCGGACAGGCAGAAAGCTTCCCGATCCTGCTCGACACGGGCACCGAACACCCGAAGACCAACATCCCCTTCGTCACCGTGATCGACGGTCGCCAGTTCACCGGCCGCAGCCTTTCGCTCGTTTCGGCCACCGTCTCCGGCCTTGCCGGTCCGGAGCTTGAGGGCAAGGAGCGCATTGCCGTCCTGCGTTTCGATTTCGATGGCTACACGATTTCCCTGCAGGTCGATGTCCGCATCAGCCGCACCCATGCCGAGACCGGCGAAGTGCGCCTCGATTTCCTCGAGCCGACCGGCGAACATCTGCCAACCCTGCGCTACCTCCTGAACAGCTATATCGCGGGTGACATCACCTCGGTCGACGGCATCATCAGCCTGCGAGAGAGGGCCGCAGTCAGCGGCAGCAAGAAGCAGGCGGGTCAGGCGAGCATCGGCAACATCGTCGGTCGCGGCCTCAAGATGGCCGCAACCGTTGCCTTCAGCCTTGCCCTTGCCGGAATCGCCGCCAACCTCATCTACGAGCGCGTCTTCTCCAAGGAGGTGAAGCAGCTTGCGGTGCTGTCTGCCGGCGGCCAGCCCTTGCGCGCCATTGCAAGCGGCCAGATTTCCTATCTCGATCTCGGCGCGACCCGCGGCGAAGTGCTTTACACTCTGCAATCGGTCTCCGGCACGACGCTCAGCGTCAACATGCCCTGCGATTGCCGCATCCTGCCGACCCGCGCCGGTGAAGGCTCGACGGTCATGGCCGGCGACGCGATCGTCGAGGTTGTCGACGAAACGGCAACCCCGGTCGTGCAGGCCGTCGTTTCCGCCGAGCAGGCCAAGCAACTCGTCTCCGGTGACATCGCCGAACTGCGTTTCTCGGACGGCCAGGTCGCCTTCGGCAGCCTCGCACAGAATGTCGAAGCCCTGACGGCAGTTGGCAACGAAGGCGAGATGCGTGCCTTGATCGAGCCGAATACCGAGCTCGGCAGCGAAGCCGTCGGCTCCCCCGTCTCCGTCCGCATCATCAGCCAGCGCATCTTCACGCTCCGCCAGAAGCTTGGCCAGTGGTTCAGCGAAGGAGCGGCAAGCTGAGTAGCCCGTCCAGGCAGACTATCCCGCGCAATCACTCCAACGGATTCACAGGAGCAGCCATGCAAGACGTTCATCCCCTTATCCTCTGCGGAGGAATCGGCACGCGCCTCTGGCCTCTGTCGCGCACGGAACATCCCAAGCAGTTCCAGCGCATCGACGGCAATTCGGAGACCACCTTCTTCCACGCAACCGTGGAACGCCATCGCGCGCCGGGCTTCGCTGACCCGATCGTTGCCGTCAGCAGCGCCCATGTCGCAACCGTGCTACGCCAGCTGAGCGACCTCAAGTGCCCGGCCCGCGTTCTCGCCGAGCCGATCTCGCGCAACACCGGTCCGGCCGTGCTCGCAGCCGCCCTGACACTTGCCAAGACCGATCCGGCATCGCTGATCTGCGTCATCCCCTCCGACCACATCGTCAAGGGAGACCTGCCGGCCAACGTGCTCGCCGCTCGCAGGGCCGCGGAACAGGGCCACATCGTCCTCTTCGGCGTTCCGCCGGAATACCCGGAGACCGGCTATGGCTACATCGTCGACGGCGGCGCCCTCGAGGATCTCACCTGCGCCCGCAAGGTGTCGAGCTTCATCGAAAAGCCGCCGGTGGAAGTCGCAACGGCCCTCATCGACGCCGGCGGCGCTTACTGGGCCTCGGGCTTGAGCCTCTTCAGAGCCGACGTCCTGATCGAAGAGTTCAAGCGCCTCGATCCAACGACCTTCGAGGCCGTGAAGAACGCGCTCGATCATGGCTTCGAGACCGAGCACGCATTCTATCTCAATGCCGAGGCACTGCAGCCGGCCGCCAATCTGCCAACCGAGTCCATCGTCTTCGAACATTCGCCCCGCACCGTGATTGCTCCCCTGCTCGTGGCATGGAGCGATGTCGGGGCCTGGAATGCCCTGCACCACATCGCCGAGAAAGACGATGACGGCAACGTCCTGAGCGGTGACGTCATCAGCATCGACACTCGCAACTCCTATGTGCGCGCATCGAGCAAGCTGGTTGCCGTTGTCGGCATGGACGATGTGGTCGTGGTCGACACCGACGATGCCCTGCTCATCACGACGCGGGATCAGGCCCAGCAGGTCAAGCAGATCGTCAAGAAGCTTGAGAGCATCAAGCGCCGCGAACTCGCCCAGCACATGCGCAACCAGATGGCCTGGGGTGAGGTCCGCCGTGTCCAATCAGGCCCGGGCTACGAGCTGCGAATGATGACGCTGCGCCCCGGCACCATGCTGCCGATCGCAGAAGATGCCTCGTCACACCGCATGGTGACGGTGACGACAGGATCCGGGCTTTTGAAGACCGGTGCCGTCACACGGCCGCTGCGCATGGGTGACAATTTCGAGGTGCCAGCCGGCGAGGCGGCGTCGATCTATTGCGGCCCGGAAACCGAAATGCAGTTGGTCGAAGTCGTCTGCGAAGTCGCTGTCGCCGCATCCGTCGATGCGGTGGCCACCCTGCAACTCGTGCACAGCTGAGGAATGGCGATGCGCAAGGGGCTCCCTCTTCTTCTGACACTCTTGATGACGTCGACCGCTCCCGGCCTGCGCGCCGAGAGCTTCGGCCACGCTGACGTGGACGGACTGACCCGGACAGTTTCGGAGATCAGAGGACAGCTTCGCGACCCCGCCTCCCGAAAGGACGACTTGCGCGCGCTCCTCTCCGGTCGCTTGGCCGAGGTTCGACAGGACGGCGCTGAAACGCCCCTCGCCCTCGACCGCCTCGCGACCGCCGGGAAGCTGCATACGGTGCCCATCGACTTCATGCTGGCCCAGCTGCGCTTGCAGACGGCAAGGCATTTCAATGTCGAGATCGAAAAGGCGCTGGCCAACCGCGCGGCACCGGCGCTCTTCATCCGCGGCGGCTCGATGACGCTCGACCAGTTGCTGGCCGAAGCAGCAAACAGTCATCCCGGCGCTTTGGAGCAGAAGGGAGAGAAAGTCGTCTCCCATTGGCCGATCGTCATTTGGTCCGATTCCGCGCTGGTGATTGCCCCCGGGCAGTCGCTCGAGCTGTCGACGGAGGATGGTGCCTTTATCCTGAATTCCGGGCTTCTGACCGTGGACGGCGGCGAACTCTCCGCTTCGGACGGCACCAACCCGGGTCTCAACGCCTTCCGTCCCTTCGTGGCGACTGCGATGACCGGCGCCGTGCAGGCCCGGCGAGCCCATTTCAAAAACCTCGGCTTTGGCGGTTCCGGCGCAACCAGCGGCCTCTCCGTGCTCGGCGCCGCCCTCTTCCCCTCCAAGATTGCCTCCTATCTGACGGACAGCAGCTTCGAGAACATGTCGGGCATCAGCCTCGAAAACACCCATCGGGTGGTCGTTTCGGACAACCACTTTTCCGGCGGAACAGGCCCGGCCATCGCATTGAAAGGCGTCACCGGGGCACAAATCCGGGACAACGTGATCACCGGCACCACCGAGGCCCAGGCGATCGATGTGCAGAACACCAGTTCTGCGATCGACGTTACCGGCAACATCCTGATCGGCAATCGCGGCAGCGGCATCTTCGTCGCCAACGATGCGCGCGACATTGCGATCACCGGCAATCTTCTGTCGGGCAATGGACGCGGCGGTGTCTCCGTCGTTCGAAGCGCCTGCGTGACGATCGCCGACAACATCGTGCTGTCGAACAGCCAGGTCGGGATCAAGCTGCGCGCCAGCCACGCGCTGACCCTGTCGCGCAATGATCTCGTCGCCAATGCCGGCGCGGGTGTCTCGATCATCGACCAGGATGAGAACGCCCGCGTCGTCGTCGACGGCAATGTCTTTACTGGCAACAAGTCCGGCATTCATGGCGGCGCAGCGAGCGAAGTGGCGCTGACGGCCAATGATTTTGGCGGCCAGTCGCCGATCCTGCTCGACGGCGAATTCGCCCCCTATGTGCCGCATCTCCTGCGGGCAGCCGCCGGCCCCGATGCGGACAGTCGCGCCCTCACCATTCACGCCAACACGTCATCCGCCGATCCGGTGGACTGCAAGACCGGGAGCTGACAATGGTTTTCTCGTCAGAGACTTTCCTGTTTCTCTTTTTGCCACTGTTCCTGGCCGCCTATTACCTGACCCCGGACCGGTTCAAGTCCTGGACCATTCTGATCGGGTCCTACCTCTTTTACTGCTGGTGGCGACCGGACTTCCTCTTGCTCTTCGTCGGCGTGACGGCCTGGGCCTATGGCTGTGGCCTGATGATCGAGCGGTGGGAAGGCCAGGCCAAGGCGAAGATCCCCCTCGTTCTCGGTGTGGTGGGCTGCCTTTCGGTTCTGGGCGTCTTCAAATACCTGAACTTTTTCGTCGACAGCTTCGCCGCCCTGCTCGGCACGACGCCTGATGAACTCGGTGTTCACTGGCGCCTGATCCTGCCCATCGGCATTTCCTTCTACGTCTTCCAGGCCGTCGGTTATGTCATCGACGTCTACCGCAAGGACACGCCGGCAACCCGCAACTTCGTCGACTTTGCCGCCTTCATTGCGCTCTTCCCCCAGTTGATCGCCGGCCCCATCCTGCGTTTCAAGGACCTGGCGGACCAGTTCCACTCCCGCACCCATAGTCTCGCTCTCTTTTCGACCGGCCTCGGTGTCTTCACGATCGGCCTAGCGAAGAAGGTCCTCCTTGCCGACTCGATCGCCCCGGTGGCGGACGCCGCCTTCTCGTCTGCCAACGTCACCTTCGTCGAGGGCTGGCTCGGCGCCGCCGCCTACACGCTGCAGCTTTATTTCGACTTCTCCGGCTATTCCGACATGGCCATCGGCCTTGGCCTGATGATGGGCTTCAAGTTCATCCGCAACTTCGACACGCCCTATGTCAGCGCCTCGATCACCGAGTTCTGGCAGCGCTGGCACATCAGCCTCTCGACCTGGCTGCGCGACTATCTCTACATCCCGCTCGGCGGCAATCGCTTAGGCCCGCTGCGCACCTACCTGAACCTCTTCCTGGTCATGCTGCTCGGCGGCCTCTGGCACGGCGCCGCCTGGACCTTCGTCCTCTGGGGGGCCTGGCACGGCGGCTGGTTGGCAGTCGAGCGTTACACGGGATACGCCCGGGCCGGGCTCAACAAAGCCTTCACCGTTCCGGCAACCCTCCTGCTCGTCGTCATCGGCTGGGTCATGTTCCGCGCCGCAAGCGTTGGCGAAGCCTTCTCGGTCTATGCCGGCATGCTCGGACTAAACGGCATGGCGCCGAGCCTGGAATTCCTGGCAAGCGTCAACCAGGAGCACCTCGTCTTCATCATGATCGCCATCGTGGCCGTGGTGATGGAGCCTCGCTTCAAGCACCTGACCGATCCGGACCGCGTGCCGCTTATCGGGACACCGCAGGTGGCGGCCGATGGCACGGTGATTGCAACGTCGTCGATCGCCTATCCGCTCGCAATGACCGCTCTCCTGGCGGTGACGATCGCACGCCTCGCCGAGCAGTCGGCCTCACCATTCCTCTATTTCCAGTTCTGACAGGAGCAAGACCATGCCAAGTCTGCGCCAGTACACAGCGACACTGCTTCTGCCCTCCGCCTTCTTCGGCTACGCGCTCTATGCGAATTCGGCCCTGCTGACGAATGCGGCCTCCCCGGCAGCCCAGGCTTCGGAGGCGAGGAACCTCTCGCTTTCCTACGTCATGGACGGCGAGGCGACACGCGATCTCGATACGCTCTACAAGAATGAACTTCCCCATCGCGCAGCCTCTGTCGGTCTGTTCGGCAACGCGCGCTACGCGCTTCTCGGAGCGGGCCGAAAGGGCGTCGTCGTCGGTGACGACGGATGGTTCTTCACCGCAGAAGAATTCAAGACCGTCTCGCCCAGCGACATTGACGACGCCGTCCAGCGGATCGTGGAAGTCAAGCGAGAGCTTGAAGCCCGAGGCATCCAGTTGGTGCTCGCACCGCTGCCGGCAAAGTCCGACCTTTATGCCGAAGACGTGCCCTCCCTCGTCCGCAGCGCCGCCATGGCTGACGCCTATCGCGACTTTTCGACTGCTCTTCAGAAACAGGGGATCATCGTCGCGGACACCCGCGCCACGATGCTGACGGCAAAACCATTCGGCGACGTATTCCTGAAGTCGGACACGCATTGGTCGCCGGCCGGCGCCAATGCCGCAGCAGAGGCCGTCCAGTCAAGCCTTCAGCTGAGCGGCATAGATCTTGCCCCGCAGGATCTGACCGCGCAGTGGCAGACCCCGGTGACCCTGTGGGGAGATCTGACCAAGTTCGTCACCTCTCCAGACTATGCACCGACGGTCGGCCTGGCGGAGGAAAGCGTGCCGATCTACCGGACGCGGGTCAGTGAGGCGGCAAGCGGCGCCGACATCTTCGGCGACGATTCCTCCGTCCCGGTCATGCTCGTCGGCACCAGCTACAGCGCCAACGAGAACTGGTCATTCGCCGACTTCCTCCGCCAATCGCTGCAAGCCGATGTCGCGAACGTGGCGAAGGAAGGTCTCGGACCCGGCGTACCAATGATGGACCTGCTTGCCGGTTCCACGCTCGACGAGACCGCCCCGACCGTCGTCGTCTGGGAGTTCCCGGTCCGCTATCTCGGCACCAAGACGCTCTGGCAGCGAGACGGTGAGACCAAGACGGAGGGCGGCAATGTCTGATCGTCTCGTCCGCCTGCTCTGCTCGGCCCTTATGGGATTGCCTCTGATGGCGGCCTCGCCCGCCCATGCGGTCAAGCCCCTCTTTCCACGCAACCCGCCCGAAGCCGCCGAACCTGCCAAACCGGTGAAGCGCAAGACGATGGGGCCTGCCTCGCATCTGCCGCTCGCCTTGCAGGAGGCGCGAAAGCGGCTGCTGGCCGGCAAGCGGGTTTCCTATCGGGAGCTTCAGGCGCTCGCTGATGCCAAGGACGGGATCGGCGCCTTCAAGCTGGCCGAGCGGATCCAGAAACAGGGAGACCCGAAGCTCGCGACCGACGCGCTGCACTACTTCGCCATCGCCGCCTACCATGATCGCGGCTACGCGGTGCGGCACATGATGGACATCCTCGGCAACGACAGCCTGGAGCTCGCGCCTTCCCATCTTGAAAGCGCGGAAGCAGCCCTTCGGCGGGAGGCACGCAAAGGAAACGACCAGGCGGTTGACGGTCTCATCCGGCTCTACAGCGAGGGCCGGCGGTTCGGCGACAAGCGCGACGAACTGGAATCCCTGCTCGCCTCCGGCAAGGGCAATAAAAGCGGCGACACGGCCTTCAAACTCGCCGTGCTTCTCCTCTCCGATCGCGACCGCACGCCTGAAAAGACCGAGCAAGCCAGCCGATTTCTGACGATCGCCAAGGAGAACGGCAGCATCGGGATGAAGGCGGCGGCCAGCAACCTTCTGGCCCAGCTTGAGACGACGTCCAGTGAAACAAACATGGAGGTTATGCCATGACCCGCGTTCGCAAGACACGCATACTCGCCGGCACCGCACTTGCGGCCGTCATCGTGGCGTCCGGCCATCACGCCCGCGCCGAAATGCCGGAAGGCGATGCCGCCTCCAGCTACGGATGCCGCAGCCTGGAGGAAATCGCCGAGCTCCAGATGATCGAAGGCCAGGATGGAATGTTCTTCCGCATCCTCGCCGACCTGCGCCTGCAGCACGCTTTCACCGATCAGACGGTCGATCATCTTGCCGCCATGGCGAAAGCTCTGGAGAAGAATGGCACGACCCTGATCTATGTGCCGCTTCCCACCAAGTCGCAGGTTCTTCCGGAGCTCGTGCCGGAGCGCGCCTCCCTCTATGGCTTCGATGCCGGGATCGCCACGGAAATCTACGACGACGTCGTTCGCCGCCTGAACGACAAGGGCGTCGCTGCCGTCGACATCGCCACGCCGATGCGAAAGAACAATCGCAATAGTTTCGGCGAGTATTCCTTCTTCCAGGCAGACTTCCACTGGACGGCCCACGGCGCAGACGTCGCAGCCAAGGCGATCGGCGACCGGCTGAAGGCATTGCCGGCCTATGCTGACGTGACCCCGGTCCGCTTCGACATGCGGGAAGTGCCACCGCCGGAAGAATTCTCGAGCATGCGCGAAATGCTGCAGAAGCACTGCATCTCGCATGTGCCGACCGTGACGGCCCACACCTACGAGGCTGTGCGCGTCGAGGATGACGCAGCCGAGTCAGGCGCCATGGACATCTTCGGCAGCGGCGATGAGACCGCCATTGCCCTGATCGGCACCAGTTACTCCGACAAGCCGATCAGCAATTTCTCGGGCTATCTGGAGCACTGGAGCAGCATCCCGGTCGAAAACTACTCGATCTCGGGCGGCAACCAGTTCGGTTCGATCCTCTCCTACATCACCTCCCGCGAGTTCCAGGAGCGCCGTCCTCGTTTCCTGATCTGGGAAAACCCGATCTACAACAATCTCGGCCAGTATGGTGCAGCCCCCTGGGCGGAAATCGTCGCCGCATCGCTCGGCGAATGCAGCCCCGCCATTCCCGCCAATGCCAGCGGCAACAACGCGGTCGAAGCCGATCTTTCGACGATGAAGCTGAGCCAAGGCGACGTCATCCTTGCCGATATCGGCAGTGACGTCAGCCGCAAGGCCACCTTCACCCTGACCGGCGCCGACGGCACCGTGCGCACCCGCTCGATCGAACGCGGTGACCGCCTGCGCTCCACCGGCCGCTATTTCTTTTCGCTCGGCGGCTTCCCCGAAGGTTCGATCGAGAAAGTGGCCGTCAGCTTCGACGCCCCGATCGACGACACCACCACCCTATCCATCTGCAAGACCAAAACTGGAGAACAGTCATGATGACCAAGGTCCCCACACGCTTCGCCCTCGCAACTTTTGCGGCCACCCTTGCCCTCTCGACTGCGGCTTTCGCCGACGACGGCGGGCTCTATGAAAAGCCGCTCGATCCCAACTCCGCCTTCGTCCGGGTGATTGCACCCGGTGCGACGACGGCATCCGTGCAGAACAGCGCCTTCAACCAGCTTGAAGAGGGGGTCTCGCCCTATGTGGCTGTCGCCCCCGGAGACATTCCTGTCTCCTCCAGCTTCGGCGAAGGCAGCATCAAGGCGAGCGCCGGCAAGTTCTATTCCGTCGTCGTTACCAAGGCGGGTGCGACGACCGTCGTCGACGACATGACCAAGAATCCGTCCAAGGCGACGCTTTCGCTCTACAACCTCACCGAAAAGGCCGCGATCGATCTCTTCGTGCCCCAGGCAGGCGCAGAAGCCGTTTCGGATGTCGACAGCGGCGGCTCGAAGTCCGTGGCGCTCAGAGCACCGCTTGCCGTCGATCTGGTCGTTCGCGAAGGCGACAAGGATCTCGCCAAGCTCGACAAGGTCGAATTCAAGCGGCTCGCCGGTGTGACCATCGTAGTCACCGGCGAAGGCGATCAGGTCGACGCAGTCGCCGTTCCCAGCACCATTGCCCGATAATTGAAGACAGGTTCCGGAGGTTTATCATGACGATTGCAAGAATGGCGAAGTCGCTGCTGATGGCAGGCGTGATGACGATGGCCGCCGGAACCCCGGGGCGCTCGGCCGCCATCGACGTCCGGTTCGCACCGCCGGATGTCGAACTGCCGAAGCAGGCGGTCTGCGCACCGCGCGTCCGCGACGAAGACATGATCGCCGAATGGACGGCTTGGGATCAGAAGGCCCTGCCCAAACGAGCGACCTTCGCGATCACCCGCGACATGAACCGCATGCGCGATCTCGATGCGCGCAGGTTCGAACCGATCATCACCCGCATCCAGGCGCTGATGCCGACGGTCAAGAAGAATTACGACGAAACAGACGCCCTGTTCGATCGTGTCAAACTGATGTTGGCCAAGGGCGAAGGCGACAAGGTGCGCGACGAGGGCCTAGTGCAAAAGCTCATCGACGCCGGCTCCCATCCGGCAGGCTCGCTCAACACAGTCGCCGACTATCTGATCGAAGGCCGCGGCATCGCCCAGGACAAGCAGGCCGGTCTGAAGATGAAGGTCCAGTCGGCCTATGGCGGCAACGCCGATGCGATCCTCGATCTCGCCCGCATGACCGAAGAGGGTCAGATCGTGGACGGCTGGGACATTGAACCCGAACTTGCCGTCAACATGGCCTTCGGCTCGCTGGTCGGCGTTCTCGACGAAGGCATTTGCGACCGCATCAGCCGCGTGGCCCGCGAGTATGACGATGGCGAAGTGGTGGTGAAGGACCCGCAGCTGAGCATGGCCTGGTATCGTTTCGCCGCTGATCTCGGCGACACGGCCGCAGCCTGGGAAGTCGCCGAACTCAATCTGCTCAGCGAGAAGATCGTCAAGGACAACGATGTCCTTCTCAAATATCTGAAAAAGGCAGCCGACGGCGGCAACATGTCCGCGATCCTCGAGATGGGCCGCCTCTATGCCGAGGGCGCCCTCCTGCCGCGCGACAGAAAGAAGGCCTTCGACTATTTCAAGCAGGCGGAAGCCGCCGGAAACCAGGCTGGCATCATCAAGCAGGCGCAACTGCTCGAACAGACCAAGGACCGGTCACCGGAAGATGCGGCTGCCTATGAAGACCTCCTGCGCCGGCTGATCGCCCGCAACGACCCGCCGCCATGGGCCTACACCCGCCTCGCGCGTGTCATCCAGGCGCGTGACGGCATCTGGAAATCGGCAGCGGAGGTCAAACCGCTCCTGGAAGAGGCCGTCAAGCGCGGCGACATCGAAGGGGGCATCGACCTGGCAGAGCTTCTCATGAGGGAAGACCTGTCGCCCAAAACGATCGCCCGTTCGACCGACCTCTTGTCCGGCGCGATCCACATCAACGGCGAAATCAATGCGATTGCCAAGCTGCAGCGCGTCTATCTCTGCATGGATCCGGCAGGCCCCGACATCGAGGCGTCCAAGTACTGGTCGAACATCGAGGCGGGCGCCGGCAACAAGACACTCAACCTGGCACCCGAACAGATCGACAAGCTGCCGGAACTGAAGGATCCGATGGTTATTGCGGCTATCCAGACCCAGGCACTTTATGGGCGGGCCAGCGCGCTGGCTCTCTATCAGCGCTACCTGAAAGGGGCGGGCTATTCCGATCAGGTTCTCAAATTCTGGGCGGAGCGCGCGGAAGTTCGGCGCGGTGCCACCGTCGAAGCGGCACTCCTCGAGTTCAAGCAGAACCTGGAGAAAGGCCGCATCAACGATGCCAAGCGCAGCATCCAGATGACCGGCGAAGGCATGACCGTCGATGCCGGCCTGAGCTTTGCTCGCTTTCTCGTCAACAACTACGCGACCGATCCGGAAAGCGTCGCCCTTGCCAGGGAGATCCTGATGCCGCTCGCGGAGACCGGTTCGGGCCGGGCCGTCGGGCTGCTGAAGGACCTGGAGGGCTCCAACGTCGAGACCAGTTCCTCGCCACTCCAGCGTTTTGGTGACGTTATGCGCGGTCGCGGCGACATGTCGGCGCAACTTCTGCTGGCTGAAAACGCGACCTCGGAAGAGGATCAGGCACGCCTGTATCACCAGGCGATCAGCACGCAGCGCTGCGACTACGACGACACGATGGCTCTGGCCGAGTTCTCCATCCGGCATCAGCGCCAGGATGCCGAGCGTTGGCTGTCGATCGCAAGCCACATTGCGGGTGACGACGCCTGGCGCAAGGTCAAGATCGCCGACGTCTACATGGCGCTCAATCAGCCGAAGACCCGGGAACGGGCGCTTGAACTCTATCAGGAAGCGCGTCTCGGCGGCGAGCCGGCCGCCTTCTATCGCCTCGTCAAATACTATGCCAACGACGCGACCGAGAGCTACGACCCCGAGAAGGCAAGCGACATCTTCGTGGATCTCGTGGACAGCTCGGACATCAAGGACGTGCCCGAAAAACTCCTCATGCTGGCCAATATGAAGCCGGATATCCGTCGTCAGGTATCGCAGCGCATCGACGTGCGCGGGCTCTATGAGGAGGCGGCCGAAAACGGCCAGCCGGTGGCCATGCGCGAAGTGGCAAAACTTCTGCGCAGCGATGCGAAGGACAGCAAGTCCATTCTCGCCGCCTTCAACTGGCTGAAGAAGGCGGCAGAGGCGGGCGATGCGGAGGCCATGTTCCTCCTGTCGCAATCCTACGCCTACGGGCTGGGCACGCGCCCGGCTCTCGACGACGCACAAGCCTGGATGGCACGCGCGGCGGAAGCCGGGCATCCCGCAGCCACCCAGGTCCTGAAGCTCAACAACGCAGGAACGGAGGGCTGAGCATTGGCCGATCTCACCCATTGGACACTGAACCGCCATATCGCAGCCTCGCTGCTCGCAATCACAGCCGCCATGGCAGCGGCGCCAGCGGCGCAGGCCGCAGACGAGACCTGCTTCAAGACGCCTACGCCGGTCATGAGTCTCGGCTTCGGCAGTCGCTACGAAGCGGATTCCAAAAATCGCTCCGACATCGATGAAGAGTCCGACGCGGCCGTGACCAAGGCTCTGAAGCCGATAGACCAGTTCATTCAAAATCTCGCCAAGGTCGTTTCGAAGGCCCAAACCGAGAAGGACATCGCGACAAGGCGCGCCTATCACCGCTGCGTCGTGGATTCTGTTTACGCCTGGGCGAAGGCGGATGCTCTCAACGACATGCGCACATTCAACGCCAAACTATCGGTACCAGCACGGATCGGCGGCCTCGCCATCCTCTTTGCCGAAAGCCGTGACCAGGTTCCGGGGCTTCACGACCGGGAACGCATCGTGGAGAAGTGGCTGCAGAAGCGCGCACAGGAGATCGTCTACTTCTTCGAAAACGAAGCGACCAAGGGGGCTGCCCGCAACAACCTGCGCGCCTGGGCCAGCATGGCTGTCGGCGAGGTCGGGGTGCTCAACCGGGACCGAGGTCTCGTCGAATGGTCGATCCTCAGCAACAACACCATGATTACCAATGCGGCGACCGATGGCAGCCTGCCGCTGGAAATGAATCGCCAGCGTTATGCCCTGCACTACCAATTGCACGCCATGACGCCGCTGGTCGCCTCCGTCGCAAGGCTCTGCGAGGCAGGATACGGCAAGGGCGGTGCAGATCTCGACAAACTGCGGACCATGGCGCACTTCTCGGTCAAGGCCGTGAAGGACCCGAAGATCGTGCAGAAGATCAATGGCAAGAGCCAGACGGTGAAACCGGGGCTGAAGAACAACCTCACGTCACTGGCTTGGCTGGAACCCTATGTGGCGCTCACCAACGATCTGGACATGGAGAAGGAATTCGCGTCGCTGAGACCGCTTTCAAATTCGAAGCTGGGCGGAAACCAGACCAATCTCTACGACGATCAAAGGATCAGTTGCACCATGACGGTACAGAACTGATCAGGGTCAGTCCGAGGACAGCCGGATACGATGACCAATCAGGGGCTGATCGCTTCGGGCAGCACCTGCCACGCTAGCGTCTGCGCCAGAGTCCATCTGCCAGTCCTGAACTTCAAGCTGGACGAGCGAACGGACGGCGTCGAGCGACCGCTCGCGGCCATGCGTGCCCGCCAGCGCCTCGCCCAGGCGGCTCAGAAGGTCTTCGGTCGGGTTATGCGGGGACTGCGTCACCTCGATGCTCCTCTGACGACATCCTGCTACAAACATGGGCATTGCGGAAGCCGTTCGCCATCAAAGCTGGCCCCAAACACTTAAAAAAGTCGCAATTCCTCGTGAGCGGCGCGCCCAAGCACCTCGCTTTCGAGCAGAATGGCAAACAAAGTGTGATGATCAGTCAGCGTCGGCCGGAAGACTCAACGGGGGCTTTGCGCCCCCGGAGTTAAATTAGGCAGCCATGCCCCAGGCGGACGGGTCGTCATCGCCGAACATGCGCTCGAGGCTAAGGAAGCAGATCATGCTCTTGTCATGGGCAATGATGCCGTCGGAGAAGGCTGCACTCGGGCCGGTCGCGGCCGGAAGAGGCTGCAGCGTGCTGCCAGACACTGTCAGGATGTCGGAGACGCCGTCGACCAGCAGACCGACGGTCATGCCGTTGACTTCGGTGACAACAACGGCACTGCGCTCCGTCGCCTGGGCCGCCGGCATTCCGAGCTTCACAGCGAGATCGACGATCGGGATGACCGTCCCGCGAAGATTCATGACGCCGAGGACTTCGTAGGGCGAGTGCGGGATGGGCGTAACCGGTGCCCAGCCGCGGATTTCGCGGATCGATGTCGTTTTGACGCAGAACTCCTGTTGGTGAAGCCGAAAGGCGATGATTTCGAGGGCATCGGCGGCGTTCGACGTCGTATTCATCTGCGATTTCCTCCTGCTGCGAGCCTGCGTCGGCTGGCAGCTTGTCACGATGTTGGTTCACCGGGGATCCCGGCGGCAGAGGCCCGCTCTGCACTCCAAATCAATTTAGCCCACCAGTAATTAAAGAATATCTAAATCAATCAGGAGAATCCGCAACTGGTGCCACAGACATGGCCGTCATCGCGCGAGCATTGTGAAATGCGCCATCTGTCCGGCACTCCACCAGGAAAATTCTTGCAGCAGCGAGGACTCGACCGCGCCGATCCGACCACCGTGAAGGCTCAGCCTCCCCTGCGTCGTCGCGATCGCCAGTACATTTCCGACGTGCTGGCGAGACACCTGAAACCGCTGCGACAGTGCATCATAGGTGAGCGCAAGCGGCCAGTCTTCACCCAGCGCACCGGCCAGGTGGGCACCCATAACGGCACAAAGAATGAGATATCCGCTGTCGCGACCGGTGAAGTCGACGACCGTCTCGAACGGTGTGAAAAGCACATCCATGGACTGGAAGGCCGTGGTCGATCGACCAATCAGGCGGCAGACACGAGAGATATCGGCGTCCAGGGCCTCCCGCAGCGGGTGATGTTCGAGCAGGGCGGACGCTGCAATAAAGGCCAGAGGGGAACGGGCAATTTCCAAGATGAGGGACGGCGTGGGCCGCAACCTGATCTCACGCCTGTCTCGTGCATTCTGTTCTGCCACGACATAGCCACCGGCCCGAAGGCCCGATATGAGATCGCTGACCTGGCGAGCGCTGCCGGGCACCAGGGTCTGCAGCAGGGTCATGGTCGGTGCAGGACCCGTCCCCTCGTCAAAGCGGACCCACATCCCGATCAGCATGTAGCAGGTGATGTAGCGCATCTTCTGCGCAAAGATCTTGTTGGCCGGCCAGCGGAATGCACTGGCCTCCACCATGCTGCGGCAATAGGCGAGCACCGCCCTGTCGAAGCCCGGATGGGCAAGATAGCCGCTCGCCAATTGCCACACAGGTTCGCCAAGATGCTTCTCGACACCGGGATGGACCACCAGTCGGTCCCGATCAAGTTCGGCACGCAATTGATCCATGGCGCAACTCCAGATCAGAATTGTGCATAGGAGGCCAATTCACCGACGCCGTCGATTGGTAAATCTAGTAGTCAACCCTAATCAAAGAAGGCCTTAAGGCTCAGTATGACGGCTCGCTCGGCGTCAGGGAACGCGTTTGGCAAGATCGTAGGCAGCAGCGCATCGTTGGCCGGATGCGCAATAAGCGAGGATCGGTCCCGACTGCCGGCTGATGATCGCTTTTAGCTCGCGCGCCTGATCAAAGGATATGGAGCCTGGGACGACCGGCAGATAATGCGCATCGAGCCCGACCTCACTGGCTGAATTTGCAATTTCGTCAAAGGCCGGCTGAAAGAAGCCTTCGTTGTCCGGCCGCATGCAGACGATGGCCTTGAAGCCGAGTTCGGCAATCGCTTGCAGCTCCTGCGGCTTGATCTGTCCGGTGACATGAAAGCTCGGATCGATGCTGCGGATGCTCATGACAAGTCCTTTCCTGAGGGCGCTGACCTTCATACGCCGAGGTCAAAACATATAACGTTTTTTATATATTTTAGTTCTGTGGCCCCGTGTCAACACTTGCCAGTCCGGATTTCTCATATATATTCGTATCTATGAAGATTGATCCTGAACAGATGAAAGCTGGTGCCGACATGGCCAGCGAACTCCTCAAGTCGCTATCCAATCGATATCGACTGCTGATCCTCTGCCGCCTAGCCGACGGCGAGCACTCCGTCGGTCAGCTTGCCGAATTCCTCGGGATCCGCGACAGCACCGTGTCTCAGCATCTGGCACTGTTGCGCCGGGAGAAGATCATCATGGGGCGGCGCGACGGCCAGACTATCTGGTACCGGATCGAGAGCGAACCGGCGCGCGCGATCATCGGCACCCTCTACGACAGCTTCTGTAAAACCTCCGACTGCGCCGCCTGACGCGGCAGCCGACACCGTCATCCATTCTACGAATGGCGGCTTGACACAGGCTTGTCTAATATATACGTATCATCGTAGATATGTATCTTAAGGAGAAAAACATGTCGATCGATCGCGCCGTTCTCGTCTTTGCAGGGTTCATGATCCTGCTTTCCCTCCTGCTGACATACTTCGTGCATCCGGGCTTCGTCTGGTTCACCGCTTTTATCGGCGTGAACATGATGCAATCGGCCTTCACCGGCTTCTGCCCGGCGGCCACGATTTTCCGCAAGCTGGGGCTGCGCCCCGGCACAGCATTCTGAGGTCAAGTCATGCCGAAATCCGCCTTCATCGCCCTTTTTGCGGCAGCGACTGCCATGGGACTGACCGTCAGCCATGCCGCTGATCTCAAACTCGAAGCTGTCGACATCACGGAGATGAAGGCGGTCTACGGCCAGATCCAGCCGCGCAACAGCGTCCTGGCCCGGACAAGGCTGGGAGGCACCCTGGTCGAACTGAATGTCACCGAAGGCGACATCGTCAAGGCTGGCGATGTGATCGCCGAAGTGAAGGACGACAAGATCGACTTCCAGATCAAGGCCGTCGACGCTCAGCTACAGGGCCTCAATGCTTCTCTGCGGGATTCTGAGGTCGAACTGGATCGTGCCGATCGGCTGGTGCGCAGTGGCGCCACCAGCACCCAGCGCCTCGATCAGTTGAAGACCCAGCTGGACGTCATGACCAACCAGGTACGCCAGGCAGAAGCCCAGCGCTCCGTACTGGTCCAGCAAGCGTCGGAAGGCGCAGTGCTCGCCCCCTCTGAAGGGCGCATCATCGCCGTTCCCGTGACCCGCGATGCCGTCGTCATGGCTGGCGAGACGATTGCGACCATCGCTGGCGGCGGCTTCTTCCTGCGGCTCGCAATCCCCGAGCGTCATGCACAGGACCTGACACAGGGGGCGCCGATCCGCATCGAAGCGAGCGGCACGACGCTCGAAGGCGAACTCGTGAAGATCTATCCGCTGATCGAAGGCGGCCGGGTGACAGCCGATGTCGAGGTCGACGGACTCGATACCGATTTCGTCGCGGCAAGGGTTTTGGTGGAACTGCCGATCGGCAAACGCCGGGCACTCATGGTGCCGGCAACCTCCCTGTCGAACCGGTCAGGCGTCAACTTCGTCGCCGTGCGCGAAAACGACAAGATCGTCGAACGCGCTGTGGTCGCGGGCAGGCCTCTGGAGATCGACGGTGAGAAGCAGGTCGAAATACTCTCGGGCCTCGTGGCCGGCGATATCGTGGTGACAGAATGAACACTCCCGTCGACAGATCCCCCAATAGGCCGGAACCGGATGACGATACGCCCATGACCAATCTGGGCATTGCCGGCCATTTGACACGCGCTTTCATCAAGTCGCCGCTCACACCGCTCTTCCTGATTGCCGCCTTCGCATTCGGTCTTGTGGCCCTGCTCTCGCTCCCGCGTGAGGAAGAGCCACAGATCTCCGTGCCCATGGTCGATATCATCGTCCAGGCCCCGGGCCTGCGCGCCGACGATGCGCAGAAGCTGATCACCGAGCCGCTCGAGACCATCGTCAAGAGCATCAACGGCGTCGAGCACATCTACTCCCAGTCCATGGACAACATGGTCATGGTCACCGCCCGCTTCCTGGTCGGCACCTCCGCGGATGCCGCGGTGCTGCGCGTCCACGACAAGGTGCGCGCCAACATCGACCGCATCCCCGTCGGCATCGCCGAGCCCAAGGTGGTCGGCCGTGGCATCGATGACGTTGCGATCGTCACCCTCACTTTCTCCCCGACGAAAGACGCGAGCGGCCATGTCGGCGCCAATGACCTGACCCGGATCGTCCGCGAAGTCCGCAACGAGGTCGCAAAGGTCGATAATGTTGGCCTCACCTATGTCGTCGGCGAAACCAACGAGATCATCCGCATCTCGCCACAGCCGGAAAAGCTCGCCCTTTACGGCATCACCCTGCAACAGCTTGCCGGCAAGGTCGGCGGCGCCAATACCGCCATGCCGGCCTCTCAGGTGCGCGAAGGCGGTCGCCAGATCGATGTGATCGCCGGCGAAACCCTCGCTTCCCCGGCCGAGATCGGCAATCTCCTGCTGACGGCCCGCGATGGCCGGCCGGTCTATGTCCGCGATGTCGCGACCATCGACTTTGCCACAGACACCAGCGAAGCCCTCGTTTCCACCCTGCGCAAGGACGGCGACACCGTCGAACGCGTGCCCTCGGTCACGCTTGCCATCGCCAAGCGCGCCGGCTCCAACGCGGTCGTGGTCGCCGAGGCGATCCTCGAGCGCGTCGAAGCCCTGGAAGGCAAGCTGATCCCAGAGGACATCCGTGTCGAGGTCACCCGCGACTACGGCGAAACCGCGAATGAAAAGGCGAACGAGCTCCTCTATCACCTCGGCCTCGCGACCGTTTCGATCATCGCGCTGGTCTGGCTGGCGATCGGCAGGCGCGAAGCGCTGGTCGTGGCCATCGTCATTCCCGTGACGATCCTGCTCACCCTCTTCGCTTCCTGGCTGATGGGCTACACGCTAAATCGGGTCTCGCTCTTCGCGCTCATCTTCTCCATCGGCATTCTCGTCGACGATGCCATCGTCGTCATCGAGAATATCGCCCGCCACTGGGGCATGGGCGACAAGCGCTCGCGCCGTCGCAGCGCCATCGAGGCGGTCGCCGAGGTCGGCAATCCGACGATCGTCGCAACACTGACCGTCGTCGCCGCCCTCCTGCCGATGCTCTTCGTCTCCGGCATGATGGGCCCCTATATGAGCCCGATCCCGGCCAATGCCTCGGCCGCGATGATCTTCTCCTTCTTCGTCGCCGTTATGGTCACCCCCTGGCTGATGCTGAAGGTCGCCGGGAATGCGCCCGTGCACGCCCATGCCGATCACGAGACCGGCGGCATACTGGGCCGGATGTACGCGGCAACTGCCCGCCCCATCCTTGCAACAAAGACCCGCAGCTGGGTCTTCCTGATCCTCGTCGGCGTACTGACGCTCGGATCGCTGAGCCTCTTCTACACCAAGCATGTCACGGTGAAGCTGCTGCCCTTCGACAACAAGTCGGAGCTGCAGGTCACCATTGATCTGCCGGAAGGCTCCTCCGTCGAGGCGACCGACGCCGTGGCCCAGGCCGTGGGGCGCACCGTGCTCGACATGCCGGAAGTGGTCTCCGTCCAGACGCATGCTGGAACAGCGGCACCCTTCAACTTCAACGGTCTTGTCCGTCACGCCTATATGCGCGCCGCTTCCTATCAGGGAGACGTCGCGATCAACCTGACGCCCAAGGCCGATCGCGATCGCACGAGCCACGATATTGCCCTCGATATCCGCCAGAAGATTGCAGGCATCGCCATGCCCGAGGGCACCAGCCTTAAGGTCGTCGAGCCACCGCCGGGACCGCCGGTCATGGCAACCCTGCTCGCCGAGATCTATGGCCCAACGCCTGAGATCCGCCGCGCCGTGGCCGAAAAGGTCGAGGCAGCCTTCCGCTCGGTGCCCTTCATCGTCGACGTCGACAACTCCTATGGCGTGGAAGCACCGCGCAAGCGGCTGGTCATCTCGACCGACGACGCGGAATTCTACCGTGTCGAGGAAGGCGACGTCTTCGACACAATCGCGATCCTCGCGAACGGCAAGACCATCGGCTACTCGCATCGCGGCGAAGGCCGTCCGCCGATCCCGATCCGGCTGGAACGCGCAAAGAGTGAGAAGGTGATCGACGAGCGTTTCCTTTCGACGCCGATGCCGGCCAATGTCCTGCCCGGTGACAAGGGTGTCGTCGAACTCGGCGACGTCGTGCGCGTCATCGACGAAAAGACCACGCTGCCGATCTTCCGGCACAACGGCATCAATGCAGAAATGGTGACGGCCGAACTCGCCGGCGACTTCGAAGCGCCCCTTTACGGCATGCTCGCTGTGCAGGAAGCGATTGACGCGCAGGACTGGACGGGACTTCCCAAGCCGGTGATCTCCCTCAACGGCCAGCCGACCAACGAGGATCAGGCAACGCTTCTCTGGGATGGCGAATGGGAAGTCACCTGGGTGACCTTCCGCGACATGGGGGCAGCCTTCATGATTGCGCTCCTCGGCATCTACATCCTCGTCGTCGCCCAGTTCGGTTCGTTCAAGGTTCCGCTGGTGATCCTCACACCCGTGCCATTGACCTTCATCGGCATTCTCGGCGGCCACTGGCTCTTCGGCGCGCCCTTCTCTGCCACCTCGATGATCGGCTTCATCGCCCTTGCAGGCATCATCGTCCGCAACTCGATCCTGCTGGTGGATTTCATCCGCCACGCCGATCACACCGGGAAAACGCTAACCGATGTTCTGATCGAAGCCGGGTCGATCCGTTTCAAGCCGATCCTCCTGACCGCGCTTGCCGCGATCATCGGTGCGGCCGTTATCCTGACCGACCCGATCTTCCAGGGGCTGGCGATCTCGCTGCTCTTCGGCCTTATCTCGTCGACCCTGCTGACGGTCCTGGTGATCCCCGCAATCTATCGGGTGCTACGCACCTGAAAGAACTGACCTGAGGATTAATGGCCGCGCCGCAAGCGCGGCCATTTTTATTTGGACAGAAGATTCTCAGCACACCCCCTTCAAAGCGACATTAAAAAGTGTAAACTAAATTTTACACTCAAGCTGAGGCGGGACCCATGGCCCAACCATTCCCATTCGCCGCCATCGTCGCCCAAGAGGACATGAAGAAGGCCCTCCTGATGGCGGCCGTCGAACCTTTGCTCGGCGGCGTGCTGATCTTCGGCGATCGCGGCACGGGAAAATCCACGGCAGTCCGCGCCCTGACGGAGCTACTGCCACCGATCGAAACGCGCGACGGTTGCCGTTACAACTGCCTTCCGGCAGAGCCGCAATCCGCCTGCACCGTCTGCAATGCCTCAAGCGGACTTAAGCCACCTGCTATCGTCAAGCATCGCGCACCGATGATCGATCTGCCACTAGGCGCGACCGAAGATCGTGTCTGCGGCTCGCTCGACATCGAAAAGGCCCTGGTCGCCGGGGAGAAGCACTTCGAGCCCGGGCTCCTGGCCGCCGCCAATCGCGGCTTCCTCTACATTGATGAGATCAATCTGCTGGAAGATCACCTTGTTGATCTGCTGCTCGACGCAGCAGCCTCCGGCGTCAATGTCGTCGAGCGCGAGGGCCTGAGCATCCGCCACGCTGCCCGTTTTGTCCTCGTTGGCAGCGGCAATCCGGAAGAAGGCGATCTCAGACCGCAATTGCTCGATCGCTTCGGTCTTTCCGTCGACGTGCGCACCATCGACGATCTCGACCAGCGCATCGAGGTGATCCGTCGCCGCGATACCTACGAGACAGACCCGCGCGGTTTCATCAAGCTCTGGGCCAAGCGAGACGCAGCCGTCGGTCGCCGGGTGATCGCCGCGCGAAAAATTCTCCGTCAGGTGGAGATCCCCGACCATGTGGTGAGGCGCATGTCGCAGCTCTGTTTGCGTCTCGGGATCGACGGCATGCGCGGCGAGCTGACCCTGATGCGCGCCAGTCGAGCTGCCGCAGCGCTCTCCGCGCGTCTGCAGGTCACCTGGGATGATGTCGCCGACATCGCGCCCATGGTGCTTTGTCATCGCCTGCGCCGCGACCCGCTTGACGATGCCGGTTCTGCACCACGCATCGAGCGCGCCCTGGCGTCGATCGACGACACAGGCAAAGACCGTCACGCCCATGGCTGAACTTGGCCCCCACGACGCCTATGAGAAGGCCCTTGACGACAGGGGGGCCGAACTGTGGGCGGATGCGCGGCTGGCGATCGAGCTACTTGGCCTGGGAGGCGCGAGCCTCGGCGGCGTCTGGCTGAAGGGCCGATCGGGCGGTGTGCGCGATTTTTTCATGTCACGACTCCAGGAACGCCTCGGGATCGGCTTTGTCCGCCTGCCACCCGGCACATCTGCGGCCAATCTCTCAGGCGGCGTGGATCTCGCGGCAACCGCTGCGACAGGAAGCCTCGTCCGACAACAGGGTCTTCTGACCAGGGCCGAAGGTGGCGGACTGATGGTTCCCATGGCAGAACGCCTCGACCCGTCGCTCGCCGCCATGGTCGCCCGCGCGATGGATCAACCTGCAGAGAGCAGCTTTCTGCTGGTCGCCCTCGACGAATCCCTTGATGATGAAGCCCCGCTTTCCACAGGAATTGCCGATCGCCTTGCGCTGCGCATCGATCTCGACGGCATCGGCTGGCATCATGTGAACGGCACGGAGACAGAACCAGCACGATTGCAGGCCCCGGCCACCAACTGGCAGGATGTGACGATCAATGATCGGCTGCTGAAGGGCCTCTCCACGATCTCGGCAATATCAGGCCATGGCTCGACCCGCATATTGGCCCATCTCGCACGCACGGCACGACTTCTGGCGTGTCGCGAGGACCGTACGGCAGTTGAGGAGCGCGACGCCCTGACGGCCCTTCGCCTTTGCCTTGGTCTGCGACTGACGCCTCAGGCTGAAGCGCCGGCCGAGCAGCCGGACGATCCATCGACAGATGTTCCTCCCCGCCAGGACGAAGAACCGGTTAATCCTTCGGCTTCGACGGACCCGGCCGATCAGGATCAAGACAACAATGCCGATAAGCCAACACAGCTCGACGCGCTGAAGGAAATGCTGGCGGCCATCAAGGCAGGTGCGCTCTCGGCAGATCCTTGGCTCACTATCGCCCAGCGCCCCAGCCGCAACGGGGGCGGGGCGGGTAAATCGGGTGACCTGCATAAGAACACCCGGCGGGGACGGCCTTTCGGCATCGGGCTCGCGCCGCCCCATCCGGAGGCTAGGCCCGACATCATCGCGACCCTGCGCGCAGCAGCGCCCTTTCAACGCATCCGGGCCGCCCAGCGGCAGGCTCTGGGTGTGGCGAACCCTCGTCCATCGTCCGGAGCCACGGCGCCGCGCGCCTATGTCAGCCGCGATGACTTCCGGTATCTGCGTCTGCGCCATGCAGCCCCGTCCACGGCAATCTTTGTCGTCGACGCCTCGGGTTCCACCGCGCTGGAACGCCTCGGCGAAACCAAGGGCGCGATTGAACAACTCCTGACGCGCTGTTACGTCCGCCGCGACGAAGTAGCCTTGATCGCCTTCAGGGGCACAAGCGCTGAGCTGCTTCTGCCACCGACCCGCTCGCTCACCGCCGCGAAGCGCCAACTTGCCGCCCTCCCCGGCGGCGGGCCAACGCCGCTTGCTGCGGGGCTGAAAGCCGGCCTTGAGCTGGCGCTCTCTGTCGAGCGACGCGGCAGCAGCCCTGTGCTGGTCCTGCTGACCGATGGCAGCGGCAACATCGCCCTCGATGGCACCCCTGATCGGGCCTTGGCCGCCGAAGAACTCTCGCGTCTTGCCCGAAACTGCAAATCCAGGGACTTGAAGACGATCTGCATCGACATTGCACGCCGCCCCCGCGAAAGCGTGACCACTCTTGCGAACATGCTCGGCGCCGACTTGCACATCTTGCGAAAAGCCGATGCCGGTCATGTCTCACAACTCGTGGACCGCTCGATGCAGGAGGCGCGCGCATGACACTCGGGCGCGATCGACTGAACTGGGAAACGGACGGCCGCAACTGGCCGAACCGCAGCGCAAGCCAGTTCGTGAAGACCAATGCCTGTGACTGGCATGTTCAGATCGCGGGGCCTGACACTGCACCGATGATCCTCTTACTGCACGGCACAGGCGCGTCCTCCCATTCCTGGCGCCATCTCGTGCCGCTGCTTAGCACGCGCTTCCGCGTCGTGGCGCCCGACCTTCCCGGCCACGGCTTCACCCGTCCGCGCGGAACAACAGACCTCTCGCTCTCCGGCATGGTGCGGGCATTGACGGAATTGCTCTCGGAGCTGGATCGCTGCCCCGCTGTCATCATCGGACATTCGGCCGGTGCTGCCATCGCCGTCACGCTGGCGGCCAGCAAGGCCGCTGCCGTGCCGCGCCATGTCATCGGTATCAACGGCGCCTACCTGCCGATCCGTGGCAACGCACTGTTTTCGCCGTTGGCCAAGGCGCTCTTCGCCAACCCATTTTCCGCTTCGATGTTTTCCCTGATGTCACGGGTGACCCCGCTAGGCGGCAATCTGCTGACCGCCACCGGCTCACCGATCGATGAGGAAGGGCGCGCGATCTACCGCGTGCTGCTTGCCTCCCCCGCCCATGTTCGCGGCGCGCTCGGCATGATGGCCGCCTGGGACCTGTCCCGTTTCGACGCCACCTTGCAGCGCCTGCCCTTCCCCATGACGCTGATCGCCGCCAAGGACGACCCCATGGTGCCGATCGAAAACTCTCAACACGCAGCGCGCCAAGCTCCGGGGAGCCGGCTCGTGCTGACGGACAAGGGCGGACACCTTCTGCATGAATGCCGGCCCGCCGACGTAGTCCAGTGGCTGGACGAAGCCATCGGAAACCAGCGACCAAATGGAGCGGATGCAGCATGAATGTCGCCAGCCGTTTTCCCAGACACAAACCCAAACCTGTCGACAACAGACCGCATGCCGTCGTGATCGGTGCTGGTGTCGGAGGTCTTGCGACGGGCGCCCTGCTCGGCGCCAAGGGCTATCGCGTCACGATCATAGATCCGCTGGACGAACCCGGCGGGCGTGCCTACGCCCATCGCCAGGATGGTTTCACCTTCGACGCCGGGCCGACCATCATCACAGCCCCCTGGCTTTTCGAAAAGCTCTGGCATGACTGCGGTGGACGCCTGAGTGACGATGTCGAACTCCGGCCAAACACCCCTTTTTACCGCGTGCGCTTCGATGACGGTACAGTCTTCGACTATTCCGGCGACCGCGCGGCGATGGAAACGCAGATCGCGAAGATCGAACCGAGGGATGTCGCGGGCTATCGCAGCTTTCTCGACGAGAGCCGGCGGATCTATGAAGTCGCCTTCGAGCAACTGGCGCACAAACCCTTCCACAGCCTGCTGTTCACGGCAAAGACGCTTGCCGGCCTCGTGCGCCTGGGCGGCTATCGCTCCGTCTATTCGGTTGTCTCGAAGCATTTCAAGAGCGACAAGCTGCGCACCCTCTTCTCCTTCCATCCGCTGCTGATCGGCGGAAACCCCTTCTCGGCCACCTCGTTCTACTGCCTGATCGCCCATCTCGAGGGCAAATATGGCGTGCATCATGCGATCGGCGGCACGAACGCGCTGGTGCGCGGCATCGCCTCGCTCGTCACCCGCAATGGTGGACAGATACGGCTGAATGAAACCATAACCGAAATCGAGACGGAGGGGCGTCGGGCAACGGCCGTACGCCTGGCATCCGGCGAGCGGATCGCTGCCGACATTGTCATCTCGAATGCCGATCCCGCCACCACCTATGGCAAGCTTCTGAAGCAGCATCCCCGGAAACGCTGGACCGATGCCAAGCTCAAACGTGGCGACTATTCGATGAGCCTCTTCGTCTGGTACTTCGGGACGAACCGCCGCTATGACGATGTCCTGCATCACACGATGCTTTTCGGGCCGCGCTATCGCGGACTTCTCGACGACATCTTCCGGAATCACCGCCTCGCGGACGATTTCAGCCTCTATCTGCACCGACCGACGGCGAGCGATCCCTCTCTGGCTCCGCCCGGCGGCGATGCCTTCTACGTCTTGAGCCCGGTGCCGAACCTCGAAAGCGGGACCGACTGGAACGAGGCAGCCGAAATCTACCGCCGCAAGATCGAAAAACGGCTCGAGGAAACCATGCTGCCCGGTCTTTCAGAGAGCATCGTCTCCTCGCGAATTGCGACCCCGCTCGACTTCCGCGACAGGCTTCTCTCCTGGCAGGGGGCCGCCTTCGCGCTTGAACCCAAGCTCTTTCAGAGCGCCTGGTTCCGACCGCATAACAGAAGCGAGGAACTCGACAATCTCTTCCTCTGCGGTGCTGGCACACATCCCGGTGCAGGCCTCCCGGGCGTCGTGTCGTCGGCGCGCATCGTTGCCGATCTCGTACCGGATCCAGCCAGCATCTTGGCCGAAACCTGGCATCGCCAGACACGGGAGAAGCGCCCATGACCCCTCCCGACAGCGCCGCCCTGGACAGTTTGCTCGCCCGTCCGCTCGCCCGTCGCCCCATCCTCTTGAATTATGGTTTCTCGGGCGACTTCGAGGATCAAAGGGCCTGTTCGGCGGCCATCCGTCGTGGCTCGAAATCCTTTCACCTCGCCTCTCTGCTTCTGCCTGGACCGACCCGCGAGGCCGCCCGCGCGCTTTATGCCTTCTGCCGGCATTCCGATGACCTGATCGACGATCCACGCAGCGGCATGCCAGCCCTTCAGCGCCTCCGCGTGCGGCTGGATCTGATCTATGCCGGCGACCCGGCACCCTTTGCCTGCGACCGTGCCTTCGCACGGGTGGTGCATGACCATGCGATCGCCAAGCCGGTCGTCGAAGCCCTGCTCGACGGCTTCGCCATGGATCTCGACGGGCGGCGCCACGCGACCATCGACGACGTAAAGGCCTATGCGACCTGCGTGGCTGCAAGCGTCGGGCTGATGATGGCATCGGTGATGGGCGTCAGCGACAGGGCAGCACTTGCCCGCGCGGCCGATCTCGGGATCGCGATGCAATTGACCAACATCGCCCGAGATGTCGGAGAAGACGCGCGAAACGGAAGACTCTATCTGCCGCTCGACTGGCTGGAAGAACAGGGTATCGACGTCGCGGCCTTCCTCGAGACTCCGCATTTTACCCCCGCGCTCGGTCTGGTGGTAAGGCGGCTGCTCGACGAGGCTGCCCGCCACTACCGGCTCGGCCATGCCGGCATTCGCAGCCTGCCGAAACCCTGTCGTCATGCGATCCGCACGGCCGCCCTGGTCTATGAGGCGATCGGCGAGAGTATCGCAGCCAATGGCTATGACAGCGTCAACCATCGTGCGACGACGGGGCTCAGCACCAAGCTTGGCCTCCTGATCAAGGCACGCTCCGACGATCGCCGCTGGACGGCGACGGCCGTGCGCGATCTCCATGCCGGAACAGAACCTGTCGCGCGATCGCTGGTGACACTAAGTGGACTCTTACGCGAGAGTGCACCAATGCAACGTGCTGTTAAGCCTACCTCCGATGCGGAAACGGCCGTCGGACGGGTCACCGACATCCTGCTCAGGCTGCATACCGACGCTCGACTTGAGACGCTGAGACGCCGAGAGGCGGCGCGAGAAAAGGCGGCGAGCCTTGCTTGAGCATTATTTCGGCATCATTGAAGCCATCTTCGTCTTCAGTCTGGCGATCGCCTTCTATGTCTGGCAGATGCGCGATCTGAAAAAAGCGAAGCGCGAGGCGGAAGCCCGCAAGCGGCAGGCGAGCCAGCCTCTTACAGACGAGCCGAAAACCGACTAGGCGCGCCGCGGCATACGAAACGGAAGCATCATCCTGACAACAGGATTTGCCAGTCGGCGACAATCGAGCGTCTCGTGCATCATTTCGACCGGATCCCCGGCAATCACCGTTTCGACCAGCGAGCGCCTATAGAACGGCGTATCTTCCAGAGCGTTCTTCAAGACGGGACTTGCGCCGCCGTCGCAGGCGATCCCGCCGCCGACGCCCCAGAACCCGCGCTTCAGCGGTTTCCTCGACGGAGGATCGAACTCCGCCACCGCACCGTCACGCCCACATACGAGCCCGAAACGGCTGTTTGTCCCGTCGGCCAGCACGGAATCGTAAAGGATCACCGTACGGCCATCATCCGTAGTGCCCCTCGCCCAATCCCAGCCGGAAAAATCCGTCTCGAGCGGCCGGGCGCCATGGTTCATGTCGTGATAGCCTGTCCCTATCCATCCACCATCGGCCAGCGCCTCGCAGGCGACGGTGACCCGCCCATTGGGAGCGACCGGCTGCCAGATGTGAAACCCGGCGCGATCGAGACCATAGGCCCGCGCACCGAGAAAATCCGGGGCAAGACGGATGTCGCCCCGCATGCGTTTTGGCAGCAAACGCTGGCCGGGCCAGGGCAGGAAGATCTCGTCGAAGCTGATCACGAAACCTGACCCATCGTAGCGGAACGAACTTTTGCCGATCGCCAGGGAATGCCGGTCGCGACTGAGCCGGGCCTTGCCACGCTCGGTCATCGCCCAGGCGTGTCCCTGCGGCCCGTAGAGCGCGACATTGAAGGCGATATGGTCTTCCGGATCATGCCGGCCGGACCAGTGATAGTAGGGCGAAAACACGGAGCCGATAAAGGCGATCACGGTGAAGGCGAAGCGCCCGCAGTCGCTTGTTCCGTCGGCATACCACCAGTGATACCCGCCGGGCGCGACCGCCTGGTCAAAGGCCGGTCCGCCATCAACCGTTCGGCCGCGAGCTTGCCGGAGAGCGCCGCCATCGGCAGGCCCGGGCCCGGATGTACGCTGCCCCCCGCCAGATAGAGCCCCGGCACCGGCCCCTCCGATCCCGGCCGAGCGAAGGATGCCATCCACCCGTGCGAGGCCATCCCGTAAAGGGCTCCTCCCGTTCCCGGATAGAGGCTCGCAAAGCGATCCGGCGTGGTGATACTCGCCGAGCCCTGCTGGTTCGAGAGCGTCAGGCCGTTCAGCTCCAGTCGCCGTTCCATGCTCTTGAGACATGCATTGACCTCGCTTTCATCGAACCGGTGCCGATCGCCATCCGCCGGAAGGTTCATCAGGGCGTAGATGCGTTCGGGCCCGACAGAGCCGGCCTGAAGGCAACCGGTCGCATCGCGGTCCTGAGCACAGAGATAGACGGTCGGGTCGGAAGGTGCTTCACGCCGCCTGAAGACCGCCTCGAACTCGCGCTCATAGTCGTCGGAAAAGAACACCGTATGATGGGCAATCTCGACACCTTTGGGCTCGGCGACGCTGCAGGACACCAGGGCCGACAGAGACCGTTGTGCCCTGCTGCGAGCTGGGTCCGGAAGCGGGGCGCCGATCAGCCGGGGCAGCGCGGCGACATCGCCGTTGTAGACGATCTGCCGGGCCTCGACTTTTCGGCCGCTGCGGGTGACGACCCCGGACACGGCCCGTCGCGAGGGATCGATGAGGATCTCGCTGACAGCATCGCCATAACGGAACTCGACACCGAGATCGGCGGCAAGCGCTTCGAGACGAATGGCAAGCGCCCTGATCCCGCCCTCGACGGTCCACACACCCTCCTGCTCGACATGCGCGACCAGCATCAGCGTTGCCGGAGACAGAAAGGGCGAAGAGCCGCAATAGGTCGCGTAACGGCCGAAAAGCTGGCGCAGGCGCACATCGGAAAAATAGCCGCCGAGCGCGGACCAGAGCGTCGAGAACGGCTTGATCGCGAACAGATCCGCCGGCCGACCGAGCCCGATGCGGCGGGAGAGCGAAACCGGATTGGGTCTGGAGGCGTCGATGAAGCTGTCTTTCAACACCTCGAACGTCCGCCGGCTGTCGGCAGCAAAGCGTCGATATCCCTCGGCCTCCCGCCGTCCGGCAAAGTCTCCGATTGCCCTGATCGTTTCCTCCTGGTCGGCATGGAGATCGAGACAGGCACCACTCCGCCAGTAATGGCGCGCGATCACGGTCGATGGGACCAGCTTGAGGTCATCGTCAATCCTGCGGCCCGCAGACGCAAACAGGGCATCGAACACCCATTTCATCGTGAGAACCGTGGGGCCGGCGTCGAAGCCACGGCCTGCCGATTCGACACGCCGCATCTTGCCTCCGGCCTCGGCCTGCGCCTCGCAGACGACGACCGGGTATCCGGCAGCGGCGAGTCGAATAGCAGCCGACAGCCCCGCCATGCCCGCACCGATCACCAGCACGCCATCGTCTGTCGAAACGGGCACGATGGTCTCCTGTGGCCAGTTGACTTACGGATCGAATATGTCAATCTTGATTTACACATTATTGAGTTGCGCGAAATTTACAACTGCGCATTTTCCGGAGGTGAGCCTTATGGATTTCCCCGAGCGCATCGAAACCGGCATGCAGCGCGCCTTGCGTTACGCGACCGCCAACGGATGTCCGCCCATCCTGGCGAAAGCCCTGCGGCATGCGGTGTTTCCCGGTGGTGCGCGCATAAGGCCCCGCCTCTGCCTCGCGGTCGCTGCAGCCTGCGGCGACCGCGAACCTCTTGCCGCCGACAGCGCCGCCGTGGCCATCGAGCTTCTGCATTGCGCCTCGCTCGTGCATGACGACATGCCGTGTTTCGATAACGCGATGACCCGCCGCGGAGCACCGAGCGTGCATGCCCAGTTCGGCGAGGAAATCGCCCTTCTCGTTGGCGACGGCCTGATCATCGCCGCTTTTGAGACGGTAGCGCGAGAGACGCAACAGACGCCACTGCTGACGGCGCCAATGATCGCCACCATCGCCAATGCCGTGGGCAGCCCCTATGGCCTCGTGGCCGGCCAGGCCTGGGAAAGCGAACCCGAGATCAACATCGCCGCCTATCACCGGGCCAAGACCGCCTCCCTGTTCAGCGGCGCGGTCTCGACGGGCGCCATCGCCTCCGGCGGCAATCCACGCGAATGGCTGGTGCTCGCCGATGCCCTCGGCGCCGCCTATCAGGTGGCGGACGACCTCTATGATGCCGTGGGGCAGTCCGATGCCGGCAAGCCGGCAGGACAGGACAGCCGCAACGGCAAGCCCAACATCGTCGCCAGCATCGGCCTCGAAGCCGCGTTGGTCCGCCTCAAGCGCCTCGTCGCTGAGGCTGTCGACAGCGTGCCCGATTGCCCCGGCGCAGACGGTTTCCGTGCGATGATCCGCAACGAGGCGACGCGGTTGATGCCGAAGACGCTAGCCACCAGCGCCGCGTAGTGCGATGGATACCGGCAGCCGACACAGCCTGCCGGCACAACCCGGTTTGACCGGCACCGGTGACCGACCGGGGCGCGAGCCCGGACTGTTGCAGTCCCTGACGATCCGCATGCGGCTCTGGCGAAACCGCCAGATCGCCTCACCCCGTTTCCGCTCGCTGGTCGCGCGTCTGCCGCTGTTGCGGCGGATCTCCAATCGCAAGGCGAACCATCTTTTCCGCCTGACGTCCGGCTTCGTGCACACCCAGATCCTCTCGGCCTGCGTCAGCCTTGGTCTTTTCGAAGCCCTGAACGGCAAGGCGCTGCCGAGTTCCGCCCTTTCAGCGCGCTGCGGCGTACCGCTGGAGCCCATGCGCCGCCTGCTGGAGCAGGCAAGACGCCTCGATCTCGTCGTCAGCCCCGCCCCGGATCTGTGGATGCTGACCGATGCGGGCACCGTGCTGTCCACCGATCGCGGGCTGCGCGAGATGATCCGCCATCATGACATGCTTTATCGCGACCTCGCCGATGCCGAAACCTTCTGGCGCGGCGATGGCGGCGAAACGGAGTTGCGCCGTTACTGGGCCTATGTTCGGGGCATTGATCCCGCCGCGCTGCAAAATGACGACGCGGCCCCTTATTCGGCGCTGATGCGCGAAAGTCAGGCCATGTTGGCCGACTGTATCCTTGCCTCCTTCGATTTCGGTCGGTTCAGGTCCGTGCTGGATGTCGGAGGCGGCGAAGGCGCGTTCCTTGCCGCGCTTGGCGCGCACCATCCCGCTCTTGACCTCGCCCTCTTCGATCTGCCCGTGGTCTCCCAACTGGCGCGCAGACATCTGCACGAGAGAGGCGTTCTGCACAGGACACAGATCCACGGCGGAGATTTTGCCAGAGACACCATTCCGGCGGACAGCGACTGCGTGACCCTGATCCGCATTCTCTGCGACCACGATGATGACCGCGTGCTTCTGATTCTGGCAAACCTTCAGCGATCGCTGAAGCCGGGCACGCGCCTGGTGGTCGCGGAGGCCATGGCCGGGGAGAGCGAAGGCGCCAATCTCGCGGCCCTTTATTTCACCAGTTATTTCGCCGCCATGGGCTCAGGCCGTTGCCGTTCGTCTCATGAAATCATCGACCTGCTGACGCGCTCAGGCTTTCGCAATGCCCGCGCCCTCACCACCACCAATCCGCTTCTGGCGACGCTGGTGACCGCAGAACGGTGAATGACACCCGTTCTGGACACCTTCATGTGTAAATTTAGATTGACACTCTGTTGCGTAATCTTAAGATGACATTGGGAGCAGAAAGCATCCCGTGTCCGGGGAGGGCACGACAATGCGCAGTGCAGCCATCGTCTTCGAAAAACCGGGAATACTCGCCGTCAGGCGATTGGGGCTCCGTGCGCCCGAGGCGTCGGACGTGGTTGTCGAATCCCGCTTCAGCGGCGTTTCGAGTGGCACAGAGAAGATGCTCTATGACGGCACCATGCCCGCCTTTCCGGGCATGCGTTACCCGCTCGTCCCAGGCTATGAGACGGTTGGCACGGTGGTCGAGGCCGGGCCAGACTCCGGCCGCTCCGTCGGAGATCAGGTCTTCGTCCCGGGCGCCAATTGTTATGAAGATGCTGCTGGACTGTTCGGTGCCAGCGCCGCAAGGCTCGTGGTTCCCGGTGCCCGCACCGTCAAGACCCAATTTGAGCACGCGGAAGAGGCAGCCCTGCTTGCGCTGGCGGCAACCGCACACCACGCCGTCTGTCGGTCGGCGAATCCAGCCACACTTGTAATCGGCCATGGCGTCCTCGGCCGCCTGATTGCGCGAATTATCATGGCAACCGGGCATTCGGCGCCAACCGTCTGGGAGACACGCCTTGCCCGCCGCGATGGAGCAACCGGATATGTCGTCGAGACGCCGGAGGCCGCCGGCGACCAGCGTCACGACGCCATAGTCGATGCAAGCGGCGATCCCTGCGTAGTCGACAAGGCCATCGCGCGCCTCAACCGGCGCGGAGAACTCGTGCTCGCCGGCTTCTATGGAGAACGGGTCGATTTCACCTTCCCGGCGGCCTTCATGAAGGAAGCCTCCATCGCCATCTCCGCAGAGTTTACGCCGGCGGATGTCCAGGCGGTGCTCGCCCTTGTCGACTCCGGGCGCCTCTCCTTAGGCGGCCTGATTACCCACCATTCCGCCCCATCGAATTCGGCCTCGGCCTATCGGACCGCATTCAACGACCCCGACTGCCTGAAAATGATCATCGACTGGAGGAATGCAGCATGAGCCTCGACCTCGCACAAGACGGCCTGGAGCGCCTGCAGGAGAACCTTCGCGAAGAAGCCGCCATCGAACCCGATGCCCCGGCGACCGGCAAGGTGACCAAGGACACGCAGATCATCGCGATCTACGGCAAGGGTGGCATCGGCAAGAGCTTCACGCTCGCCAACCTCTCCTACATGCTCGCCCAGCTGGGCAAGAAGGTCCTGCTGATCGGCTGTGACCCGAAGAGCGATACGACCTCGCTGCTCTTTGGTGGACGCGCCTGCCCGACCATCATCCAGACGGCCTCGCGCCGTAAGGAAGCCGGCCAGGAAGTCTCGATCTCGGATGTCTGTTTCAAACGCGACGGCGTCTTCGCCATGGAACTCGGCGGACCGGAAGTCGGCCGCGGCTGTGGTGGCCGCGGCATCATTCACGGCTTCGAAACGCTGGAAAAGCTCGGCTTCCATGACTGGGACTTCGATTTCATCCTGCTCGACTTCCTCGGCGACGTGGTCTGCGGTGGCTTCGGTCTGCCGATTGCGCGTGACATGTGCCAGAAGGTCGTGGTCGTCGGCTCGAACGATCTGCAATCGCTCTATGTCGCCAACAATGTCTGCTCTGCGGTAAAATACTTCCGCAATCTCGGCGGCAATGTCGGCGTCGCCGGCCTCGTCATCAACAAGGACGACGGCACAGGCGAGGCTCAGGCTTTCGCCGAAGCGGTCGGCATCCCGGTGCTCGCCTCGATCCCGCAAGACGACGACATCCGCCGCAAGAGCGCCAATTACCAGATCATTGGCACGCATGAGAGCCATTGGGGACCGCTTTTCGAAGCGTTGTCTATCAATCTAGCCGAAGCACCGCCGATCCTCCCAAAACCGCTCGACCAGGATGGCCTGCTCGGCCTCTTCGACGCCAGCGAAACAGGCGCCGACTACAAGCTCCAGCCAGCCCTGCCGGAAGACATGTGCGCCACGGGCGCGCTGAAACGGCCGTCGCTGGAAGTCGTCTACGACAACGTGTGAGATCGGGTGAAAACAATGGATGACCTGCGCAAGGAATTCGAGCTGGACGACGCTGGCGGGATCGCTCCCGTCGGCAACGATGCCGCCGTCCTTGGCGACATGGCGGCCGCAGACACAAACGGCATTGGCTGCCATGGCGGCGTCGAGCTTTCCAAGTCAGCGGCCCGTGCCGCTGGCCAGGGCGAGTTGATGGATCGCTTCGAAGCGGACTATCCCAAGGGTCCGCATGACCAACCACAGTCCATGTGCCCGGCTTTCGGATCGCTCCGCGTCGGGCTTCGCATGCGGCGCGTCGGCACGATCCTCTCAGGGTCTGCCTGCTGCGTCTACGGCCTGACCTTCACCTCGCATTTCTATGGCGCCAAGCGCTCGGTTGGCTACGTGCCCTTCTCCTCCGAAACACTGGTCACCGGCAAGCTCTACGAGGACATCGTCGAGGCCGTGCATCAGATGGCGGATCCTGAGAAATTCGATGCCGTCGTGGTCACCAACCTCTGTGTCCCCACCGCCTCGGGCGTGCCGCTCAAGATGTTGCCGCGCGAGATCGATGGCGTGCGCATCGTTGGCATCGACGTCCCCGGCTTTGGTGTCCCGACCCATGCCGAAGCGAAGGACGTTCTGTCAGGCGCGATGCTCGCCTATGCCCGCCAGGAAATTGGCGAAGGCCCGGTTCAGCGCCCGCGCGGCGGGCTGAAGGACAGGCCGACAGTCACCCTGCTCGGCGAAATGTTCCCGGTCGATCCGGTTGTGATCGGCGGCATGCTGGAGCCCATGGGGCTTGCAGCCGGCCCGACGGTCCCCGTCCGCGAATGGCGTGAACTCTATTCCGCCCTCGACTGCGCTGCGGTCGCGGCGATCCATCCGTTTTACACGGCAAGTATCCGCGAATTTCAGGCAGCCGGTCGTCCGATCATCGGCTCGGCCCCGGTGGGTGTCGACGGAACGGATGCTTGGTTGAAAGCTATTGGTGATAGCTGCGGCGTGGCTGAAGCCAAGACCAACATCAGCCGCAACGCCATGCGCGGCGCAATCAAGGCGGCACTCGCCGAAAACAGGATCAACGGCCGCATCACGCTCTCGGGCTATGAGGGCTCCGAACTCCTCGTTGCCCGCCTGCTGGTCGAACTCGGCGCTGACCTGCGCTATGTCGGCACGGCCTGTCCGAAGACGCCTTATAACAGCGAGGACGCCGAGTGGCTGGCGGCCCATGGTGTGGAACTGCGCTTCCGGGCCTCGCTGGAGCAGGACCTCGCCGCATTCCAGGAATTCAAGCCGGATCTCGCCATCGGCACGACCCCTGTCGTGCAGAAAGCGAAGGAGAGCGCCACACCCGCCCTATACTTCACCAATCTGATCTCAGCTCGTCCCCTGATGGGTCCGGCTGGTGTCGCCTCGCTGCCAGCGGTCATCAACGCCGCGATCGGTAACAAGGACCGCTTCCTCGCCATGAACGCCTTCTTTGAAGGCGTAGGCCAGGGCGACGGCGCCGGCATCTGGGAAGACGTGCCGGAAGATCGCAGCGCCTATCGCAAGAAATTCGCCGCCAAGGTCAAGCAGTCCCGCAACGCCGTCGACAATGGGGAGAGCGTCGGATGCTGATCCTCGACCACGACAGAGCCGGCGGTTACTGGGGCAGCGTCTATGCCTTTACCGCGATCAAGGGCCTGCAGGTGATCATCGACGGCCCGGTGGGCTGCGAAAACCTGCCGGTCACTTCGGTGCTCCACTACACGGACGCCCTGCCGCCGCACGAATTGCCGATCGTAGTCTCCGGTCTGTCGGAAGACGAACTCGGCCAGCACGGCACGGAAGGCGCGATGAAGCGGGCGCGGCTCGCTCTCGATCCGGACCTGCCCGCCGTCGTCGTCACCGGCTCGATCGCCGAAATGATCGGTGGTGGCGTGACGCCTGAAGGATCCAACATCGTCCGCTTTCTGCCGCGCACGATCGACGAAGACCAGTGGCAGAGCGCCGACCGCGCCTTGAAATGGCTCTGGACCGAATTCGGCCCGAAGGGCGGCAAGGTGCCGGCTCCGCGCCGACGCCCGGAAGGCGCCAAGCCCCGCGTCAACATCATCGGCCCGATCTACGGCACCTATAACATGCCCTCAGACCTCGCCGAGATCCGCCGCCTCGTCGAGGGGCTAGGCGCCGAGATCAACATGGTCTTCCCCTTGGGCAGCCATCTTGAAGACGTGCGCAAGCTCGCCGATGCCGATGCCAATATCTGCCTGTACCGCGAGTTCGGCCGTCTGCTCTGCGAAACACTCGACCGCCCCTATCTGCAGGCACCGATCGGCATCCATTCGACGACGGCCTTCCTGCGTGAACTCGGCGACATGCTCGGGCTCGACCCTGAACCTTTTATCCTGAAGGAAAAGCACACGACGCTGAAACCGCTCTGGGATCTCTGGCGCTCCGTCACCCAGGACTTCTTTGCAACTGCAAGCTTCGCGATCGTCGCCAACGAGACCTATGTGCGCGGCATCCGTAATTTCCTCGAAGAAGAAATGGGCCTGCCCTGCAACTTCGCGATCCCGCGCAAGGCCGGCTCGAAAACCGACAATATCGAGGTCGCGGAGCTGACCGCAAAGAAACCACCGATGATCATGTTCGGCTCGTTCAACGAGCGCATGTACATGGCCGAGCGCGGTGCGCGCGGCAAGTTCGTGCAGCTGTCCTATCCCGGCGCCATCGTCCGCCGCCATCCCGGCACGCCGGTCATGGGCTATTCAGGTGCGGCCTGGCTGATCCAGGAAGTCTGCAACGCCCTCTTCGACATGCTGTTCGACATCCTGCCGCGCGCCGGAGAACTCGACGCGATCGAGGCGACGACGGCACGCCCGCGCACGGAGATGGCCTGGCAATCGGATGCTCAGGCATCGCTGGAAAAACTCATCGGCAACGAGCCGGTCCTCGTCCGCATCTCGGCCGCCAAGCGGCTGCGGGAAACAGCGGAACGCGAGGCTCGCCGTGCCGAAGACCACGAAGTTACCCGGGATCATGTCGAAACGGCCGCCCGACTTGAGGGAGCCTACGCATGAATATCGGAACGACACCCATCAACGGGACAACTGGAGGCAAAGCCATGATCACTGCAACCCGATCCGATCAGGACCTGCGTCGACATCGCGACCGCCAGTCCGAGCGCCAGAACATGCGGCGCCTCTACCTGCTCCTCTATCCGCTCTGCCTGTTCGCGGCCGTCGCGTCGCGCATGACCGGCCATGCGGAAGAGGCCGCCGAGCGGCCCGCTCAATCGATCTTCGCCGAGGCTCGCTGCTCGGCCTATGCAGCTGCCGGTTACGCCTTCCACGCGTAACCCGATCCCTTTGCCGGTGTTCTCGACACCGGCAGAAACCCGGCAGGTCTTTTCAAAGACCTCCCGAAACCCCGCCGCGGGGGCGCCGCGGTGTTCGAGACTAGGAGGTGAATTTGATGGCTGAAACATCAAATGTTTCACTTTCGGGTCTGACCGAAAGCGAAGCGCGCGAGGTCCATGGATTCTTCATCCAAGGCTTCATGATATTCACGGCGATTGCCATCGTCGCGCATATCTTGGTCTGGATGTGGCGTCCCTGGATCCCGGGTCCGGAAGGTTACAGCTCTCTCGAGGGCATTAACCAGACGGCTCTCACGCTTCTGCCGATGTTGACCTGAGGAGGACGCGATATGTGGAGAGTCTGGCTTATGTTCGACCCGCGCAAGGCGCTGGTTGCACTGTCTGTATTCCTGTTCACGCTTGCGATCCTGATCCACTTCATCCTGCTGAGCACGGAACGCTTCAACTGGCTGGAGGGCAGGCCCCTCACAACCAGTTCGATCGAGCATTCGATCTCTGAAGGTGTGGATCTCCGGCTCATTGGCTGAAGAACCAAGACGGCAGCGGGCGGCACTTCGGTCTCGCCCGCCGCCAAACGGCATGACCCGACAACGCCGCCTGGCTGATCACCTCTGGAGGAAACGAACATGGCGCTGCTGAGTTTTGAACGCAAATATCGCGTACGAGGCGGGACGCTGCTCGGAGGCGATCTCTTCGATTTCTGGGTGGGACCCTTTTATGTAGGGTTCTTCGGCGTCACCACGGCATTCTTCGCGATCCTCGGGACGGCACTCCTGATCTATGGCGCAGCCATCGGTCCGACCTGGAACATCTGGCGGATCTCGATCGCGCCACCCGACCTGTCCTACGGTCTGGCGCTGGCGCCACTGAAGGAAGGCGGCCTCTGGCAGATCGTGACCGTCTGCGCGCTCGGCGCCTTCATATCCTGGGCGCTTCGTGAAGTGGAGATCTGCCGCAAGCTCGGCATGGGCTACCACGTACCCTTTGCCTTCTCCGTCGCGATCTTCGCCTATGCGACGCTCGTCGTTTTCCGTCCGTTGCTGCTCGGCGCTTGGGGGCATGGCTTTCCCTACGGCATCTTCAGCCATCTCGACTGGGTTTCGAACGTCGGCTACCAATATCTGCATTTCCATTACAATCCGGCGCATATGATCGCGGTGACCTTCTTCTTCACCACGACGCTGGCTCTTTCTCTGCACGGTGGCCTCATTCTGTCAGCCGCCAATCCAGGTGCATCGAACACCGAGGCCGGCAAGCAGGCGGAAGTGAAGACACCCGAATACGAAGACACCTTCTTCCGCGACATCATCGGCTACTCGATCGGCACGCTCGGCATCCACCGCCTCGGCCTGATCCTGGCGCTGAACGCGGGCTTCTGGAGCGCCGTCTGCATCGTCATCAGCGGACCGTTCTGGAACCAGGGCTGGCCGCAATGGTGGAACTGGTGGCTGACGCTGCCGATCTGGAACTGAGGGGGACCGGACCATGTTCTTAGCGCAGTATCAAAATATCATCACGCCGATCCAGGTCAGCGGTCCAGCGGAAGAGGGCATGCCCCTTCCCGCAGGCGACAGCCCGCGCACCGGCAAACCTATCTTCGTCCGTCTGTTCGGCATCATCGGCAACGCCCAGATCGGACCGATCTACCTCGGCTGGCTCGGCACACTGTCGCTGGTCTTCGGCTTCATCGCCTTCGAGATCATCGGCCTCAACATGCTGGCCTCGGTCGGCTGGGATCCGATCCAGTTCGTACGCCAGCTATTCTGGCTGGGGCTGGAGCCGCCAGCTGCCGAATACGGCCTGAAAGTCCTGCCGCCGCTCGCGGAAGGTGGCTGGTGGCTGATCGCAGGCTTCTTCCTCACCATCTCGGTCCTGTTGTGGTGGGTGCGCGTCTATCGCCGCGCACGTCAGCTGGAAATGGGCACGCATGTCGCCTGGGCTTTCGCCGCCGCGATCTGGCTCTTCCTGGTGCTCGGTTTCATTCGTCCACTGTTGATGGGCAATTTCTCGGAAGCCGTGCCCTTCGGCATCTTCCCGCATCTCGACTGGACGGCGGCTTTCTCGATCCGCTACGGCAACCTCTACTACAATCCCTTCCACTGCCTCTCGATCGTCTTCCTCTATGGCTCGGTCCTGCTCTTTGCGATGCATGGTGCAACGATCCTGGCCGTTGGCAAATACGGCGGTGAACGCGAGCTGGAACAGATCACCGATCGCGGTACTGCCTCCGAACGTGCAGCCCTCTTCTGGAGATGGACCATGGGCTTCAACGCCACCATGGAATCCGTCCACCGCTGGGCCTGGTGGTTCGCGATCCTCACCCCCATCACCGGTGGCATCGGCATCCTGCTCACGGGCACCGTCGTCGACAACTGGTACCTCTGGGGCATCAATCACGGGATCGTCTCCCCGCTGCCGGGCTATCCCGGTGTCGTCGACCCGGCGCTTTAAGGAGAAGGACGATGAAACTCTGGATTCCCTTCGCTATCTCCGCCGGTTCCCTGCTGACGATCGCGAGCTTCGTCGGCGCCGGCTGGGATGCTCCACCCGTCGAGAGCGAACAGATCGGCTTTCGCGGTACCGGCATGTATGTCCACCGGGATGTCGAAAATCAGGAAGCATTGAAGCTGGCAAACGTCGTGCCGCCCGCCCCGTGGGAGGCGGACCCTTCGGGCGACCGGGCCGGCGACATCTATGAAAACGTCCAGGTACTGGGCGATCTGTCGGACGATCAGTTCAACCAGTTCATGGCCTCGATCACCGAATGGATCGCCCCGGAAGCTGGCTGCAACTACTGCCACAATCCGGAAAACCTCGCCTCCGACGAGGTCTACCAGAAGGTGGTCTCCCGCCGCATGATCCAGATGACCCAGGCGATCAATGTCGACTGGCAGAGCCATGTCGGTCAGGTTGGCGCCACCTGCTACACCTGTCACCGCGGACAGGCGATCCCCGCCAACTACTGGTACGAGGATCTCGAACCGAAGCCGGCCGGCGGCATGACACAGAACCGCGCGGGACAGAATGTCGTCGCAATGTTCGCCGGCAATTCCTCGCTGCCGCAGAATGTCCTCAAGGATTACCTCCTCGATGCAAAGCAGATCCGCGTGCATTCCACCACGGCTCTGCCGACAAGCGCCAATCTGGCTGGCACCAAGGAAACCGAAGCCACGTGGTCTCTGATGATGCACATGTCGGAATCGCTCGGCGTGAACTGCACCACCTGCCACAACTCCAGAGCCTTCAACGCCTGGGATGAAAGCCCGCCGCAGCGCGTCACCGCCTGGCACGGCATCCGCATGGTCAGGGACATCAACGCGAACTACATGGTCGGCCTGACGCCGGTCTTCCCGGACACCCGCAAGGGACCGGAAGGCGATGTCTTCAAGGTCGGCTGCGGCACCTGCCATGCCGGTGTTCAGAAGCCGCTCTACGGTGTCTCGATGCTGCAGGATTATGCCGACTCGCTGACGAGGAAGGGACCGACGGAAGTTCCAGACTTTGCGAGCTACCAGCCCGGCACGACCCAGAGATTGGCACCTGCAGGCGACACCACGACGCCCCCGGCCGCCCCTGCGGACGTTACCCCCCCTGCTGATCCGGTCGAAGCCACACCTCCGGCAGACCCCGCCGCCGTCACGCCACCGGCTGACCCGGCGACACCCTCGACACCCGAGGCGACCTCACCACCTGCGGCGACCCCGCCCGCAACGCCCTAAGAAGGCGGACCACAATGAAAAGGGGAGCTCTCGAGCTCCCCTTCTTTTTGTCCTTGATCGAATTCGCTGACTAACGTGGCCAGGCTCCGAGCTTCAGTGAAGTTGGGCGGATTATACCCGCATATAGGCGCGCACGACGGCACCGATCGCGGCTGGATCATGATGGGGAGAGACAGGCCGGAGGGTCAGGCAGCTTCGGCGAAACTCAAGCCGGGGAAGCGCTGAAGATAGATGCGGAACCAGGGCGTGAAATCCTGCGGGCGCTCACGCACCTCCCGCATCAGTTCACGAGGGCCAATCCAGCGGGTTTCTTCGACCTCGCCTTCCACAGGCGCGATCTCAAGTGTCCGGCTGTCGACTTGGGCGCTGAACAGCGTCACGCGCTCGTGCTCCCTCAGCCCCTGACCGACATCGGCGGCATATTCGACTGTCTGATGACGGGTGAGCGGGACAGTGAAGCCGAGCTCTTCGGAGAGGCGGCGCTCGGCGCAGTCCTCGATCCTTTCCTCCCAATGCGGATGGGTGCAGCAGGTATTCGCCCAGAGTCCAGCGCAGTGATACTTCGTCGAGGCACGTTTCTGGATGAGCAACAGGTCACCGTCGAAGACGAAGACGGACACGGCCAGATGCAGCTGGCCATCGAGATGCGCCTGCATCTTTTCGATCGGATAAAGCGATCCGTCGCCGGCAATTGCCGGAATGTAAATGCTGTCCGTCATCCTGTCCGGCTCCAAACTCCTGGCTGCGCCGTGCCGATACGGCTTTTGTAAGCCTCAGGCAACCGCCCTGGCCAATGCACATTTCGACCAAAGCGAACAGAGCGCTTCGGCAAGGTGTTCGATATCCGCGTCTGTATGAAGCGGCGTTGGCGTGATCCGCAGTCTTTCCTTGCCAACGGCGACTGTCGGATAGTTGATCGGCTGGACATAGATGCCGAAGTCATCGAGCAACACGTCCGAGATCCATTTGCACTTGGCCGCATTGCCGACCATGACCGGCACGATATGGCTTGGGTTATGCATATGCGGGATCCCCCGCACGTCGAGCGCCCGCCTGACCTTCGCAACCGTCGCCTGGTGCATATGGCGCTCGAAGGGGCTTTCTTTCAGATGGCGGATCGACGCAGTCGCGCCGGCCGCAAGCGCCGGGGGGATCGCGGTGGTGAAGATGAAGCCTGATGCGAATGAGCGAACGAAGTCAACCAGAACGGCCGGACCGGTGATATAGCCGCCCATGACGCCGAAAGCCTTGCCGAGCGTCCCCTCAATGACCGTCAACCGGTCCATGAGACCTTCGCGCTCAGCCACGCCACCGCCGCGCGGCCCGTACATGCCGACGGCATGCACCTCATCAAGATAGGTCAGGGCGCCGAACTGGTCGGCGACATCGCAGATCTCCTTGATCGGCGAGATGTCGCCATCCATCGAATAGACGCTTTCGAAGGCGACGAGCTTCGGCGCTGCCGGATCATCCGCCGCCATCAGCTCACGCAGATGCTTGTAATCATTGTGACGGAACTGTCGCTTGATGCAGCGCGAATGCCGGATACCTTCGATCATCGAGGCGTGATTGAGCGAGTCCGAATAGCAGATGATGCCGGGGATCTTTGCGAGCAGCGTGCCGAGCGCTGCCCAATTCGAGACATAGCCCGACGTGAAGATCAACGCGCCTTCCTTGCCGTGCAGGTCGGCGAGTTCGTGCTCCAGCAAGACATGATAGTGGTTGGTGCCTGAAATGTTGCGTGTACCGCCGGCACCGGCGCCGCACTTGCGCACGACCTCGATCATCCGTTCGGTCACGAGCGGGTTCTGGCCCATGCCGAGATAATCGTTGGAGCACCAGACGGTGACATCGCGGGCCGTCCCGTCAGCATGATGAAACGCGGCTTTCGGAAAGGCCGAGCAGTGACGCTCCAGATCCGCGAAAACGCGGTAATTGCCGGCGGTATGCAGGCCGGCGAGCGCCTCTTCCATGTGCTGGAAAACAGTCATCAGTCTTTCCTCTTCCCGATCGTGTCGTGTCCGATTGTTGTCCAGGCGGTGTGTGGCCCGGACACCGGCCCACCCTCCTTGAGTGCGGAAACGCCGTCCGCCACCGGGCGAATGGCAAGATTGCCCCGATCCTGACGCGCCATCGCCCAGCGCCAGAGCGCTGTGTCCGAGACGGGAAGGACGAGAACCAGATGCTCGATGATGGCAAGCGCCATGAAAGTCGCGAGCAGCGTATGGCCAACGACCGAATGCGCCTGCGTCGCGCGGTTGGCACCGACGACGAGGACGGCGAAGATGCCAGCCGCGAGGGCCAGGAAGATCGGAAACAGCGGCGTCATCCGATCGGTCTTGAAATAACTTTTGAGGTGACGGATGCCCTTCGGCATCAACTCGCTGATCGCATGCGGCGCGCCAAGGAAAATTACCAGCTTGGCGGAGATCCGCATGCCCCAGAGGAGCCCGAACGCGGCAAGCCCGAAGAGGTTGGCCGATCCCTCGAGCGCTAACCACAGAGCAATCGCGGTCACCAGGATGGCGATCTCGTGATCGCTGACCGCCTCCCAGGCCGCGCGGAAGCGGGAAAAGCCTGTCAGTCCGGGCGGGCATTCACCGGTCCGTCTACCTGTCAGTATCCCTGTCAGGAAGGCCGCTTCATGCCAAGCCCAGACGAGCAGCGCGCCGAAGAAGCCGAGATAGGAACCGAGCACCGTTGGTTCCCCTGCGCCCCAGAGCATGAGGGCGAAGCCGAAGGCGCCGACAACGGTCATCAGCGCCATGAGGACGAAGCTCCTCGCCCGTGGCCCGTCGGATCGATTGACCATGGCGAGCACCAGCCCGGTCGAAAGCCACCATACCGAGATGGCGACCAGAACGACAACGAGCGGGTGCGTGAGCGTCATGGCAATCTCCTCACCAGACTGGCTGCAGGCGGGACGTCGCCGGAATGGCATTCGACTTGGTCGGGATCGCATACATCCTGATAAAATTGACCGCTGCAGCCGCCGACCAGAAACCCTTGGCGATCTTGCCCGAGGGGCCACCCTTTGCATCAGCCGCCATGACCTTGCGGTTGATCCGCTCCATGCGGCGGAAGCCTTCATGCAGGGCCGGATTGTCGAGATCGAGCACCAGTGGGAAGCACTGGCGCGAGATTTCGCTCGTCAGCCGGAAGACCTTCATGTCGTAATCGTCGATATCGACGCCGAGCCCCTTGTGGAAGGCCGGCCGCATGTGATCGCGCACATACATGGTGGCAAAGACGGCAAGCAGGAAGAACTTGATCCAATACTTGTTCACGCCCTCCATCAACCGCTTGTCGGAGCGGATGATCAGCGAGAAGGCCTCGCCATGCGAGAACTCGTCGTTGCACCATTCACGGAACCACTTGAAGATGGGATGGAACCGCTTGTCCGGATGTTTTTCCAAATGGCGGAAGATCGTGATGTAGCGGGCATAGCCGATCTTCTCGGACAGATAGGTCGCGTAGTAGATGAACTTTGGCTTGAAGAAGGTGTATTTCTTCGCCTTGGCCAGAAAGCCCATGTTCACGCCGATACCGAATTCCTTCAGCGCATCATTGATGAAGCCGGCATGACGGGACTCGTCACGGCTCATGTAGCCGAAGAGCTCGCAGATTTCCTGGTTCTTTCCGCGTCGCTTCATCTCCTTGTAGAGGACGCAGCCGGAAAACTCCGAGGTGAGCGACGAGACGAGGAAGTCGATGAACTCCTCGCGCAGATCGTCCGGCAGGGCGTCGATGTCGATATCGTCCCACTGCTCGTTGCGCTTGAAGTGTCCGCGGTTCGGATCGCTCTTCATCTGCGCGATAAGCATGTCCCATTCGGCACGCACCGGCTCGACATTGATCTTGTCCATCTCTTCGAAATCGGTGGTGTAGAAGCGCGGTGTCAGCATCGTCGAGACGAGCGCGCTGCGGGTCGTGTCGCTGACACCGGCCATGCGTTCCTCGACGGTCGGTTCGTGATCGGCAAGATCAACAGGCGAAACATGATTGTTCATGACAGTGCCCTCTCCGTGAAGCTGAATTCGCACAATTCCATCATGTCGAGATCGCCGGTGGCGCGGGTCCAGGCCCGCTCCAGGAAACCCGCCCGGGTGATGGTGGCCTTCCGGCGAAAATTCTGGCAGGAGCCATAGGGGATCTGGACCGGTGCGCCATGCACCAAGACCTCGTCACCCGGATGCACCACCACCCCGTTGTCGAACCTCAGATGCGCACCGAGCGCCTCGAAGGTGTTGTTGATCTCGACGGTACAATCGACCGTCTCCTTCCGTCGCATCAAGGCAAAGACCGGGTTCATTGGTTTTCTCCTCCCTGTGAGCCCAGAAGGGCTTCGAATGCGGCCACGTTGTCCGGGCCGAATGCATCGAGATAGATCCGCTCGCCTGTGCCCGTATCGGACAGGCTCAGTCCACCGGCATCCCATTTGATCAGTCGGTAAGGCGTATCGAACGGTACCTTCGAGACCTGGCGCATGCGCTCGAACGCGCGCAACGAGCCCGGCACAAAGCCACCGGCCTGTGGCGCATAGCTTGCGATCTCCTGATCCGTCGCAGCGTCTCTCACGACGACGAAGTCTGAAGTGGTGCGGGTGATGATGAGATCGCGGATGGCGATCGGTGCGGCCTGCTGCTGCTTGACGAGCCCGATCCCTGTCGTTGTTCCGAAAAGGATTGCGCCTGCCGTGAAAGCCAGCAGACCGACAAGACCAAGAAACACGCCGCGAGGCACACGATTGGGCGTCTTGCCCTTGCGGTCTGCCCAGTAACCGAGATGCGAGGCCGATCCCATCACACGGCTCCTATTCGGCGGCAACGACGGAAGGCGGCATGGCGCTTCCGGCAGTCTCTTGGATGATGATCCGCGGCTGTTCGGCCCGCGCGCCACGATACTGGCCGATCGCGGCCGACAGCACATTCGCCACCTTGTCCGCGTCGGGCAGGCAGATCAGGCTCGGCTCCGGCCTCGAGAACCGGAAGCCCCGCACATGCGGCCACTGGATGAGCCAGGAGAGACGCTGCTCTGGCAGCAGGGCAATGGCGATCATGCCCGCCTTTTCGCCGAGCCGTGCGAGAGCCACACCATCCACCTGCCGATACGGCAGGTTCAGCGTCATCGAAATTGCCACACCGAAGCGAATGACGATGCGCTCCGTGGTGATCGTGTAGAGGGTCGTCTTTTCAACGGCCCAGGCGAAGAGTTCGATCATGCCGATCAGCACCCCGGCCAGGGCGGTCAGGACAGCCACCGAAAAGACGATACCGCCAACAGGTTGAGCATCGTTCAAGCCGGCAAGCACGGCCCAGCTGGCGAGGATCAGGAAATAGCCGACGATCCAGCGAACTTTCAAAAGGTGCCGGGCGACAAGGGCGGACGATGGCCGCCCCTGCCAGAGGATGACTTCACCTGCCGGAGGCACGCCTGGAAGGCCCGGCAGCGGCTCGATCTCATGTTCTCGAGTGACGAACTGTTTCACAGCAGTGGCTCCTGACGAAAGCGATCCGCATAGAGGAGACCGGCACCGAAATAGGCGGCGATCTTGTCCTCCTCGAGCAGGGTCACGAGTTCGGGGCGGGCGGTGGCCGGCACATCGACGAATTGCGCGGCTGTTACCGCATGCACATAGAGATACCGGACATTGCCACGACCGGTCTGGAAGACGACGAAGTTGTTCGGCAAAAGCACGGTGCGTCCGCCATCGGCGAGTTCCACCTCATAGTAGCGAATCAGATGCTCGGCCCGGTCGACCCAGATATCCTTGACGGTGCCGGCAATCTGCTTGTCGCAACCGAGGACGGCGAGACCTCGCGGATCGGCAGCGCCTTCGGCAAGCCCGAAGCCTTCGGCGACACGGAGTGGCACGATGCGGGCATCGCCATGAGCCGTCACGTCAGGCCTGTCGGAACGTTCGGCCCAGGAGCCGGGGCCGATGCCCGCGAGCAGCGGATTACCAACCGGCTCGCTCGGATAGCCCGGCGCCGGCGCGATGCGGCGGCTCGAGAACGTCCGCTCGTCACGCTTGAAGTCAGGCGCATGTCGGACGCCCTGGCCATGCGGCAGGATGAAGGTCTTCTTCGGCGGCACGAACAGCCAGGGGCTCTTGTTGTAGCGGCCCGTCACATCTTCTTCGAGCGGATAGCCCTCACGACGATCTTCCTGGCGCAGATACCAGATCAGCCCCGCGAAGAAGAGCCAGAACGCATAGAGCACCACTTGTGCGACATCGATATTCCCAACCAGCGACCCGGTCATATCCAGACCCTCCCGTGTAAAGCGCATCTGCCGGCGGTCAGCCGGGCAGCTCCGCCAATCCAAAACGCATGTCTTGCAGATAGTCCCTCTGATAGCGCCGGCCGGTCAGCGGACCGAGAACCGCCAGGCACAGGAAGAGGAGAATGATTTCAAAGCTATAGACGACCAGATAGCCAGCAGCCGGCGTCATCATGACGTCACCCAGCGAGCCATTGAGCGCCAGTGCATTGATCGTGTTCTTGATCACGCCGCCGGCCAGCATGGCCGCACCGATGGCGGTCGCCTGCACGGCACCCCAGGCGCCCACGACGAGGCCACTGTCCGAGCGCTCGGCGATACCCATGGCGGCGAGCATCGTGCCGACGGCAAACAGTCCGCCGCCGAGACCGATGCCAAAGGCACCAAGATGGAAGAGCGGGTTGACGCCAAGCGGCGAGGCGAAGATGACGGCCGAGAAGGCACCGAGACCGATCAGCAAGCCCCGCGCCGCGACACGGTACATCTGGGCGCCATTCTGCAGGCTGCGGGCCGCCCAGGCAAAGCCGACCATGGTGCCGAGGGCCCAGATTCCCGTCAGCCTTGTCGTCTCACCGACGGATAGACCCAGGATCTCCCCGCCATAGGGCTCAAGCAGGATGTCCTGCATCGAGAAGGCTGCAGATCCGATGGCGACGGCCAGAAGAAGCCGCATCACGCCGGGCGCGCTGCGATAGTCGTCGAGCGCATCGAAAAAGCTTGCGAGATCGCGATCGACGGCCGTGCGGCGCACATCGCGCGCTTCCTGCTTCCAGATGGCGATGACATTGATGACGATGGTCAGAAGCGCCGTTCCCTGGATGACCTGGATCAAGAGCTTCGGTGAGAAGTCGACCAGGAAAAAGCTGTAGAAGCTCGATGCCCCGATCATGCCGATAAGCAGCATGAAGTAGAGAAGTGCGACGACCCGCGGGCGCTTTTCTTCAGGAACGAGATCGCTGGCCAGCGCCAGGCCTGCAGTCTGCGACATGTGCATGCCGAAGCCGGTCAAGATGAAGGCGAGGCTCGCACCTGCAGCACCGGCCCATTCGGGGCCAAGCGTCTGCGACTGGAGCAGAAGCAGCGCGAACGGCATGATCGCGAGCCCGCCGAATTGCAGCAGGCTGCCGAGCCAGACATACGGCACCCGCCGCCAGCCGAGCACGGACTTGTAGGTGTCCGAGCGGAAACCGAAGAGGAGCCTGAGTGGAGCGGCAAGAACCGGAATGGCGACCACCGCCGAGACGAGCGCAACGGAAACGCCGAGTTCGACAATCAGCACGCGGTTCAGTGTCCCGGTCAAAAGGACGAGCACGCAACCGGCAGAGATCTGGAAGAGCGACAGGCGCAACAACCTCGACAACGGCATCTCCGCCGACGCCGCATCCGCAAACGGCATGAAGCGCGTTCCGAGCTTCTGCCAGAACGAGATCATTTTGCGGTTGGCGGCAGCGATCGTCATGACCGGATCACCTCCATGGCCTGCGAGGTGTAGAAGCCGACGGCAACCTTGTGGCTGCGACCAGCCTGCCAATGGGCAAACTCCGGATGGTTGACCATCTGCGCGACAAGCCGCACCGGATCGACCGGGTAGATCGCCGGCGCACGATTGCCACGAGGGAAAACCTTGCCGGCAGCGAGCATCGCCCGCAGCAGGCGGGATCCAGGCGCCAGGGTGAAGATCATCTGGCGCGAGGTGCGCCCGGCCAAAGTGTGAAGCACCCGAACGGCGTCCGCAGGGCGGTAATGGATCAGCACATCCATCGCGACCACGGCATCGAAACGGCCATGACGCGGGTCGAGCATGTCGCCGCTGTGGAAGGTGACCGAGCCCTTGAAGCGTCCCTGCGATGCTTCGATTTCATGCGCCCGCTGGCGGGCGTGGGCGATCATCTGCGCCGAGAGATCGATGCCGACGACTTCTGCACCACGTGCGATCAGTTCGAACGAGAGAACGCCCGAGCCACAGCCTGCATCGAGGATGCGCCAGCCGGTGAGGTCCTGCGGCAGCCACGAAGCAAGCGTGCCACGCATCTCTTCGCGCCCCTTGCGGACCGTCGCGCGAATGCCGCTCACCGGCTGGTCGCCGGTCAGCCGCTTCCAGGCATCGAGCGCGGTGCGGTCGAAGTAGTGTTCGATCTCGCCGGTGCGTCTGATGTAATCGGCCTGGCTCATGGCAACCTCACTCGAAGCCGAGAAATTCGAAAATTTCCCGGTCCTTCATCGGTTCGGCTTCAAGTGCTGGCGTGCCCGCCCAAAGGCGCTCGGCCAATTGCATGTATTCCTTCTGGATGCCCAGGATCTCCGGGCTGTCGCCCATCTCGAAAAGCGTGCTCTTCTTCAGCCGGCTCAGCCGCACATGGTCACTGTCAGGCACATGCGCGAGGCGCTTGAGGCCTATCGCATCATTGTAACGGTCGATCTGGTCTGTCTCGCGCGACCGGTTGGCGATCACGCCACCGAGGCGCACATCGTAGTTCTTCGACTTCGCCTTGATGGCAGCAACGATCCGGTTCATCGCGAAGATGGAATCGAAGTCGTTGGCGGCAACGATGACCGCGCGTTCGGCATGTTGCAGCGGCGAGGCAAAACCACCACAAACAACATCGCCGAGAACGTCGAAAATCACGACATCGGTGTCGTCGAGCAAGTGATGCTCCTTGAGCAACTTGACCGTCTGTCCGACGACATAACCGCCGCAGCCGGTGCCGGCCGGCGGGCCACCCGCCTCGATGCACTGAACGCCGTTATAGCCCTCGACCATATAGTCTTCCGGACGGAGTTCTTCCGAATGGAAATCGACCTTTTCGAGAACGTCGATGACGGTCGGGATCAGGCTCTTGGTCAGCGTGAAGGTGGAATCATGCTTCGGATCACAGCCGATCTGTAGCACGCGCTTGCCGAGCATGGAGAAGGCAACCGAGAGGTTCGACGACGTCGTCGATTTGCCGATCCCGCCCTTGCCGTAGACCGCGAAGACCTTGGCGCCGTCGATTTCCATCGTCGGGTCGAGATGGACCTGCACGCTGCCTTCGCCATCGGCGCGCTCCCGGAGCTTTTCGGCGATGCGCGCCTCGCGTTCGGCAATCTTGCCATGGGTGTAGATGTTCATTGGGCAGCCTCCCTGACCAGCCCCTCAAGACGGTCTTCCAATTCTTCACCGGCCTGTTTCAGGGCGGCGAGCGTTTCTGCATCCGGCTGCCAATAGTTGCGCTCATGCGCCTCGATCAGCCGGTTGGCGACGCGGGCGGCAGACGCCGGATTGAGTGTGGCCAGCCGTTCGCGCATTTCGGTATCGAGCACGAAGGTTTCGGTGATCTGCTGGTAGACCCAGGGGTCGACGTCGCCTGTGGTCGCCGACCAGCCGAAGGTGTTAGTCACCTGCGTCTCGATGTTGCGCACGCCCTCGTAACCATGCTTCAGCATGCCCTCGAACCACTTGGGGTTCAGCGTGCGTGTGCGGGTCTCCAATGCGACCTGCTCACCGAGGGTACGGACACGTCCCTCGCCTTGCGTCTGGTCGGAGATGAAGACCGGCAGAGAAGCGCCGCCCTTGGCTCGACTCACGGCCTTGGTGAGGCCGCCCAGCGTGTCGAAATAGTTCTCGATCGTGGTCACACCGATCTCGACCGAGTCGAGATTCTGGTAAGCCATGTCGACCTGCCCGATCATCGCATCGAAGACCTCGGCCTGCGCGCTGGTCTTGCCGCAACGGTTGATCGCGAAGCTCTTGCGATTGCTGTAAGTCTGGGCGATCTCATCATCGTCGCTCCAAGAGGAGGATGCGACCAGCATGTTGACGTTCGATCCATAGGCGCCATCGGCATTCGAAAAGACACGGTACGCCGCAGCCTCGATGTCGCAGCCATGGCTTTCGCAATAGGCGAGCGCATGTTTGCGGATGAAGTTCATCTCGACCGGTTCGTCTGCGACAGCTGCGAGATAGCTCGCCTCGGCCAGCATGCTCGCCTGGATCGGCAGGAGATCCCGGAAGATGCCAGACAGCGTCATGACCGCATCGATGCGTGGGCGTTGCAGTTCTTCGAGGGGCACCAGAACAGCGCCGCAGACGCGATTGTAGGCGTCGAGTTTCGGGCGCGCACCCATGAGTGCCATGGCCTGCGCCAGCGGCGCACCGCCAGTCTTCAGGTTGTCGGTGCCCCAGAGAACCACGGCAACCGTTTCCGGCAGGCGTCCATCGGCGGCGAAATAGCGTTCGAGCACCTTCGCGGCCTGACGTTCGCCATCCTGGATGGCAAAGGCGCTCGGAATGCCGAAGGGGTCGAAGCCGTGGATATTGCGGCCGGTCGGCAGGAGTTCAGGCGTGCGCAGCAGGTCACCAGAGGGCGACGGTAGCACATACCGACCGTCCAGAGCCCGGACGAGGCCGTCGATCTCTCCATTGTGAGAGAGTTCGCGGTTCATCGTGACGAGCTTGTCGATGCACTCCTTGAGCTCACCGACTGCGTTTTTCGTCATCCGCGCAGTCGTCGCGGCGTCACCCTTGGCGATCGCGGCGATCAACTCAGTCTGAAGGTGCGGACGCACGGCAGGTGGCATGTTGGCGGCGACATGGTCGAGCATTTCCAGACGCTCGCCTTCCTCCATGGCGCGACCGGCAATGTGCAGACCGTGCGGAATGAGCGCGTATTCGACTTCAGCCACCTCGGCCACGAGCGCCTGGATCATGTCGGCTTCGGCAAGCCCGAGGCTATCTTTGCCCAAATCCAGTTGTTCGGCCTGGACCTGAATGAGTTGGAACAGCCTTTCCCGCTCGACACGCACTTCGGGGGCTGCACTGCGATAGCGGTCCAGGCTGCCTTTTAGCTCGCTCAAGCCCTTGTAGAGCCCGGAATGCGTGATCGGCGGCGTCAGATAAGAGATCAGCGTCGCGGCAGAACGACGTTTTGCGATCGTGCCTTCCGACGGGTTGTTGGCGGCATAGAGATAGAAGTTGGGAAGCGCGCCCAGGAGGCGATCCGGCCAGCAATCTGCAGACAGGCCGACCTGTTTGCCGGGCATAAATTCAAGTGCGCCATGGGTGCCGAAATGCAAGACGGCATCGGCCCGGTAGGTTTCGCGCAGATAGCGGTAGAAGGCGGCAAAGGCATGGTTCGGCGCAAAGCCGCCCTCGAACAAAAGCCGCATCGGGTCGCCCTCATAACCGAAGGGCGGCTGGATCGCGATCAGCAGGTTCCCATACTGGCGGCCGAGCACGAAGATACCACGCCCATTGCTGAGAACGCGTCCCGGAGCCGGTCCCCACTTCGCCTCGAGATCGGCAAGGTGTTTTTCGCCGCGCACATGCTGGTCGACAGGGATGACCGTGTGGACATTCGCCTCGACGCCATAAAGTGCTGCATTGCCTTCAAGAATGCCGTCCTTCAGCGCTTCGGCATCGGCGGGCAAGTCGACATCGTACCCTTCCGACTTCAGCCGGCGCATGGTCTCGAACAGGCTCTCGAAGACGGAGAGATAGGCGGCGGTGCCAATGCTGCCGCTGTTCGGCGGATAGTTGAACATCGCAATGGCGATACGGCGCTCGGCACGTTCCTTGCGCCGCAGGTCGACCATGGCAGCGAGGCGATCGGCGAGCAGCACGACGCGTTCGTCATCCGGCTGCATGCAGGCCCTGCCGGACGGGCAGGAGGCAAGCTCTCTCGAGCAGATGCAGGCTCTCGCCCCGCCGCCCGCGTCAGAACGACCGCCGAAGACCATGGAGCCGATCGAGCCGTCGAGTTCAGGGATCGCCACCATCAGTGTAGTTTCGATCGGGGTCAGCCCCTGTGTCGACGAGAACCAGACTTCCTTGCTCTGAAACTCGGTCGCCATCGCGGAGAAATAGGGAACATCGAGCGCCGCAAGTGTCTCGGCAGCGGCAGCGGCATCGCTATAGGCCGGTCCGCCGACCAGCGAGAAGCCGGTCAGCGAGCAGAGGGCATCGATGCGGACGCCTCCCGTTCCAGGCGTCATGAACCGCTCGATTGCGCCGCGCATGTCCAGACCGCTCGAGAATACCGGCACGACATTGAAGCCGCGCGTTTCCAACTCGCGGATGACACGATCATAGTGGCCGGTATCGCCAGACAGGATGTAGGTTCTCAGAAGCAGAAGCCCGATCGTCCCACGCGCACCCGCCTTGTGCGGCAGGCTGGAAAGCTGCGTCGTGACCCTTGGCTTCAGGCCCGGATGATAGAGACCCATATCGGGATATTCGACCGGATCTCCGACCGTGATGCGGCCCTGGAGGCCCTTGCGCTCGCCCTTGGCATATTTGCCGACCAGCAGGCGAACCATGTTGGCGATGTTCTCATCCGAAGCCGCGATGCGGTATTGCAGCGTCAGGAAATAATTGCGCACGTCCTGCGCGGTACCCGGAATGAAGCGCAGCAATTGCGGCAGGCGGCGCAGCATGGCGAGCTGGCGTTCGCCTGCGGTGCGGCCGCTGTCCTTGCCACCACGCGAGCTTTTTCCACGAAGCTTCTTCAGGAGCGCGAGCGGACCCTTCTGCTCCTCGCTCATCTTGAAGCGACCCATGGTCGTGTATTTCATGATCGTGCCGGCCGACATGCAGCAGGCCATGGCGTCGCATTCGAGGTGGCGTGCTTCCAGAACGTCTGCGATGGCGCGCACATGCTCCTCGACGAAGATCATCGAGACGATGATGATGTCGCCGGCGAGGATCGCCGCGCGGCAGGCTTCAAGGCTCGCCGGATTGTCGTTCCAGTCGGTTGCCGCGTGGACAGAGAGCGTGAGACCCGGCAGGTCATTTGCAAGGCTGCGCCGCGCATCATCAACGGCTGCGACAATGTGATTGTCGAGTGTCACGAACACCACCCGAACCGGGGTCGCGTCAGCGGGCGAAATGGGCTTTCGCGTCATACAACGTCTCCACGGTGATAGGGCGGATACCCTTGCGGGCGGCGAAGAGTTCGGTGTTGCGGCGGGCCTTGCCACGCACGAAGAACGGGATTTTCTTGAGTTCGCGCTCGGCATCTGACGTCCAGGCCGCGTCGTCGGCGGGTACCTCGGCGAGCACGAGCGTCTCATCGTCGGAGACCACTTCGGTGGCAGCGGGCGCGGCTGCCGGGGCGTGACCGTGCAGATGCGAGGCCTGGGCCTGATCGTTGAACTCGAAGTCATCCCGGAACATCTGCAGAAGGTGCTCTTCAAGCCCCATCATCAGCGGATGAACCCAGCTGTCGAAGATGACATTCGCGCCCTCGAAGCCCATTTGCGGCGAGTAACGGGCCGGAAAATCCTGGACATGAACGGGGGACGAGATGACGGCGCAGGGAACGCGCAGCCGCTTGGCGATGTGGCGCTCCATCTGCGTGCCGAGAACGAGCTCCGGACGGGCGTCTATGATCGCCTGTTCGACGTCGAGATGGTCATCGGAAATCAAGGCCTCAACGCCGAATTCTTCCGCTGCTTCACGCACTTCGCGGGCAAATTCGCGCATATAGGTACCAAGGCCGCAGACCTTGAAGCCAAGCTCTCGGGCAGCGATGCGGGCAGCGGCAATCGCATGTGTCGCGTCGCCGAAGACGAAAACACGCTTGTTGGTGAGGTAATTGCTGTCGACCGAGCGTGCATACCAGGTTGCCCGGTCCTCGGCCTCGCCAACCAGCTCCTCGTTCGGAAGCCCGGCCAATGCTCGCACCTCCGCAAGGAAGGTGCGTGTCGCGCCGACGCCGATCGGCACGGTCGAGGCGAAGGGCATGCCGAAGGTCTTCTTCAGATAGCGCGCAGCGCTATCGCCGATCTCGGGATAGAGGACGATGTTGAAGGCGGCATCCGGCAGGCGGGCGAGATCGGCTACGGTTGCACCGAGGGGTGCCACGACACGCACGTCGATACCGTTCGCGGCAAGCAGTCGGCAGATTTCGGTGACGTCGTCACGATTGCGGAAACCGAGGGCGGAGGGCCCAAGGATATTGCAGCTGTTCGGCGCGATATTCGCCGGGCGCTCCCGGCCGCCGGCAAAGCTGCGCACAAGCCGATAAAAAGTCTCTGCCGCACCCCAGTTCTCTTTCTTCTGATAGGAAGGAAGCTCCAGCGGCACGACCGGGATACCGACATCGAGCGTCTTGGCAAGCCCTGCCGGATCGTCCTGCAGAAGTTCGGCCGTGCAGGAGGCTCCGACCAGAAGCGCATCCGGCTGAAAGCGTTCGGCAGCGTCACGGCACGCGGTCTTGAACACATCGGCTGTCGAGCCTGCGAGATCACGCGCCTGGAAGGTCGTGTAGGTCACCGGCGGACGCGACTGGCGTCGTTCGATCATGGTGAACAGCAGATCGGCATAGGTGTCGCCCTGCGGCGCATGCAGCACATAGTGCACGCCCTTCATCGAGGCGGCGATCCGCATGGCACCGACATGCGGCGGTCCTTCATAGGTCCACATGGTGAGTTTCATGATGCGGCCCTCCGGTTGCCGGAGCGGTCGCCCGCGATCATCGCCTTGCGCGTCAGCGGGCGGGCAAAGAGTTCGGCAAGGTCGCCGGCCTGCTCATAGCCCTGGATCGGCGTGAAGGCGAATTCGATCGACCACTTGGTGACAATGCCTTCAGCCTCGAAGGGATTGGCAAGCCCCATGCCGCAGACGACGAGGTCGGGCTTGGCCGCACGGCAACGGTCGATCTGGATCTCGACGTCCTGACCTTCGGAAATGGAGACACCCGGCGGCAGCATGGCGAGTTCGCCAGCCACATGCTCGCGGTGCAGATAGGGGCTGCCGACCTCGATGATCTCGGCGTCGAGCTCGCGGCTGAGATAGCGGGCGAGCGATGGCTCAAGCTGGCTATCGGGGAAGAGGAAGATGCGCTTGCCCTGAAGTGCTGTGCGGTAATGCGCGGTGGCCTCGCGGGCGCGGCGGCGCGGCGCCTCTGTGACTGTGACAAAGCGTGCGGGGGGAACACCGAAGGTATCGGCAATCGCTTTCAGCCAGGATGTCGTGCCTTCTTCACCAAGCGGGAAGAGCGCGTTGATGCGCGTAGCACCCAGGCTTTCGAGGGCAGCCGCAGTGGCACCCAGATAGGGCTGAGCGAGGATGAAGCGCGTGTGCGGACCGATCTTCGGCAGGCGCTCGCTGCTGCGACCGGGCAGGAAGACGACGTCTTCCAGACCGAGATCATCCAGCAGCCGGGCAAACTGGTCTTCCACGACATCGGCGACGGATCCGGCGACGACGAGCTTTGCGACCTTGTCGCTGGCGCCGTGCAGGGCTTGATCGCGCACCAGAGCGGCGAGGAAATTGTCCTCGCCCTGGGTGAAGGTGGTTTCGATGCCGCTGCCGGAATAGCAGAGCACGCGGGGCTTGGAGCCATAACGGCGGTCGAGGCGTTCTGCGGCGCGGTTGAGATCGAACTTGATGACTTCGGAGGGACAGGAGCCGACCAGCACCAGCATGCGGATATCAGGGCGGCGCTCGAGCAGCCGGGCGACTTCGCGGTCGAGTTCGTCATGCATGTCGACCATGCCGGCCAGATCGCGCTCTTCCATGATCGCCGTCGCAAAGCGCGGCTCGGAAAAGATCATCACGCCGGCGGCGGACTGGATGAGATGGGCGCAAGTGCGCGATCCGACCACCAGGAAAAAGGCATCCTGCACCTTGCGATGCAGCCAGATGATGGACGTCAGCCCGCAGAAGACCTCATGCTGGCCGCGTTGGCGAATGGTGGCGGAAGGTGTGGCGCAAGAGACGAGCGGCTGGTTCATGACGTGCTCCCCGTGAGAGAGGAGCCGTTGCCGAGCGCCGCAGACGATCTCAGCTTTTCGGCATGATCAAGCCTGGCAAGACGCAGCTTCCAGAGGAACTGCCCGGCATTGATGACGTAGGTGACATAAGCGGCAAGCGCGAGCGCCATCAATGCGCCCGAGGTCAGCGAGCCGGCAAACAAAGCGACGAGATAGGCCGTGTGCAGCGCCAGAACCAGCATCGAGAAGACGTCTTCCCAGAAGAACGGGCGGGCGAAGAGATAACGGCCGAAGACGACCTTCTCCCAGATCGAGCCGGTGATCATGATCGCATAGAGCGTCAGCGTCTTCACGACGATGGACATCTGGGCGGCGAACAGACCTTCACCCGTCACCAGAAAGCGAAAGATCAGACCGAGGCTGACGAGGAAAACGAGAAACTGCACGGGAGCCAAGATACCCTGCACCAAGGTCCACACGCTTTCGTCGCGCCTACGGCGCTCGTCCGGTGTGTAAAGGGCTCGGCTTGATGCCGATGGTTTGGGTATGCGCATGGCGGTCATCCCTTCTCCCATCCCCTCCCAAGGGAAATCGGGATTGACTGAAGACTACGCCCGCCACGATGAAAGTGTCAACTTAGATTGACGTATATTTTGATTTACAGAAATGAAAACTGGGTACATGTTACTCGTGCTCGTCTGACGGGATGCCTGCCGTCCACGCCTGACGCCGCATTGAAACGGTTTCGCGGGCGGGGGGCACGGCGCGGGATGATGGACGGATCACTTCAGGGAATGAATGAGAGGCAAGATGGCACGGCTCCGTCGCATTGCGAGGGCCTGCAGCCGCTCACAAGGGTTGCCGCGGAAGGCAAGAGAGCATACCTAACCCAATGCGACGGGGACAAACTCCGCCGCCTGATTGAGGGAACGGTGGCTTCGATGACCGCCGAAAAGCTGTCGACGCGTTACGACCGAGGTCTGGAGCACGATCGCCTCTATGAGAGGGCGCTCGCTGAGTTTCGCATGCTCGTTCTTCACCCACGCACGCGCCTGGCGTCCCTGCGCGCGTTTCTCGACCATGAACTTCCGCGCGGCCGGCCTTACTATGTCAAGGTTCTGTTCCTGGAAACCGTCGCGCGCCTGCTCGGCCGGGAATGGGTTTCGGATGATTGTGACTTCATCGACGTCACGATCGCAACTTCGCGTCTGCAGGCCCTGGCGATCTCCCTGTCGCTCGACCTGCGGGAAGCCGACCGCACTCGCAATGCGCCCACAGCCCTGGTTCTGACGCCGTCTGGCGAGCAGCACACGCTCATGCCGCACCTGATCGGAGTGCTCTTCGACAGCCTCGGCTGGACAAGCGAGGTGTTAGAGCCTTCAGCCCTCAAGACCTCGACCTTCGCACGTGCCGTCGAAGAGGCGGATGTCGCCTGCATCGGCTGGAGCAACATCCGGCTTGCTACAGAATTCAAGACCCTGATTCAGGATGTGCGCAAGCTTCGCCCCGGGCCGCGCCTACCCCTCATCGTCGGCGGCGCAGCAGCGCTGGATTCCGTTGATTTTCTTGTAGGTTTGGGGATTGACTGCATCTGTGACAGCGTTTACTCCGCCGTGAAGATCTGCGAAAGTTACTATGAATTGGAAAGAATCAGCCAGCAGGCTAGCGCCGCTGGCCGAACGGCAGTGGTTACACCCAGCGGAATCGATTGGCTCACTCCATGAAGCCACTGAACGGTCATAGCGGTACAGATGGCTTCGCGGTTGCAGACAGCCTGTTGAAGACGCTCGATCCGGATTCGATAGGCTCGCTGGTGAGCCTCGGCGCAGACGTCGTTCTGCTCGTCGACCAATCCTCGATCATCTCGCAAGTCTATTTCACAAACAAAGATCTTGCAGACTATGGCTTGTCAAAGACGGTTGGCAAGCGGCTGCAGGACTGCGTGACGATCGAGTCGGTACCGAAGATCGACTCCATGCTGTCGGCAGAGACCAGCCACCGCCCCCTGCGCGGCTACCAGGTCAACCACAAGTGCAGCGGCAAGCCCGATCTTCCGGTCGTCTACTCCGCGTACACCGCCCGAGACTTTCCCTATACTATCGTGGTTGGCCGCGAGCTGCGTCAGCAGATGCTCGACCAGCAGCGCCTCGTGCAGACCCAGATGGAACTGGAGGCCGACTACCGCGAACTGAAGGAAGCCGAGACCCGCTATCGGACGGCTTTCAAGGTCGCAACCGTCGCCTATATCATGCTCGACGGCGAGCGGCGTACGATTCTGGATGCCAATCCGGCTGCCAGCACGCTTCTTTCCTCGACCGGCGCCCCCCTGTCCGGCAAGTCCATCCGCGACCTCTTCGCAAAGGAAGACCGGGATCGGGTTGGAGACGCGATCAGCGAGGCACGCCACAGTCCCAATCCGGTCAGTCTGGATGGCGTAAGCGTCGCCAAGGGCGAGCCCGTTTCGCTCACAATCCGCTCCTATCGGGAAAACGGCATCACCAATGTTCTTCTGGCGATCTGGCCAGCCGATCAGGACAAGGAAAGCAAGCGCCAGCGTACAGAGCGGCCGGTCGGCGGCACGGGGGTCGAGATTGCGGATCTGCCTGAGGCCGTCTTGCTGACGGATGCCGAAGGTGTCGTCCTCGCGGCCAATACCCTGTTTTTGGACCTCATTCATGCGCCGTCTCTGACCCAGGTTCTGGGTCGCAACATCGGCTCCTGGTTCACGAGTGCCGCCATCGATATACGCGTGCTCTACACGCGCCTTCTGGACGAGCCCTCCATTCGCGGCTTCACCTCGACCCTGACCGATAACCTTTCCGGCGAGAGCGCCGTCAGCATCTCGGCCCGGCTCAATGCCAGGAGCAACACGATCCAGTTGATCGTGATCCCGCAGCAGACGGGCAATGAGCGCCTGACCATTCCGTCTCCGGGCATGTCCGACCAGGCCGAGGGATTTTCCGCACTCGTGGGTAAGGTTCCGCTCAAGGATCTGATCCGGGAATCCCTCGACGTCATCGAAAAGATCTGCATCGAGGCGGCACTCGACCAAACCAGCAACAACCGCGCCTACGCAGCAGAGATCCTCGGCCTTTCGCGCCAGAGCCTCTATATCAAGCTCCGGCGCCACGGCCTTGAGGACTACCGTCCCGGCTCTGATCGTCAAGCCTGACAGACGATCAAAACCGTCAATTTCAGTTGACACATTCCGGGGTGCGGACTAGCCTCCTCCCATGGCTCAGATCCCTTCCCATGTCCCGGCAGCCTCCTACCCGTCGCCCAAGGCGGTGGTGCAGTTGTTGAAGCCGATTACATGGTTTCCGCCGATGTGGGCCTTTGCCTGCGGGGCGATTGCTTCGGGTGCCGGCATAGGCGACCGGTGGTTTCCGATCGCGCTCGGCGTGCTCCTTGCCGGACCGCTGCTGTGTGGCATGAGCCAGGCGGTCAACGATTGGTTCGATCGCCATGTCGATGCGATTAACGAGCCGCATAGGGTCATTCCATCGGGCCGAATGCCCGGCCAATGGGGACTGGCCATCGCCATAGCCATGTCCGTTATGTCCATGGCCGTTGCAGCATTTCTTGGGCCACTCGTCTTTGCCGCTGCCCTGGTTGGCCTCGCGCTCGCTTGGGGATACAGCGCCCCGCCCTTCCGCTTCAAGCAGAATGGCTGGATTGGCAACGGTGTGGTCGGCCTGAGCTACGAGACCCTACCCTGGATCACGGCCGCGACGGCAGCGCTCGGCCATGCGCCCTCCACGCGCACCCTGCTGATTGCACTTCTCTACGGCGTCGGCGCTCACGGCATCCTGACGCTGAATGATTTCAAATCGATCAAGGGCGACCAGCAGATGGGCGTCGACACGCTGCCGGTTCTGCACGGCGCGCAAAACGCCGCCCGGATTGCCTGCCTCGTCATGGCGATCCCGCAGGCCTGCGTCATTCTTCTGCTCGCACAAGCAGGTCTTCAGACAGGGGCAATGCTCGTCGGCGTCGTGCTTGCACTGCAGCTCCTCTGCATGATCCGTTTCCTGGGCGACCCAGAAGGCAAGGCCATCTGGTATTCGGCGCTGGGTGTGGGTCTCTATGTCACCGGAATGATGGCGGCAGCAGTGGCGCTCGGCTCACTGACGCTGCCCGCGCCACCCCTCGGATAGGAAGCGCGATCATGCGTCAGCTCGCCACCAAGCCCCGATCCAGCCGTCCCGCAGACAAAGGCCTAGGCTGGTTCGCGATCATCCGGCTGGGCCTTGTCCAGGCAGCACTCGGCGCAATCGTGGTGCTGACGACCTCAACCTTGAACCGGGTGATGATTGTTGAACTGGGTCTCGCCGCCGTCATCCCTGGCCTGCTGGTCGGCCTGCACTACGGTGTCCAGATCACGCGCCCGATCTGGGGCCACAAGTCGGATACCGGCCGATCGCGAACACACTGGATCCTCGGCGGCCTTGCCCTCCTCGCCGTTTCTGGAACGGGCGCGGCTGCAACAACACTTCTCTTCGAGCAGTCGGTTCTCGCCGGCATCATGGCAGCGATTGCTGCCTACATACTGATAGGCATCGGCATTGGCGCCTCTGGAACATCTCTGCTTGCGCTGATCGCGATGAAGACCGCAGTCGAGAAACGCGCAGCAGCCGCGACGATCACCTGGATGCTGATGATCACGGGCATCATCGTGACATCCATCGTCGTTGGCGCGCAGCTTGATCCCTATTCCCACGAGCGTCTCATAGCCGTCACGGCAGCGACCGGCGTGGTTGCCTTTCTGATCGGCATCATCGGTGTGATGGGCATGGAATCCCGGCCAACGGTGGATGCATCGGAAGCGCGGCCGGCCGCGGCGAGTCTTCGCGAGAGCCTCCGAGACGTGCTCGACGATCGGGAGTCGCGGCTCTTCACACTTTTCATCTTCCTCTCCATGCTGGCCTTCGCCACGCAGGACCTGATCCTCGAGCCCTATGCCGGCCTTCTCTTCGGCATGACGCCGGGCGAAACGACAGCCCTCTCAGGCATCCAGCATGGCGGCGTGCTGCTTGGCATGATGACGGTCGGGCTGTCGGGCGCGCTTCTCGGAAAACGCTATCCCGGTCTGCCGAGACATTTCATCACCTGGGGCTGCTTCGGCTCGGCCGTGGCCTTGGGCGCCCTCGCACTTTCCACGCAAGCCGCGCCCATCTGGCCGCTGAAGTTCAACATCTTTCTGCTTGGCGCAGCCAACGGCGCCTTCGCGGTGGCGGCCGTCGGCACGATGATGATCCTTGCGGGACAGGGCCGTACATCCAACTACGGAATGCGGATGGGCGTCTGGGGAGCCGCACAGGCCATCGCCTTCGGGCTCGGCGGCGTCCTCGGAACGGTGGCGCTCGATCTTGGTCGCTGGCTGACGGCAAGTGATGCTCATGCTTTCGCGGCAGTTTTTTCGATCGAGGCGGGCCTTTTCCTCGTGTCTGCCCTCGTCGCGACGCGGATCGGACGTCAAGCGATGCGATCGCCACCCCCGATCCAAAACGCTGCAATCATGCCTGGAGAATGAACCCTGAGGCCGGATGCCCGGCAGGGAGACGCGCATGTCGAAGATCTATGACGTTGTCGTTGTCGGTGGAGGCCCTTGTGGCGCCATGGCGGCCGAGCGGCTGGCCGAAAAGGGGCATAGCGTGCTCCTCATCGACCCGGATAACCGCATCAAGCCCTGCGGCGGGGCAATCCCGTCGAGAGCGCTGGCCGATTTCGCCATTCCCGAGACCCAGCTGGTGGCGCGCACCAATGCCGCGCGGATCATCGCACCATCGGGTCGGACCGTGGACATGACGATCGGCGACATCGGTTATGTCGGCATGGTGGATCGCGCCGCCTTCGACCCTTACCTTCGTCAGCGCGCAGCCGACGCCGGGGCGGAGAGACTTTGCGGCAAGCTCGACGAGATGACGGAAGGAGATGGCGACCTGCTCGAACTGACCGTGGAATCGACGATCAAGGATGCCGGTCCGGAACCGATCCAGATCCGGGCCCGACGCGTCATCGGTGCAGACGGCGCCAACTCGGCCGTGCGGCGCCTGATGTTCCCGGCCTCCCGCAAGCCGCCCTATGTCTTTGCCTATCACGAGATCGTCGAAAGCCCGCCCAACGCCGATGAGGCCGTCTTCAAGGCCGACCGCTGTGACGTCGTCTATGATGGCCGGATCTCGCCGGATTTCTACGGCTGGGTTTTCCCCCATGGCGGACAGACCAGCATCGGCACCGGCACCGCAGTCAAGGGACACAACATCCGGGGAGCAACCCGGGCCTTGAAGCTTGCCGCTGGCCTCGGCGACTGTCGGGTCATACGAAGAGAAGGGGCGCCGCTGCCGTTGAAACCGATGAAGCGCTGGGACAACGGTCGCAACGTTCTGCTGGCTGGCGATGCCGCAGGCACCGTTGCGCCGTCATCGGGCGAAGGCATCTATTACGCCATGCTCTGCGGAAGGCTATCGGCAGACTCCGTGCACCAGTCACTGCTAACCAATAGCGGACGGGCATTGGCCGATGCGCGCCGGACCTTCATGCGCGCCCATGGCAGGGTCTTTCTGATTCTCGGTATCATGCAGACGATCTGGTATCGCAACGACAGGCTGCGCGAGAAGTTCGTGGCCATGTGCGCCGACCCCGACGTGCAGCGACTGACCTGGGAATCCTATCTCAACAAGAAACTGGTGCGCCGTGATCCCCTCGCCCATGTGCGGGTCTTCTTCAAAGATCTCGCCAAGCTATTCGGCATCCCTGCGGGGCAAAGATGACGGCACCGCTGGTCTTTCTCTTCACGTCGGGCTGGATCAGTGCCGTGGCGATCGCGATATTGTGGACAATCACTCTGGTTGTCGCCGGGCGCTCACCAGAGCCACGAGTGGCTATCGCCAATCTCGCGCCCAATGCCATCTCTGGCAGCGCGCTTCTCGCCGCTTTCGGCCTTGCCATGCGCCAGACACAGGTCCTGTGGCTGGCGCTGCTGCTGGCGGTCTCACTGGTCGCTTTCCTGATCGATCTTCGGATCAGGCTTGCGGATCAGGCCTCCGGATTAAGGCGGCGGACGGATTGATTGAGTGCGGCAGCAGCCGTCACCCAGACAAGATAGGGAACGAACAAGGCGGAGGCGAGCGGCGCTACGGGCCAGGCAAACAGGATGAACAGCGCAATCGAAAGCCAGAGAACTGAAACATCCGCGAGCGCGAGATCCATGCGCCGCATGCCGAAGAAGAAATAAGACCAGAGCGCGTTGGCCACGATTTGCACTGACCACAGGGCCATGGGCAGCGACCAGCCGGCAACATCCCAAATCAGCCAGCCTGCATAGCCGATCAGCACGTAAAGGATCGTCCAGACCACGGGAAAGGCCCAATTGGGCGGAGTCCAGCTCGGTTTGCGCAGATTCTCGTACCACTCACCGGGCTTGAAGACCGCGCCGCTCGAGGCGGCAGCGAGAACGATGACGAGAAAGACGACTGCGGCCATGATCCGGCTCCGGGTTGGTTTGCGTATATTGAAGCATATGGCCTGCATTCTGGTTCCAAGCTTGGCCCCAGAATGCGAGGCGAACCACCCGGCGAGCAAACCGGAATGGTCGAATTTCATACCAGCATTACTTCTTACTTCATCCGCGATGCCATGGGAGGATACACATGTCGAGGATAATTGCAGCCGCTTGCACCGTCGCAGCCCTTTTGCTGTCTCAGAATGCTTTCGCGCAAGAAGGAGACGCGGCAGCTGGCGAAGCCGTATTCAAGAAATGCACGGCCTGTCACAACGTCGCCGACGCCAAGCACAAGGTCGGCCCTTCCCTTCAGGGTGTCGTCGGCCGTCAACCCGGTGTGGCTGAAGGCTTCAGATACTCCAAGGCAATGACGGATTTTGGCGCCGACAAGGTATGGGACGACGAACAGTTGGCTGCCTACCTCGAGAACCCCCGTGGCGTGGTCAAGGGTACGCGCATGGCCTTCGCCGGTTTGAAGGATCCGAAGGAAATCGCCGACGTCATCGCGTATATGAAAACCTTCCCGGCCCCCTGATCGTTGGGGGTTCGTTCCGCCGGGATGCCAATTCCGGCGGAATTCCGCTCAGAAGTGTAAAAAAAAGTTTACATATCGCTCGTCTTCTCCGAATATGCAGATATTGCACCATTCTCATGCAACCGCTCACCGGATGCGCCAAGCCGGCGCTCGCAGCGACAGCGGACCCAGGAGAATTGGGCTCTTTCGTGGGAGGAGAGCGCGGTGGGTTTTTCTTTTGCGAATGATGTCGCCACCCCTTTGCTTGACCAGGTGTTCGTCCCTGACGACCTGAAAAGCATGGATCAGGCGGCGCTCTGTCGTCTCGCGCAGGAACTGCGCGGCGAGACCCTCCGGGTCGTGTCCGAGACGGGCGGTCACCTCGGCTCCAGTCTCGGCGTCATAGAACTGACGGTTGCGATCCACGCCTCTTTCTCGGCCCCGCACGACACGATCATCTGGGATGTGAGCCACCAGTGTTATCCCCACAAGATCCTGACCGGACGGCGGGACCGCATGCGCAGCCTGCGCAAGAAGGACGGTCTGTCAGGCTTCACCCGCCGCGGTGAAAGCCCTTTCGACCCCTTTGGCGCCGCTCACTCGTCCACGTCGATTTCGGCAGGCCTCGGCTTTGCCACTGCCAGGGACTTGAAGGGGGAAGACGGACACGTCGTGTGCATCATTGGCGACGGCGCGATGTCCGCCGGCATGGCCTTCGAGGCGATGAACAATGCCGGGGCATCAGGCCGCCCGCTGATCGTCATTCTCAACGACAACGATATGTCGATTTCTGCCTCGACTGGAGCGCTCAACCGCCACCTGTCGGACGTCCGCCGGAAAGCCGGGACGAATGTCGGCAACGTGTTCGAGAACTTCGGCTTCGACTATCGTGGACCTGTCGACGGACATGATCTCGACGTGCTGGTTCCACTTCTGGCAGAACTGCGGGACGAGAAGGATGGTCCGATCCTGTTGCATGTTATCACGCGCAAGGGCGCCGGATACGCACCGGCCGAAGCAGCCGAGGACAAGTATCATGGCGTGAACCCGTTCGATGTGACGACGGGCAAGCAGAACAAGGCAGAAGCAAAGGCGCTGAGCTACACGCGGGTCTTCGCCGACGCCCTGATTGCGGAAGCGGAAACGGATGACCGCATTGTCGCGATCACCGCCGCCATGGCGGCCGGCACCGGTGTCGACCGCTTTGGAGCCGCCTTTCCCGATCGCACCTTCGATGTCGGCATTGCCGAACAGCATGCCGTCACCTTTGCTGCCGGTCTCGCAGCCAGCGGCATGAAACCATTCTGCGCGATTTATTCAACCTTCCTGCAGCGCGCCTATGACCAGATCGTCCATGACGTGGCCCTGCAGCAGTTGCCTGTCCGTTTCGCAATCGACAGAGCCGGGCTGGTCGGGGCTGACGGCCCGACCCATGCCGGCGCCTTCGATATTCTCTACCTTGCCAACCTGCCCGGCTTTACAGTGATGGCCGCAAGCGACGAGGCTGAACTCGTACACATGGTTGCGACGGCGGCAGCCCATGATCACGGCCCTATTGCATTTCGCTACCCGCGTGGCGAGGGCACGGGCGTCCCCCTTCCGATCCGTGGCGAAGTTCTGCCGATCGGCCGCGGTCGCATCATCGAGCAGGGAGGCCAGATCGCGCTCCTTTCGTTCGGCACCCGGCTTGCCGACTGTCTCAAGGCCCGCCGCCTTTTGGCACTCGAAGGAATTTCCGTGACGGTCGCCGATGCGCGTTTTGCCAAGCCGCTCGATACCGCGCTTCTGGCTGAACTCGTCGACAACCATTCCATGCTGGTGACCATCGAAGAGGGAGCCACAGGTGGGTTCGGCGCACTGGTCCTTCACCACCTCGCCAATTGTGGCATGCTCGACGGACGTTGTGCCGTCCGCACCTTGACGTTACCGGACACATTCATCGCCCAGGCGAGCCCTGAAGACATGTACGAGGAAGCGAAGCTGACGGCCCGCCATATTGCGGCTGCAGCGCGCAACGGCCTTACGGTGGCAAGGCCGAACGCCGATATTCGCCGGTCCGCAAGGGCCGGACAGCAGGAACTGCCGACGCGCCTCCACCGCGCGGAGGACCGCTGAGCTAAAACCACAGGACGACATCAGGCGTATTCGACTACGAGAGGTTTGGCGTCGGCGCAAGAATGCACTAATATCCCATCGGGATGAGCGGATCTGCCCAAGCCGATGACCGGGAGGGTGATATGGCGGGTGAAAAGAACGGGGGACCACCCGGCGGGGCGGACGAACCTCCGTCCAATAGCGATGGTAAGTCTGTACTATCGAAATCGGATACGCGGCTGACAAGCCTCGAGCAGCGCATTCTCGAAAGCGCGATCCGGGATGCCGTGCCGCGGCTTGTGGGAGCGAGCCATACGGATCTGGCAGCGGGTCCGCGTGTTAGCGAGATGCCGCCGGAGATCGATTTTCACCTGCATCCCGAACTGGATCCGAAGGCGCGCGAATTGCCCGGAACCGAGAAGGCGATCACCTACCGATCCGCGCTCACTGAGGCCCTGGTCCAGGCAGATCCTCGTGGTCACCGGGAAATCATCGAGGAATTGCAGCGCACTGACCTGCCCATGCACACGCTCGCGATCCAGCTGTTTTCGCCTGTCGCCGCGCAACTCGGGCGGCTCTGGTGCAATGACGAAACCGATTTCATCCAGGTTGCCGTGGCCTCCACCAGACTTGGCATGATCGTCAACCATCTGTCGCAGAACCGCAGCCAGACCATTCGCGATCGCCAAAAGGCGCGCCGTGTGTTGCTGGCGCGGACCCAGGGTGCCCTGCACACCATCGGCGTATCGATCGTCGCTTCCTGTTTTCGCGACATGGGCTGGGACGTCGAAGGTGGGGCGGACCTCGAACTCAACGACAGCCTCTACATGCGCCTGTCGAACTCCTCCTACACTCTTTTGGGTATCTCGGTCGGCCGTGTCGACGAAGTGGATGAATGCGCCGCCGCAATTCGCAGGGTACAGTCCAGGCGCAGCCCGGGTCCGATGAAGATCGCGGTCGGTGGTCCGGCCGTCATGAAGGACCCGCGCGCCTTCGGCAATATCGGCGCCGATATGGTGGCGAAATCGGCACTTGAAGTCATGCATCTGGCGGACAGGATGGGTGCCTGACCGCATTGCAAGCGGTGAGGTCTCTGGCGTCAGCCCGTGACACCAAAAACCAGCGACCAAGGTCCGCGAGCGTCAGTCCGGCGCTCGCCAAGTGCATAGATGATCTCAATGGGATCCACCTCAAAAGCGGCACTGACGGAATGCGATGTGGGATTGGCGACGAGTATGTAGTGCCGTCCGTCCTCAAGCGGCCACTCGACACGGATGACGCCATTCTCGGCAGCATAACGCCCGCCCTGACGCATCCGCGCCAGCAACGGCACGACACGCTCTCGCCGAAGCGCAATGAGCTGGCGGTAGCGTTCGATCCAGGTCGAACCATGCTTTGAACCTGCCCGCTCCCAGTCGAGGATCGCAGAGCGGAATGTCTCCAGCGATGTCGGGTCGAGCACATGGTCCCCGTCGAAACCCGGCAACTTCGAAAGCTCATTCCGCCGGCCGTCGCGTACGGCTGCGTTGAGCTCCTCGTCGAAATCGCAAAAATAAGGAAACGGCTTTTGCGAACACCACTCTTCGCCCATGAATAACATGGGAATTTGCGGTGAGAGCAGTATCAGCGAAACGGCGAAGGCGAGCGCCTGTTCGGGCAGCGCTGCCATGACCCTGTCACCCTGGGCGCGGTTGCCGATCTGGTCGTGATTGTGAAGGAAGGAAACGAAGGCGGAAGGCGTCAGATGGGCGCTCGGCCCACCGCGTCGTTCACCGCGATACGGCATCACGTCGCCCTGATAGACAAAGCCTTCGGCGAGAGCCTTTGCGAGAGCCGCACCGACATCCCGGTAATCGGCGTAATAACCGAAGGTTTCGCCGGTCGTGGCCACATGCAAAGCGTGATGGACGTCGTCATTCCACTGAGCGTCGAACGTTTCGGTGTCGGGCTGGCCCCGCTCGAGCAGACCCGGGTCATTCTCCTCGTTCTCGACGATGAGATGAATGTGGCGATCGGCAAAACGCTCCCGCACACGCGCTGCAAGTTCGTGCAAGAAGTGCGGCTCACTGTCGTCGCGGATGGCATGCACGGCATCGAGCCGCAGTCCATCGACATGAAATTCCTCGATCCAGAAGAGCGCGTTTTCGATCAGGAATGCGCGCACCATCTCGCTCTGCGCATCATCAAAGTTGATGCCGTCGCCCCATGGCGTCTGATGATGCGGCGAGAACAGCGGCGCATAAGCCGGCATGAAGTTTCCGGACGGGCCGAAGTGGTTGTAGACAACATCGAGGAAGACGGAGATGCCCCTTTGATGCGCTGCCTGAACGAGAAGCGCCAGATCTTCCGGCCGCCCATACCGGCTGTCCGGCGCATAAGGCATGACGCCGTCATAGCCCCAGTTCCAACGGCCGGGAAAGTCGGAGATCGGCATCAGCTGAATGGCCGTTATCCCGAGGCTACTCAGGTGATCCAGCCGCTCGATTACGCCTCGGAAGGTCCCCTCGCCCGTGAATGTCCCGACATGCAGCTCGTATATGACCATATCCGCCCAGGGCCGCCCTCGCCAAATGGCGTCGCGGGTCTTCTGCGTCGAAAGATCGACGACCTCGCTCGGCCCGAACACGTCCTCGGGCTGGTGCCGGCTTGCAGGATCCGGGACCAGAACGCCATCCGGCAGTCGAAACCGATAGCGGGTACCTGGCCCTGCCCCCATAACCTTGAGGTCAAACACTCCATCGGCCTGCCGGTCCATGTCCTTCGCAGGAGTGCCGTCAATTTCGAGCGTCACCGATTTGCAATGCGGCGCCCACAACCGAAACAAAACCCCGTCATCTTCAATGACGGGGCCAAAAAGATAGTCTGTCACCGCTGCTTCTCCTACGCTGCCACGGGGAGGCAACGCAGTAAGCGATGAATGGTTCGCACCCCAGCGCGAAAGGTGGAAGGACGCTTATCGCGTCACGATGCCTTGGGTGAAAACGGCAGCGGGAAGCTGACAGCCTGACCCGTTTCCGCGGACTTTTGTGCTGCGAGCCCCATGGCCACCGCCCACCAGCCATCATCGAGCGCAACCTCGACCGGCTGCGTACCCTTCACCGCCTTCTGGAAACGCTGATGCTGATAGAAGGTCGAGCCGTTGTGGTCACCGGCTTCCAGCAGCTGCGGATCAACCGGAATTTCGACGACGTGCGGCCCTTTGGGATCACGCGGCGAGACGATGACCTGAGCAACCGGTGGCTCGCCGAGATGTTCGGGCCAGAAGCGACCGGGGCCGGGCACCAGGCACTCGATCTTGCCGGCGGGGCCAACTGCCGAGATTTCCTCCTGATAGCGGGCACCTTCAGCAAACATGCAGAGCTCCAGCATCGCCCGCGCGCCTGAGGCAAAGTCGACGATCACATAGGCATTGTCCCAGATGTCAGAGCGATTGCCGTCATAGACTTCGTCGACATGATTCACCGACTGCCCGCCAGACGCCATGACGCGGACCGGATTAGACTTCAGGATATGCCGCATCAGGTCGAAGAAATGGCAGCATTTCTCGACAAGGGTCCCACCTGTGTTGCGATTGAACCGGTTCCAGTCACCGACCTTCTCGAGAAACGGAAAACGATGCTCACGGATGGTCAACATACGGATGCCACCGGTGGCCTCGTCAGCCTGTTCGATCATCCGCGCGACCGGCGGCATGTAGCGGTATTCCATGGCAACCCAGATCGGCGCCGGATAGGCAGCGCGAAGTGCTGCGAGCCGCGGAGCATCGGCAGGATCGGTGAACAGCGGCTTCTCCACCAGCACCGGCAGCGGCCGGATTGCGGCGATCTTTTCCAACTGCTCGAGATGCAGATAGTTCGGGCTTGCGATCAGCAGGCAGTTCACGGCCTCTACAGCAAGCAGTTCCTCGATCGAGCCGACCATCTTTGCCGTCGGAACCGCCTCTGCTGACAGCGCACGCATGCCGGCATCCGGCTCATAAATCGCGACCACCGATGCATCCTGCAGAAGCGCAATGTTGCGCAGGTGCTCCTGCCCCATCATGCCGCAACCGATGATCCCGTATTGAAGTCCTGCCACGCTTTCCTCCTCAATTGAACCGCTCCTCGCGGTCATGTCATTTCAGCCGCGATACGTATCGGGCGACGGTGTGATCGAGCCAGGTCCGCGAGACTTCCGCACGGGCTCCCTCCTGATCCTGGCTGATGCGTTGAATATGTGTGGCGGGCGCGCGCGGCCTCAGACCGAAGCTCGCCGGTGCCCAGTCCGGCACCACGTCGAGACCGATCTGGTCCTCGGCCCTCGCAATCCAGAGCGACAGCTTGGTGCGATAGAACAGATAGAGGGATTCGGAGACCGCCTCGGGGTCAATCGTCTCGACATAGGAGCCGTCGAGCCAGATCTCCTCGAGCGCCGCCGGGCGGCCGGAAAGACGCCGCAAGCGCCGGATCCGGTGGGACTCCTCGGATGTGCCGAATGTCGGCAGTCCATCCGGTTTCGGCAGTCGGTCGATCGACAGGATCTCTGCCGTCGGCAAGCCGCCGCCGCCCAGCAACTCCAGGCGAAACATGGCATAGACGGATTTCGGATCGGATATCGCCCGAACATAGTTGCCGGAGCCCTGAATGCGCTCCAGAAGCCCGCGATTTTGCAACTCTGCCAATGCCTTGCGCAGCGTGCCGACGGCAATGCCGAGTTCTTCGGCCATATCCCGTTCAGGGCGCAGCTTTTCACCATCGATCAGCCGCCCCGCCGCGATATCACGCACCAGAAGCTCGGTGATCTGCACATAGATGGGAAGGCTGCCGGGCGGCTGCATCGTGGAGTTCTGTGGCACTTCGGTATCGCCGAGAAAAAATTGATACACTATTGATCTACATCAAATCGGGTGTTAGGCAAGAGGAAAGTTGGAGCCTTGGAGGAGACCTCAATGACTGTCGTACCTGTCACATCGGCCGATATCGATGGCGCGGAAGTGTCGTGGTTCGCAGCCCTTTGCTCTGACGATTATCAGTTTCTTGGCGTGCCGGATGGAGCGCTGCGGTCGAGCTTCGAGCACTGCTCGGACATCGTGCAGAAGGCCGAGCAGCTCGGCTTCCGCAACATTCTCTGCCCGTCTTCTTATCAGGTCGGTCAGGACACGCTGAGCTTTGTTGCCGGCTGTGCGCCGATCACGTCTGACATCAACATGCTCGCCGCCATCCGCTGCGGCGAGATGCAGCCGATCATGCTGGCGCGGACCGTCGCCACCCTCGACCACATGCTCAAAGGTCGCCTGACACTCAACGTCATCAGCTCGGATTTTCCGGGTGAAGTTGCAGACAGTGCCTTCCGCTACAAGCGCAGCCATGAGGTGGTCGAGATCCTCCGCCAGGCTTGGACCCGCGACACGATCGATCACGAGGGCGAGGTCTACCAGTTCAAGGGTGTGTCCACCGAACCCGCTCGCCCCTATCAGCAGAACGGCGGCCCCCTTCTTTATTTCGGCGGTTACTCCCCGGACGCGCTGGAGCTCTGCGGCGCGCAATGCGACGTCTATCTGATGTGGCCCGAAAAAAAGGACCAGCTCGCCGAGCGGATGAAGGCCGTGCATGCGCGCGCCGAAGCCCATGCCCGGACCCTCGATTACGGTCTCCGCGTCCACATGATCGTGCGCGACACCGAGAAGGAAGCCCGCGAATACGCCGAATACATCGTCTCGAAGCTCGATGACGAATACGGCAAGCTCATCCGCGATCGCGCCCATGACTCGATCTCACTGGGTGTCGCCCATCAGGCCCGTGCCCGCGAACTCGCCGACCAGTTCGGCTATATCGAGCCGCATATGTGGACCGGCATCGGTCGCGCCCGCTCCGGCTGTGGTGCGGCCCTTGTCGGCTCGACGGACCAGATTCTTTCGGAACTGGAAGCCTACAGAAAGATGGGCATCCGCGCCTTCATCCTGTCCGGTTATCCGCATATCGACGAGGCGGTTCATTTCGGCACCAAGGTGCTGCCGGAATTGAAAACCGTCTCGCTCCCGCATGCCTATGGCCGCGTTCCCGCGGAAACGCCCGCCACCCCTCTCGGAAATGGAGTTCGCCGCTAATGCAGCGCGTCAATCTTACCCCTGACCTCACCTTCAGCCGCCTCGTTTACGGCATGTGGCGCATCGGCGACGATGCCGACACCTCGCCCAAACATGTCCAGGCCAAGATCGAGGCCTGCCTTTCCCAGGGCATCACCACCATGGACCAGGCCGACATCTATGGCGGTTATACGGCGGAAGCCGTGCTCGGCAATGCTCTGAAGGCCTCCCCCGGCCTGCGCGACAAGCTCGAAATCGTCACCAAATGTGACATTGTCGCCCCGGCCGGTCGACATTCGGCAGCCCGCGTCAAACATTATGACACGTCGGCCGCTCACATCACCGCCTCGGTCGAAGCCTCGCTGACCGACATGGGCACCGATCATGTCGACCTGCTGCTGATCCACCGCCCCGATCCGCTGATCGATCCTGACGAAACAGGCCCTGCTCTCGATGCGCTGGTCACCTCCGGCAAGGTCCGCGCCGTCGGCGTTTCCAACTTCCGGCCCTGGGACTTTTCGCTGCTTCAGTCGTCGATGGAGAACAATCTCGTCACCAACCAGATCGAGATGAGCCTCCTGGCGACCGATACCTTCGTCAACGGCGACCTCGCTTATCTGCAGGAGCGCATGGTGTCGCCGATGGCCTGGTCGCCGCTCGGCGGCGGTCGTCTCATGGACGGATCGAAGCCGGAACTTCTGGCTGACCTGAAGCGCATCGGCGCAGAACACGGCGTCGACGAAACGGCTGTCGCCGTCGCCTGGCTGCTGCGGCATCCCGCTGCCATCCTGCCGGTCATGGGCACCAACTCACTCGAACGTATTGCGAAGATTGCAGACGCGACGAAGGTGGAGATGGATCGCCAGACATGGTTCGAGCTTTACACGCTTGCGATCGGACGGGAGGTCGCCTGATGATGGCTGCCAATGACATTCATGCGTTGGAGGCCGTCTTCGTGCCTGGCGCGGACAATCATCGGGATTTCCGCAATGCGCTGGGCAGTTTCACGACGGGTGTCACCGTGGTGACGGCGATGACACCGGACGGTCCGATCGGCATGACGGTGAATAGCTTCGCATCCGTTTCGCTCGATCCGCCTCTGGTGCTCTGGTCGCCCGCCAAGAGTTCATCGCGATATGTCGCCTTCACGGGCGCCCGGCATTTCGCGATCCACGTGCTCGGCGCGGATCAGGATCACCTGAGCGCCGCCTTCACCCGCGGCGGCAGCGGCTTCGACGGGATCGAGGTCAGGTTCAACGACGAAGGCGTTCCGGTTTTGCCCGGCACGCTGGCACGTTTCGAATGCACCGAGCAGGCGCAGCACGACGCCGGTGATCACACGATCATCATCGGCAAGGTGTTAAGGGTTGCACATCGGCAGGGAGAACCGCTGTGCTTCTCAGGGGGACGGTTCGGACGCTTCGCCGTCTGAGTTGAGTTTGGGAGGAGGTCGTCGGCGGCACTTTGGACATGCCGCGGCGAACGGTCAAAGACGATCAGCAACAGGTATGCGAGGAGAAATTTACCTCTCCTCGTACGGAAACTGGAACAGCCGTGTTTGCGCGGCGGGAACAAGTCTTCGATATTTGCGCCGAATTGACCGATGACAAGAAACGGGTGGAGACATGACGGCACTTTCGAACCTGACCAATCTGCTCGGCCGGCTGAATGCCGCGGTGCTGACGGTCGGATTGTGGCTTGGGGCCGGCGCGCTCGGCATCATGCTCGTGTTCATCCTCGTTCAGGTCTTCTTTCGCTATGTTCTCGGCAATGCGCTGCCGTGGAGTGAGGAAGGGTCCCGTTTCCTAATGCTATGGATGACGGGCTTGATGGTGCCGACGGCATTCCGCCAGGGCGGCTTTGTCGCCATCACGATGATCCTCGACATCTTTCCGCGCCTGATCGGCGGCATCATCAACCTGCTTTTCCTCGTCCTGACTGCAGTCCTTCTTTACGTCGCCATGCGCATCGGCTGGGCAGAAGTGACAGGGCTCGGCGGACGGTTTGCCATGCCGGCAATTGCGGTGCCGACGTCTCTTGACCTCAGCACCTGGATGAAGGTGCCGCGTGGCTGGATGATGGCATCGCTTGCGACGGGTGTGACCATGATGTTCGTGGTCAGCATCGAACTGATCCTGCGCAACCTGATCGAACTGACGGGACATCAGCAAAAACTCGAGCCGGTCGCCTCGCTCGCAGGACTGGGAGCCGAGTGATGCTGAGCCTCTTCCTCCCCCTTTTCATGATCCTTCTGCTGCTCGGCTTCCCGATCGTGTTCGGCCTGATCGCAGCACCCGCCATTCTCCTCTGGCTGAACGGCCAGGAGCGCGACATCGTGCTCCTCTATCGCAATGTCTATAACGGGATGGACAGCTTCCCGCTGATGGCGATCCCCTTCTTCATGCTGGCCGGGGAACTGATGAACCGGGCCGGCATCACCATGCGCCTCGTAGAGTTCGCCCAGGCGGTGATCGGCCATCTGCGCGGAGGCCTCGCGCACGTCAACATTCTGTCCTCGATGCTGTTTGCCGGCCTCTCAGGCTCGGCCGTGGCGGACGTCTCCGCCCTTGGCTCGATGCTGATCCCGGCAATGGAAAAGCAGGGCTACAGCCGTAAATTTGCGACCGCCGTTACGGCCGCATCCTCGATCATCGGCCCGATCATCCCACCATCAGGCATCATGATCATTTATGCCTATGTCATGGGCGAAAGCGTGGCTGCGCTTTTCCTGGCTGGCATCGTTCCGGGCGTCCTGATCGGTCTGAGCCTCATGGCGATCGTCTACCTGCTTGCCGATCGCGAGAACCTGCCGGCGGCAACCACCCGCGCAACCTGGTCCGAACGTGGGCGTGCAAGCCTCAATGCCTTCTGGCCGCTAATGACCCCAGTCATCATCATGGGTGGCATTCTCGGCGGCATCTTCACGCCAACGGAAGCCTCCGCCATTGCTGTCGGCTACGCAATCTTTATCGGCCTCTTCGTGCTGCGCAGTCTGAAAGTCGGCGACATGCCGAGAATTCTGATGCGCGCCGCCATGACCTCCGCAGTCGTCCTGCTGCTCGTAGGCGCGGCCATGGCCTTCAAGACGGTCGCCAGCCTGTCGCATACGCCCGAACTCCTGGCGTCGATTATCCTGAGCCTCAGCGAAAATCCGCTGGTCCTGCTGCTGCTGATCAACCTGCTGCTCTTCGTGGTCGGCATGTTCCTCGATGCAGGGCCGGCAATCATCATTCTCGGCCCGATCCTTGGCCCGATCTTCACCCAGATGGGTGTGGATTCCGTCCACTTCGCCATCATCATGGCGGTCAACCTGACGGTTGGCCTTCTGACCCCACCGATGGGCCTGGTACTCTTCGTCTCGTCGTCCGTCTCCGGCCTCAAGGTCGAGACGATCGCCAAGGCCACACTGCCGTTCTTGGCGGCGGAAATCGTCGTGATCTTTCTGATCACCTATTTCCCCGCTTTGACGCTCACGCTCCCGCGCCTTGCGGGCTTCGTCGACTAACTTGAGAAAAGGGAGGAACCAGAATGCTCAAGTCCATGTTGAAAACCTTGGCTTTGGCTAGCGCGCTCACCATCACCGGTGTTGCGCAGGCAGCAGACATCACGCTGCGCGCCACAGCCAACTCCAACGAAAACGATGAGGACTATGATGGTCTTGTCGTCTTCAAGAACTATGTCGAAAACGCCTCGAACGGCGCGATCGCGGTCGAGCTCTTCATCGGCACCCAGCTCTGCGCCACCGGCGAGGAATGCCTGCAAGGCGTTGCCGACGGCTCGATCGACATTTACATTTCGACCTCAGGCGGCGCCGCCGGTCTCTTCCCGTACATCCAGGTCCTCGACCTGCCCTACCTGATGAGCGACGACCGCGTGGCAGAGACCGTGCTGACCGGCGACTTCACGCGCAAGCTGCGCGAGAAGGCCTTGGCAGACAGCGACAACAAGATCCGCCTGATGACCATCGGCAACACCGGCGGCTGGCGCAACTACGCCAACACCAAGCAGACGGTGAAGTCGCCCGATGATCTGAAAGGTCTGAAGATGCGCACCGTACCGGCCGATCTGCCGCAGCAGGTAGCGACCGCCGTGGGAGCAGCCCCGACCCCGATCCCGTGGCCGGAACTTTTCACTTCGCTGCAGACGGGCGTCGTGGAAGGTACCGCCAACGGCATCACCGACATCATGTCGATGAAGTTTCCGGATGCCGGCCTCAAATACCTGACGCTCGATGGCCACAGCTACATGGGCGCCTTCTGGTGGATGTCGAATGACCGCTTCACCGGCCTGACACCGGAGCAGAAACAGGTCGTCGTCGATGGCTTTGCCGCCCTCCAGCAGGCGACCTTCGCCTCGCCGAAGCGCAAGGAAATCGCAGCCTATCAGGACTTCGCTAAGGCCGGCGGTGAGATCTACGTGCCGACGGCCGAGGAGAAGGAAGCCTTCAAGGCGGCCGTCTCGCCCGTCTTCGACTGGTTCAAGGCCAATGTCACCGGCGGCGCCGAAGTGTTCGACCAGTTCACGGCAGCGGTCGCCGACGCCCAGACAAAGGTTGACGCCGAGCGCGCAGCGGATCTGAACTGACGACATTAGGGATGCGCGGTATGCCGCGCATCCCTTCATTTCGCCCTCCGCATCATCCGATGCCACCATGCACAGGGCGCTCTACCAGAGGTGATCCATGCCAGAACCGTCGACCGCCTCGCCCGATCCGGAACGAGACCGCCACTCTGCGACTTTGAGCGAGCGATGGCAGAAGCTTTTCCCTGGCCTCTCCGTGACCGTGTTGATCGCTCTCGCATCCGCCTTCCTGTCTGAACATTACGGCGCACCGGCCATGCTGCTGGCGATCCTGATCGGGCTGGCCTTGCACTTCCTTGCAGAAGACCCGAAGACGGCTGCCGGCTTGGACTTCGCTTCACGCACGGTGCTGCGGCTTGGCATCGCGCTGCTCGGCCTGAGAGTCAGTGTCGCCATGTTTGCCGAGCTGGGTGCGGCCGTGATCGCCATGATCGTCGGTGCAGTCCTGCTCACCATCCTCTTCGGCATCCTCGCCTCGCGCCTTACTGGCCAGGGTACCCAGTTCGGCGTACTCACCGGCGGCGCGGTCGCCATCTGCGGCGCCTCGGCAGCCCTTGCGATCTCCGCCACCCTTGGAAACCGCAGCAAGGAAGCCGACCAGCAGATGGTCTTCACCGTCATCGGTGTGACCATGCTGTCCACGCTCGCCATGATCTTCTACCCGATCCTCGCAAGTCTCGCAGGGTTGGACGATCACCAGACCGGCATCTTCCTCGGCGCGACAATCCATGATGTCGCTCAGGTCGCAGGCGCAGGTTTCTCGGTCTCCGTGCCCGCAGGCGAAACCGCCGTCTTCGTCAAGCTCATCCGCGTGACCATGCTGGCGCCGGTAGTCCTCGTGGCAGCACTCGCCTTTAGAAGCACGATTTCCGGCGATGTGAAGCGCCCGCCGCTGCTGCCGAGCTTCGTGGTCGCCTTCCTGTTGCTGGCGGCACTGAATTCGCTTGTGACTATCCCCACCGTGGTGGCCGATTGGGCAGGCATTGTCTCGCGCTGGGCCCTCCTCGTCGCCATTGCTGCCGTCGGCGTAAAGACCTCGCTGCCGGAAGTCTTCAAGATCGGCGGACGCGCGATTGGCGTTCTGGTCGCCGATACCGCCTTCCTTGCACTGATCGTACTCGCAGTCCTCGTTTTTGTTGGACTGTGACGGAACGACCGGCACCATTGGGCAGGCGCTGAAAATCCGCTAGAGGATCATGAGCCGGCATGCCGGCGAAACATGAGGAGGATCCATGGCCAAGACAACCAAGAAAGCGACGAGCACTCCGAAGCCGGCGCTGTCGCAGGATCCCCATGCCGTGCGCGAGCCCCGCGCCAACAATCTCGAAATGGCGATTGGCCATGAGGTCCGCACCTATCGCAAGAAACTGGGCATAACGGTCGCCGATCTCGCCGCGGCCACCGGCATGTCGGTCGGCATGCTCTCGAAGATCGAGAACGGCAATATCTCGCCTTCGCTGACCACGCTTCAGGCGCTGTCGAAGGCGCTGGGCATGCCGATCACAGCCTTCTTCAAGGGCTTCGAGGAGCCGAAGTCGGCGAGCTTCGTCAAGGCAGGCGAAGGCGTGAACTTGGAGCGCCGTGGAACCCGGGCCGGCCATCACTACAGCCTGCTAGGCCACATCGAAAACAACACCTCCGGCGTCGTCGTCGAGCCCTATCTGATCACACTGAACGCCGAGTCCGACATATTCCCGACATTCCAGCATGAGGGCATGGAATTTCTCTACATGCTGGAGGGCGAAGTAGTCTATCGCCATGGGGACAGCCTCTACCGGATGCAAGCTGGCGATAGTCTCTTCTTTGACGCCGATGCACCACATGGCCCTGAAGAACTCGTAAGCCTGCCCGCACGATACATCTCGATCATCTCCTATCCCCAACGTCGATAGTTGCCCACCAAGAAAACTTTATTCCTTTTGATTGATTTTCTTGGATGCCGCTGCTAGCCCTTTCTCCAGAGACATTGGAGGGCGTGGCCATGTGCGGAATTGTCGGTCTGTTTCTCAAGGACAAGGCGCTGGAGCCCCGGCTCGGCGATCTTCTCTCCGACATGCTGATCACCATGACCGACCGAGGACCGGACTCGGCCGGCATCGCCATCTATGGCGGCGTCGACGGCAAGACCGCCAAGGTCACCATCCAGTCGGCCGACCCGGAAAGTGATTTTACAGGTCTCGCGGAAGATCTGGCCAAAGCAGGCATAGACTCCGAAATCGAATTGAAGAGTACCCATGCGGTCATCTCGATCGCTGCGAGCAAGCTGCCCGAGATCCGGGCAGCCCTTGCCGAAATCCGCCCCAATGTCCGCATCATGGGCTCCGGGGAAAGCGTCGAAATCTTCAAGGAAGTCGGTCTTCCCAAGGACGTCGTCCAGCGCTTCGGCGTCCGCGCCATGGGCGGCACCCACGGTATCGGCCATACCCGCATGGCGACCGAGAGCGCAGTCACCACGCTCGGCGCTCACCCCTTTTCGACAGGTGCCGACCAGTGCCTCGTGCACAATGGCTCGCTGTCAAACCACAACAACCTGCGCCGTGAACTCATCCGCGAAGGCATGGCCTTCGAGACCCAGAACGACTCGGAAGTCGCCGCCGCCTATCTCACGGCGGAAATGGCCAAGGGCAAGGATCTGGGGCAAGCGCTGACCGGCGCGCTCGACGATCTCGACGGATTCTTCACCTTCGTCGTCGGGACCAAGACCGGCTTCGGCGTGGTGCGCGACCCGATCGCCTGCAAGCCCGCCGTCATGGCCGAGACAGACCAGTATGTCGCCTTCGGCTCCGAATACCGCGCGCTGGTCAACCTGCCCGGTATCGAGACCGCCCGGGTCTGGGAGCCGGAGCCGGCGACCGTCTACTTCTGGGACCACGAAAAGGCCGCCTGAAACCTCTCCCTTTCGAGAAAGCTTGCCGAATGCCCGTCTTCGACCTCTCCCACACCCCGCTTCGTGAGCTCAACAGCGCGCTGCACACACTCGGCGCCGGCTCGAACGACGCCCTCTTCGAAGTGGTCAATCCACGCGGTCACCACGCGGTCGCCGTCGGCATCGATGCACCCGTCACCGTCGAGGTGAAGGGATCGGTCGGCTATTACTGCGCTGGCATGAATGATGGCGGCACAGTCACCATCCATGGTTCTGCCGGTCCCGGTGTGGCCGAAAACATGATGTCCGGCACGGTGGTGATCGAGGGCGACGCATCGCAATATGCCGGCGCCACCGGTCGAGGCGGCCTGCTCGTCATCAAGGGCAATGCCGCCTCCCGCTGCGGCATCTCGATGAAGGGCATCGACATCGTCGTGCACGGCTCGATCGGCCACATGTCGGCCTTTATGGGCCAGTCCGGCCACCTCGTCGTCTGCGGCGACGCGGGCGAAGCTTTGGGCGACAGCATTTACGAAGCGAAGCTCTTCGTGCGCGGCTCGGTGAAGAGCCTCGGCGCCGATTGCATCGAAAAGGAGATGCGCCCGGAACACCTCGAAAAGCTGGCCGAACTGCTGGCCAAGGCCGGCGTGACGCATGCCAAGCCCGAGGAGTTCAAGCGCTACGGCTCGGCCCGCAAGCTCTACAATTTCAACATCGACAATGCCGATGCGTATTGAGGCGAGGAAAAGCTGATGAGCTACCACAACCCGTTTACCCCGCCGCGCAAGTCTGCCACCTTCGATGACCATACGCTCGCTGAAATCCGTCGAGCAGCAGCCACCGGCATCTACGATATCAGAGGCGGCGGCACGAAGCGCAAGGTGCCGCATTTCGACGACCTGCTCTTCCTCGGCGCCTCGATCTCCCGCTATCCACTCGAAGGCTATCGCGAGAAATGCGACACTTCGGTGGTCCTCGGCACGCGTTTTGCCAAGAAGCCGATCGAGCTGAAGATCCCGATCACCATCGCCGGCATGAGCTTCGGCGCCCTCTCGGGCAATGCCAAGGAAGCGCTCGGGCGCGGCGCGACGCTGGCAGGCACCTCGACCACGACGGGCGACGGCGGCATGACCGATGAGGAACGCGGCCATTCGGAAAAGCTGGTCTATCAGTACCTCCCCTCTCGTTACGGCATGAACCCCAGGGATCTGCGCCGCGCCGATGCGATCGAGATCGTGGTCGGTCAGGGCGCAAAGCCCGGCGGCGGCGGCATGCTGCTCGGCCAGAAGATCTCCGACCGCGTCGCCCAGATGCGCAACCTGCCGATGGGCATCGACCAGCGCTCCGCCTGCCGCCACCCCGACTGGACCGGCCCCGATGATCTCGAGATCAAGATCCTCGAACTGCGCGAAATTACTGACTGGGAAAAGCCGATCTACGTGAAAGTCGGCGGCGCCCGTCCCTATTATGACACCGCTCTTGCCGTGAAGGCCGGCGCCGATGTCGTCGTGCTCGACGGCATGCAGGGTGGAACGGCGGCCACCCAGGACGTGTTCATCGAGAATGTGGGCATGCCGACGCTCGCCTGCATCCGTCCCGCCGTCCAGGCCCTGCAGGACCTCGGCATGCATCGCAAGGTGCAGCTGGTGATCTCGGGCGGCATCCGCTCGGGAGCCGATGTGGCCAAAGCTCTGGCGCTCGGCGCCGACGTCGTCTCGATCGGCACGGCAGCCCTCGTTGCCATCGGCGATAATGATCCGAAATGGGAAGAGGAATACCAGAAGCTTGGCACCACAGCCGGGGCCTATGACGACTGGCACGAGGGCAAGGACCCCGCCGGCATCACCACGCAGGATCCCGAGCTTGCCGCCCGCCTCGACCCGGTCGCCGCCGGTCGCAGGCTCGCCAACTATCTCAAGGTCATGACGCTGGAGGCGCAGACCATTGCCCGCGCCTGCGGCAAGAACAAGCTCACCAACCTGGAGCCGGAAGATCTCTGCGCACTAACGATGGAGGCCGCCGCCATGGCGCAGGTGCCTCTTGCCGGCACCAGCTGGTATCCCGGCAAGGGAGGTTTCTAACGTTAAAATGGCCGCATCTGATCCCACGGATGCGGCCATTCTTTTTCAACACATGTGTCTCAATCCATAAAAACAGGGGAACGACGTGACACAGGATCTGGCAGGCTTCGCGAAGGAGCGAGGCATCAAATATTTCATGATCAGCTACACGGACCTCTTCGGCGCCCAGCGTGCCAAGCTGGTCCCGTCTCAGGCGATCGCCGAGATGCAGAAGGACGGCGCGGGCTTTGCCGGCTTTGCCACCTGGCTCGACCTGACGCCCGCCCATCCCGACCTCTTCGCCATCCCTGACGCCTCCTCGGTCATCCAACTCCCGTGGAAGCCTGAGGTCGCCTGGGTGGCCGCCGACTGCATGATGGACGACCAGCCTGTCGCCCAGGCCCCCCGTGTCGTTCTGAAGAAACTGGTGGCAGAGGCCGCGGAGCATGGCCTGCACGTCAAGACCGGCGTCGAAGCGGAATTCTTCCTTATCTCGGCTGACGGCGAGGCGATCTCTGACCAGTACGACACAGCGGAAAAGCCCTGCTACGACCAGCAGGCGCTGATGCGCCGCTACGACGTGATCGCCGAGATCTGCGACCACATGCTGGCACTCGGCTGGAAGCCCTACCAGAACGACCATGAGGACGCGAACGGCCAGTTCGAGATGAACTGGGAATTCGACGATGCCCTTGTTACCGCCGACAAACATTCCTTCTTCAAGTTCATGGTGAAGTCAGTCGCCGAAAAACACGGACTGCGCGCCACCTTCATGCCGAAACCCTTCAAGGGGCTCACCGGCAACGGCTGCCATGCGCATATCTCGGTCTGGGATATCGATGGCAAGGTCAACGCTTTTGCCGACAAGGACATGCCCTTCGGCCTCTCGACGAAGGGCAAGACCTTCCTCGGCGGCATCATGAAGCACGCCTCGGCACTCGCCGCGATCACCAACCCGACGGTCAATTCCTACAAGCGCATCAACGCCCCACGCACTGTCTCCGGCGCCACCTGGGCACCGAACACGGTCACCTGGACCGGCAACAACCGCACCCATATGGTCCGCGTGCCCGGCCCCGGCCGCTTCGAACTCCGCCTTCCCGATGGCGCCGTGAACCCCTACCTGTTGCAGGCGATCATCATCGCGGCAGGCTTGAGCGGCCTGAAGAGCAATGCCGATCCCGGCCCGCATCACGACATCGACATGTACCGCGACGGCCACACAGTGAAGGATGCGCCCCGGCTGCCGCTGAACCTCCTCGACGCGCTGCGCGCCTTCGAACAGGATGAAGTCCTGAAAGCCGCTCTCGGATCGGATTTCTCAGACGCCTACATCAAGCTCAAGCACGATGAGTGGAACAGCTTTTGTGGGCACTTCACGGCCTGGGAACGCCAGATGACACTGGACATCTGACGCCTTCCGTTTGGTCAGCTCGCGATCTCGATCCGCTGTTCGCTGTCTGCATCGAAGAGATGCAGATGCGCCGGATCGAAGCCGAGCGATACCATCTCTCCATGTCTCAGCGACTGCCGCTCGGAAACGACCACGTTGATCTCCGGCTGGCTGGCCGAGGTGATGTAGGTCATCGACCCCGTGCTCTCGACGACACCGACCGGCAGGCGGATTTTTGCTTCTTCATCCGGCACGAGCCGCAGATGCTCGGGCCGCAGCCCGACGGTCAGATTGGAGGCCGCAGGAACAGGTCGATCGAGGGCGATGACCTGGCGGCTGCCGAGATCGAGCACCAACGACTTGCCATCAGTCCCCACCGTTGCCGGAATGAAATTCATGGCCGGCGAACCGATGAAGCCTGCGACGAACTTGTTGACCGGGCGGTCGTAGAGCTCGAGCGGCGCGCCCTGCTGCTCGATCACGCCTTGCCGCATGACGACGACATGATCGGCCATGGTCATCGCCTCGATCTGGTCATGGGTGACATAAACGGAGGTCGCGCCGAGCCGGTCATGCAGAGAGCGGATCTCCTTGCGCATGTGGACGCGAAGTGCTGCGTCGAGATTGGACAGCGGTTCGTCGAACAGGAAGGCCTTGGGATGCCGGATGATCGCCCGGCTCATCGCTACGCGCTGACGCTGACCGCCGGAGAGTTCGCGCGGATAGCGATGCAGCAGATTGGACAAGCCAGTCGTTGCCGCCACTTCTTCCGCAGCCTTCTTGGCTTCCGCTTTCTTCACCCCGCGAATGCGCAGCGAATAGGTGAGGTTCTGCTCAACCGTCATATGCGGATAGAGCGCATAGGACTGGAAGACCATGGCAAGGTCACGCTTGCGCGGCGGCACCCCGTTCATCTTCTCGCCGGCAATGATCAGATCACCCGCCGAGATGCTTTCGAGCCCGGCCAGTGACCGCAGAAGCGTGGACTTGCCACAGCCGGACGGTCCGACCAGCGCCACGAAGGCGCCCTTCTTGATCTTGAGGTCGATGTCGCGCAGCGCGTGATAGGCACCGTAGTATTTGTTGACGCCGGACAGTTCGATCTGATGGGTCATTTGAGAGCTCCAGACGTGAGCCCGGAGACGATCCGGCGCTGCAGAAGGACGAAGGCCGCCAGGATCGGCGTCACATAGATCGCGGCAAAAGCCATGATGTTGTTCCACTCGTTGGTGTTCGGCCCCATGAAGGAATTGAGCCCCACGCTCGCGGGCTGCAGGTCAGCGTTCTGGATCATCGACTTCGAATAGACGAATTCGCCGAAGGCCTGCATGAAGATCAGGATGGCTGCGACCAGTATGCCGTTGCGGGCAAGCGGCAGCACGATGTTGAAAAAGGCCCCGATCCGCGAATTGCCGTCGACGAGCGCTGCTTCCTCCAGCTCCATCGGCACGCTCATGAATGTGGCCCTGACGAGTACCACGAAGAACGGCATGCTCTTGGCGGCAATCGCGATGATGACCGACAGTCTGGGATAGTCGAGCATTCCGAGCTGCGAGAAACCGACGAAGATCGGCGTGATCATCAGTGAGGCTGGCAGGACCTGCAGCATGAGGATCAGGAAGAGCCCGACATCGATCCAGCGGTTGCGATAGCGGGCGAGCACATAGGCACATCCCGTGCCGAGCACCGTGATCAGCGCTACGGCGCCAACGGCAATGACGAGCGAATTCCACATGTAGCGGGCGAGATTGCGGCTCTCCCAGACATAGGCATAGGTCGACCATTGCGGATCGGACGGCCAGAAACTGGGCGGCGTGGCAAACATCGCCGAGCCGCTTTTCAGCGTGGTGATATACATCCAGTAGAGCGGGAAGAGGTAGATGGCGGCGAGCACGAGCGCAATCGCCAGCATCAGCCGGTTTCGAGTGGTCTCGCTCATCCGCGCACCTCGTGTCGTGTTGACCGCACATAGACGACAGACGCGAACATCACGAAGACGATCATGATGACGGAGATCGTCGCCCCCTGCGCGAAGTCGTATTGCCGGAAAGACAGGTCCCAGGCCCAGTATTGCGTGACGTTGGACGAATTGTTGGGTCCGCCCGAGGTGATGGCGGCAAAGAGGTCGAACTGCTGCAGCGTGAAGATCAGCCCCAGCGAAATGATCGCCCCGATGGTCGAGCGCATCATCGGCAGCGTGATCGTCCAGAAGCGCTGCCAGACATTGGCACCATCCAGCTCCGCTGCCTCGTAGAGATCCTTGGGGATGCCGGACAGACCAACCGACAGAAGGATCATGTTGAAGGAGGTGCCGAGCCAGATATTGGCGATGATGACGGCCCAGAGCGAGAAATTGGGATCCGAGCGCCAGAAAATGTTGCTGGATATGATGCCGGTCTCCCGCAGCATGTAATTGAGCACTCCGAAGTCACCGGACAGGATCCAGTTCCAGATCGCGCCGACGACGAGACCCGGCATCACCCAGGAAACGAGGAAGAGACCGCGGAGCCAGGATGCCCCCGGAAAGTTGACCCAGAAAAACAGAGCCAGCGAGAAACCGATGACGAACTGGCCGACAATCGACGCGACGACGAATAGAGCGGTGTTGCCGAGGATCGGCCATGTTTCGGGTTGCGAAAACAGCGTCTGGTAATTCTTGAAGCCGACGAACGGCCGCATGAAACTACCCAGCGAGAACATGTCGACTTCCTGGAAGCTCATCAGCACATTGTAGATGAGCGGCAGGCCGGACAGCAGGAATAGGAAGCCGAGCGGCAATGTGACAAGGCCGATATCAAAGCCTCGTCCGTCCGTCAGACTGGTCAGGATCTTGCGCATGGATGTCTCCGCACTGCCTTAATGCTCGTCCGGTCTGGCCGCCCCCCGATCGAAAACGAGGGACGGCCTTCCGGGAGGGTCTGAAGGGCAGGCGCAGCAGTCGCGGCGCCTGCCAAGTGATCAGCCGAGCACGGCGCTGATTTTCTCGGCCGCCTGGTCGAGCGCTTCCTTAGGCGTCATCTGGCCCGTCAGGGCTGCCTGGATGGCATCCTGCACCGCCTTCGAGATCTTCGGCCACTCAGGATGCGGTCCGCGCGGCTGGGCATATTGCAGCTGCTCGATGAAGACCTTCAGGCCAGCATCCTTGAGCGCCTCGCCAGTCGGCGGGATGGTGATGTCGGACCGCGGCGGCAGCTGTCCGAAGTCCTTGAACATGCGGTCGTCCTGCGAGACGAAGTATTCGAGCACCTTGAAGGCTTCGTCGGGATGTTCCGTGTTGGAGAAGATCGCCCAGTTGAAGTCGCCCATAGCCGACGAGCGCTGAGCACCCTCTTCCGGCACCGGCAGAAGTGCTACGCCCCAGTCGAACTTGGCTTCTTTCAGCATCCGGTCGAGTTCCCAGGGACCGGAGATTGCCATCCCGGCATTGCCGGAATTGAAGGTGCCGGTCGAATCCCACTGGCTGCGCGTGAGCGTGTCGGGAGAAGCGAGCCTCTCGTCGATGATGGTTTTCCAGGTTTCGAGCGCCTTCACCGCACCTTCGGCATTGATCTTGTCGTAACCGCCACCGCCCATCTGAGCCCAGGGCAGGAATTGGAAGGTCCCCTCCTCATTGGCCTTGGCGGAGAAAGTCAGACCATAGACATTCTTGGAGGGATCGGTGAGCGTGCGCGCGGCCTCCACCATTTCCGCCCAGGTCTGCGGCGGCTTGTCCGGGTCGAGACCTTTTTCCCGGAACATGTCCTTGTTGTAGTAGAGCGCGATCGTGTTGGTCGCCTTAGGGATACCGAAATACTTCTCGTCCCACATGACCGACTTCAGCGGACCGGGATAGTAGTTCTCGGGCTTCACGACCTCGGAGGCCGCGATCCTGTCCGTGAGATCGAGGAACGCACCGCGGGACGCAAAAAGCGCATGCTCGGGATTGTCGATCGCGATGATATCGGGCGCCTGCCCGGTCGAATAGGCGCGCATCGCCTCGCTGACGACGTCGTCGAACTGGATCTGGCGGTATTCGACGGTGATGCCGTTACCGAGCGCGTTGAAGTCCTTGATCAGGTTGGGTGCCGGCTGGATGTCTCGGTCGAGCGACCAGACGGTGATCTTCACATCCTCTGCCTGGGCGGGAAGCCCGAACAGGGAGACACTGGCCAGCGCCCAGGCGCCGAAGACGATATGCTTGCGAATACCCATGGTTTCCTCCTCTTGGGTTTCTGCATGGGTCTTGTCCTCCACAAGACCCATATTTCCGAAAGCTCACACCGGATCGATGACGAAGTCCCCGCCCCGGCAATTCTTCAAGTAATTCAGGCCATGCACCTGGCCGGTCATTTCCAGCGCATCGCGATAGACCGGGTCGTGCCAGCCCTCGATATCGATCGAGCCGGACCAACCGGCGAGCCGAAGCTCCGAGATCACATCGGTCCAGTTGGTGTCGCCGAAGCCCGGCGTGCGCATGAAGACGAAGGGATGTTTGCCGAAGACGCCATGCTCGCGGATCACGTCCCAGCGGATGGTCGCGTCCTTGCCATGCACGTGGAAGAACTTGTGCGCCCATTTGCGAATCTGCGGGATCGGGTCGATGAGATAGACCATCTGGTGGCAGGGCTCCCATTCGAGCCCGATATGCTCGTCCGGTGTCTCGTTGAAGATCAGCTCCCAGGCATCCGGATTGTGCGCGATGTTCCAGTCGCCGGTCTGCCAGTTGCCATCCATGGCGCAGTTTTCAAAGGCAATCTTCACGCCCTTGTCGGCTGCCCGCTTGGCAAGTTCGCTCCAGATCTCGCGATACCGCGGCAAGCTGTCAGTAAGTGGCTTATTACGAACGCGCCCCGTGAACCCCGCAACGCAGGTCGCGCCGAAATGATGGGCATTGTCGATGCAGTCCTTCCAGCCCTGCAGGGTCTGAAGGTCCATGTCGGTCTCTTCCAGCGGATTGCCGAACATGCCGAGCGTCGAGATGGTGATGTCGCGGTCACCGATCGCCTCGACGCAGCGCTTGCCGAGATCCGCGAGATCCTGGCCGTTGGTGGTCTGCCAGAAGAAAGGCTCGAAGCTTTCGAAGCCCATGTCGGCGATCTGGCCGATCCTCTCGGCCGCCTTGCCGCCGCTGGCGCTGACCATGGTTCCGATACGGATGGAATTTGCGGGATTGCTCACGGGCTTAATGTCCTTCGACTGAAATGCTAACGGGAAGTCCGGTTCGGGCGCTTTCGATCGCGCCAAGAACCATGGAAAGGCTCTTGATGTTGTCGTCGCTCACCGTCTCGGGCTTCCGCCCGGACTTCACCGCGTCGATAAATTCGGCGAGTACGCTCTGATGTCCGTGGGTCTCGTCCTCATTGGGCGCCGACGGCACCGGGACCACCTGCTGGCCGCGCAACAGCCCCGGCTCGTTCCCGGCGACCGTGGCCTCAAAGCTTTCCTCGCCGTCCCATGTGATCATGCCCTTGGAGCCGACCAGCCTCCAAGCGCTCTCCCAGCTGGTGCGCCTCCCCTCGGCGCACCAGGAGCCGCGATAGGTGAAGACAGCATCGCCTGAGAGCTTGAAAATCGCGTTCGCCGACGCGCCATGGGCATACCAGGAGCCGGACGGATTGCTCTCCACGCAATAGACCGAAAGCGGCTGCTTGCCGGAGACGAAGCGGGCGGCATCGAACGTGTGGATCGCCATGTCGAGGAGCAAGACATTGTCCATTTCTTCTCGAAAGCCGCCGAAATGCGGACCCAGGAAGAAGTCGCAATGGATACCGGAGAGCTCCCCGATCAAGCCGTCCTCGACGGCGCGGCGCAGGCGGCGGACACCGGAAATGAAACGGCGGTTTTGCACCACGGCATGCACTCGGCCAGTCTCGGCAGCGAGCGCAAGCAGCGCCTTGGCCTCATCCATGGACGTGGCGAGCGGCTTTTCCGACAGCACATGGCAGCCGAGATTGAGCGCTGTGGAGACGACGGCGAAGCGCGCGGATGGCACCACGACATCGAACACCATATTCGCCCGCGTCGCTTCGATGACCGACGCGAGGTCCGTACCGATGATAACGTCGTCCAGCGCGAATTCAGCCGCGAGCGCCTTCGCCGTCGTCAGGTCAAGGTCGACGAGCCCGACGATCTCGACTTCTCGGCTCAGATCGGAAGCAGACTGAAGTGCTCGAAGCCAGCCTTTGGCCATAGCTCCGCACCCGCACAAAACGGCTCTTGATGTCACTGATATCCTCCCAAAGGATGAGCGGAACTCCTCTTCCGCACACCCCGTAAACGTTTACGACACTATGAACGAGACTTCGCATGTGTCAATAGTCTTTCGTAAACGATTACGGGCCATCGTTTGGGGAGGGGAAATGACAGGCATTCGCGAACTGGCCGAACATCTCGACATCTCGATCGGGACAGTGTCGCGTGCGCTGAACGGCAAGCCCGACGTCAATGAAGAGACGCGCCGGCGCGTGCTGGAAGCCGCCGAGAAGCTGGGTTACGTGGCGAACCAGGCCGGCCGATCGCTGCGCAAGGGTGCCACCGGCATCATCGGCTTCATGATGCAGACCGGCCACGACATTACCGGCCAGGGAGATACCTTCTTCATGCGCGTCTTCGACGGCATGCAGACGGTGCTTGCCCGCCACAAGCTCGACCTCGTCGCCCTGCTCTGCTCATCGGAAGAAGATCCGGACGCTTACCTGAAGCGCATCGTCGCACGCGGCTTCGCCGACGGCATCATCCTGTCGGCCACACGCTATCAGGATCCGCGCTTCGAACTCCTGCACAAGACGAAGATCCCCTTCATCACGCTTGGCCGAAGCCAGACCGATGTCGGCCAGCCCTGGTACGATCTGGATTTCGAGGGCATGGCGGAAGACGCGATCGAACGTCTGGTGGCGCGCGGCCACACGCGAATTGCCATCAGTCGCCCCCATGGCGACATCAACCTCGGCCACGTCTTCGAGAACCACTGCCGCGTCGTGCTCGCCCGCCACGGGCTCGAACTCGACCCGGCCAATGTCTATCGCTCCGGCCCGAATGAACCGGGCGGCTATCACGTCGCCCAGCAGGTGATGAAATCACGCGACCGTCCCACAGCGATCATCCTCCTCAACGAGGCGACCGTGGTAGGCTTCTATCGCGGCCTGCAGGAGGTAGGATTGAAGCCCGGCAAGGATATTGCCGTGATCGGGCAATACAGCCCGCAGGCGCAGTTCTTGAACCCGGTTCTCACCTGCTTTCGCCCCGACTTGCGGGCGCTCGGCATCGCGCTCGCCGAAAGCCTTCTCGCGACGATGCCGGACTTCGCGCAGCACTATCCGGATGCCGCTCGCAGGCGCCTGTGGCCGATGATCCTGATCGAGGGTGAGAGCGACTGATGCAACTGCGGGCTCAGGCCCGCAATGCCTCCTGCCGATAACCGGTGTCGATCGTCACGCTTCCTCCGACGGCACGCGAGACACAGGCGCACATCTTCTCACCCTCGTGCCGCTCTTCCGGGGAAAAGAACACGTCACGATGATCGATCGGCGTGGATGCGTCGACGATGCTGACCGCACACAATCCACATTCACCGCGGCGACAGTCATAGACCATGTCGATGCCCGCCTCCATCAGCGCATCGAGCATGGTCTGGTCCGCACGCACCTCGACGGTTCGGCCGTATTGCGGAACGGTGACCGAGAAAGGCTGCTCCGCAAAACGCCCGCTGTCGCCGAAAACCTCGAAGCGCAACCGACTCATCGACCGGCCGCTCTCGCGCCAGGTATTGCGTGCCGCTTCCAGAAGCCCATGCGGACCGCAGATATAGGCCTCGCCATCGACAGGAAGCGCGGCAAATTCGGCAGTGAGATCGAAGGCCGCACCCTCATCCTGCACGAAGACCTCGAGACCATCCCCCAGCAAAGCCTGCAACTCATCGACAAAAGCCATCTGCGCCCGGCTTTTCGCCCCATAGATGAGCCGCACGGAATGACCGCGCGCGACCAGCGCCTTCGCCATGCCGTAGATCGGCGTGATCCCGATACCGCCGGCGATCAGGAGATAGCGAGATGCCCGCCAGGAGAGTTCGAAACGGTTCTCCGGCTCGGTCATCTCCGTCTCGTCGCCAACATCCATGTTCCAGACGAAGGCTGAGCCACCTCGGCTATTGGGATGCAGCTTGACCGCGATTTTCAGCGTGCCCGACGCACTCGGCAGCACCGTGTAGGTCCGGATCGCCGGCTCGCCCCGGATGACAACCTTGATATTGGTATGCGAGCCCGGATCAAACGACTGCCGCAACCCCTCGACCGCGAATGTCACGGCCCGGACATCCTCTGCCGGGGTTTCGATCGATACGACGCGCGCTGCACGCCACTCCAGCTTGGAACGCATGAAATCCTCCCAGATAATCTATTGTCGACCGCTCAGCCCGCCATCAGGGCAAGCGCCAGAACCTTGCGGCGCAGATCGGGCTGCTCCTCCAGCACGAAGTCGAGGTTTTGACGGGCAAGCCGGGCATGCTCCCGCGCCAGCGCCTCGGCGCGCGCGCCCTCCCGCAATTCGATGGCCGATACGATTGCCTTGTGCTGCGCCTGTGCGACGACGAGCGTCCTGTAAAAGGCCGGCGCCTCGGACTCCGTGTTGACGAAGGCATTCGGGCTGGCAAAGGGCAGGCTCGTCATTCGCTCGATCTCGCGACGCAGAACCTCGCTCCCCGCGAGATCCCAGAGCAGGCGATGGAACTTGCCGTTCAGAGCCTCGTAGCGCTCGAAATCCATAGCAGACGCATCGACCAGCAGCACCTCATCGAGTTGCGCGACCACGTCGCGAATGGCCTTCATCCGGGCCGGTGTCGCACCGCGTTCGGCAGCAAGCCGCGCGGCGGTGCCTTCCAGCACACCCCGCAACTCGATGGCATCGATCACCTCCTGCCGGCTGAACGAACGCACGGCGTAACCGCCGGACGGGATGAGCGCGACCAGGCCCTCTTGTTCGAGCCGCTGCAAGGCGGCCCGAAGCGGTGTGCGCGATACCGAAAGACGCTCGGCGAGAGCGACTTCCGACAGCCGCTCGCCCGGCTCGATCTCACCCGTCAGGATGAGGTCACGCAGACCGAGCAGCGCCTTGGCTGTCTGCTGCTTCGGCGCGCGTTCGTTATCAGCCGTCATCCGATCACTCCGCAGCGACCGCATGAGGCCCGGCCTGCGGCTTCGTCTCGGCATCGATCATCCGGTCGATCAGCTTGCGCGCCCACATCGATCCGGCATCGATGTTGAGGTTGTAGAACTGGTGATCGGGATTGGCATCGATCGCCCGCTGCTGGGCTTCGAGCACCTCTTCGTCCTCACGGAAGACACCGGCGACGCCCTCGCGCAGCTCATGTGTGCGCGCCTGATTGCCGAGGTCGTAATTGCGCGCAAAGGCCCAGAAGTAGAGACAGGTCTTGTCCGTTGACGGCGTGATCGTGTTCAGAACATAGCCGTTAACACCCTTGGAACGATCGCCCTGCTTGGCACCCGTACCCGCTTCGGCCACGCCGACGTCGATGGTGACAGTGCAAGGTGCTTCGAAGCGGATGATCTGCCAGCGATCGACCTTGCCCGGACGACCAAACTGCTTGCGCCAGAAGGGCGGCGGGTCGATGTCTTCCATCCAGCGAGTTATGTAAGCGAAACGATCCGAATGGCTCGCTTCAAACGGCGCCTCGGCGACGGCGCGATTGCCGATCGAGGAGCCGTGCACGAAGGTCTCGTGGGTGAGATCCATCAGATTGTCGACGACCAGACGATAATCGCACTTCACCTCGATGAGCTTGCCATCGGCGGCCCAGTCGGGATCCTGGTTCCAGTGCATGTCGGGGATGAGTGCGGGATCGGCCAGCGCCGGATCGCCCGGCCAGATCCAGATGAAGCGATGCTTCTCGGCGATCGGATAGGACTTCACGCAGGCCGACGGATTGATCGTGTCTTGAGACGGCATGTATACACAGCGCCCCGTCTCGTCGAATTCGAGACCATGATAGCCACAGATGACATTGTCGCCTTCCAACCGTCCGAGCGACAGCGGCACAAGCCTGTGCCAACAGGCATCGGCGAGCGCGACAGGCGTGCCATTTTCCTTGCGGTACAGGACAACCGGCTTGTTGCAGATCGTCCGCGGCAAAAGCTGACGCTTCAATTCGACGTCATAGGCCGCAGCATACCAGGCATTCAGCGGAAACGTGGGTTTGGACATGACAGCTCCTCCTCTATCGAGCATTAGAGAGCCATACTGTATACAGGATGTCAATAACAGCGAGCGAACCGCACTTAAATCGCCACGACTCCCGCCCAAATGGCGCGGGATGTATACATCAATCTCAAGCGGATGACCTTGCTGCAGACCTAGGAATATCCCCGCCTCGGCCACCTCCCGCACTCTTCTCATACTTGTTTTCATCAGAATTTCTGATACGCATTGAGAAATGCAGGGAGACCAAATTTGAGCAGCCGCTTTCTCATGATCACGCCGGAAGACGGCAAGGATGTCCTTAAGAGTCTCGCCGCGCCGGCACGGTTGGCGATCCTGGAACTGCTTCACGCCAGAGGCCCCCTCAACGTCAACGAGATTGCCGAAGTGCTGGAACTGCCGCAATCGACCACATCCACACATCTTAACCAGATGGAAGACGCGGGCCTCATCCGCACCGAGGTTCAGAAGGCACGCAAGGGCAGCCAGAAGATCTGCCATGCCGTTCACGACGAGATCGTCCTGACGTTCACGCGCCCGAATGAAGCTACAGACGAGGCAATCGAGGTCTCCATGCCGGTCGGCCTCTACAGCGGTTACGACATCTACGCCCCCTGCGGCATGTGCGGTCCAGACGCGATCATTGGTTATCTTGATAGCCCCGATACCTTCCTCTCTCCGGACCGGATGAAAGCCGGGCTGCTCTGGTTCACAAGGGGCTATGTCGACTATCAGTTTCCCAACAACGCCAGGATCAAGGGCGCACCCATCCGGGAACTCGAGCTGCTCATGGAGCTCTCCTCGGAAGTGCCTGGCACCTCCGAAAACTGGCCGTCCGACATCACCATCTCGATCAATGGCAAGGCGGTCGCGATCTGGACCTCGCCCGGCGATTTCGGCGATCGGCGGGGCAAGTTCACGCCGGATTGGTGGAAGCTGCGCGGCAGCCAATATGGCGTTTTGAAAAGCTTCCGGGTGACGGACAACGGCACCTTCATCGATGGCATGCGGGTCTCCGAGACGACACTCGGCGACCTCGAATTGCTCGACCACCGCTCGATCCGCGTTCGTATCGAAGTGCCAGAAACGGCTGAACATCCCGGCGGAATCAATATCTTCGGCCGCGGGTTCGGCAATTACGACCAGGACATCGTCCTGCGCATCAAGACCTGATCACAATTGATTTTCCCGTCGATTTTGCCGGATTGACCTCCGGTCGATCCCGTGTATCATATCCTCAATTATGATAGATATCCGAAAAACGGATATATTTGGAGGAAATGCACATGCGGGCTGTCGGCACCGTTCACCGCGATTACAAGATCAGCACGATCGATCCACGCCTGTATGGCTCCTTCGTTGAGCATCTCGGTCGCGCGGTCTACACCGGCATCTATGAGCCCGATCATCCGACCGCCGACGAAAACGGTATGCGTCAGGACGTGATCGATCTGGTGCGTGAGCTGGATGTGCCCGTCGTACGCTATCCCGGCGGCAACTTCGTCTCGGCCTACAACTGGGAAGACGGCATCGGACCGAAGGAAGAACGCCCTGTTCGCCTCGACCTCGCCTGGCACACCTCGGAATCCAACCAGGTTGGCATTCACGAATTTGCCGACTGGGCCAAGGCCGCCAATACCGAGATGATGCTTGCCGTCAATCTCGGATCTCGCGGGCTGGATGAAGCCCGCGCCTTCCTCGAATATGTGAACCACCCCGGCGGCAGCTACTGGTCGGATCTGCGCCGCAAGAACGGTCGCGAAGAGCCATGGAACGTCAAGCTGTGGTGCCTCGGCAACGAGATGGATGGTCCCTGGCAGATCGGTCAGAAGACCGCCGAGGAATATGGTCGGGTCGCCTTCGAGACCGCCAAGGCCATGCGCGCTTTCGACAAGTCGATCGAGCTCGTCGTCTGCGGCTCCTCTTCCCCGAAGATGCCGACCTATCCGGCCTGGGAAGCGACTGTCCTCGACTACACCTATGACAGCGTCGACTACATCAGCCTGCACATGTATTTCGAGAACCATGCCGGCGACACCGCCGCCTATCTGGCGCAGAACGCCCGCCTCGACGACTACATCGAGACCATCGCTTCCGTGATCAAGGTGACCAAGGCCAAGAAGCGCTCGAAGAAGGATGTCTATATCAGCTTCGACGAGTGGAACGTTTGGTATCATTCCAACGAGGCTGACCGGAAGGTTCTTGAGGGCCGTGATGGCTGGCCGCATGCACCGGAACTCTTGGAAGACATCTACAATTTCGAGGACGTGCTGCAGGTCGGCTGCATCCTCAACACCTTCATTCGCCGCGCAGACGTGGTGAAGGTCGGCTGCCTCGCGCAGCTGGTCAACGTCATCGCCCCGATCATGACCGTGCCCGGTGGCCCTGCCTGGCGCCAGACGACCTACTACCCCTACCTGTTTGCCTCGCGCTACGGCCGCGGCACCTCCTACCAGCTGTCGATCGACTGCCCGACATACGCAACCGACTTTGCCGAGGCCGTTCCCTATCTCGACGTCTCGGCTGTCGAAAGCGACACCGACGGCGCGCTGACCCTCTTCATCGTCAACCGCCACGAGACCGACGCCATCGCTCTCGATGTCGCGCTCGAAGGCTTCGGCGACCGGAAGGTGATCATGGACAAGGTGATCGCAGGCCACGCGCTGAAGGCGGTGAACGGTCCGGAGCAGCAACCCGTTGCGCCTGTGGACGGCAGCGGGGTCACCATTAAAAGCGGACGCCTCACGGGAGAGATCGCGCCGCTCAGCTACCGGATGATCCGGCTGGGCCAGTAACCAATCGACGACGGGGAGGAGAAACCATGTCGGCTTCGATTGAAATTGACAACGTCACCAAGCGCTACGGCGCACTGACCGTGCTTGAGGACATTTCGCTGTCCATCGAGGCCGGTGAATTCGTGGTCTTCCTGGGCCCTTCGGGTTGCGGCAAGTCGACCCTGCTCCGCATGATCGCGGGCCTGGAAGACGTCACAGGCGGCACCATCTCGGTGGCTGGCCAGCGCGTCGACACCCTGCCGCCAGGCAAACGCGGGGTCGCCATGGTCTTCCAGTCTTATGCGCTCTACCCGCATATGACCGTGAAGCAGAACATGTCCTTCGGGCTCGAGAACATCGGCATGTCCAAGGGCGAGATCGAAAGCCGCGTGCTCGCCGCCGCCGAGACGCTCGAAATCGGCCACCTGCTCGACCGAAAGCCGCAGAAGCTCTCAGGTGGCCAACGCCAGCGCGTCGCCATCGGCCGCGCCATCGTCAAGGAACCCAAGGCCTTCCTGTTCGACGAGCCATTGTCGAACCTCGACGCTGCCTTGCGTGGCCGCACACGTCTCGAGCTTGCGCAACTGCACCACCGCCTGGGCTCGACGATGATCTTCGTGACCCACGACCAGGTTGAAGCAATGACGCTTGCCGACCGGATCGTCATCATGAATGCGCGCAAGATCGAGCAGATCGGCACGCCGATGGATGTCTATCAGCGTCCGGCAAGCAAGTTCGTCGCAAGTTTCATCGGCTCTCCGGCCATGAACTTCCTGCCCGTTACCGCCTGGCAGAAGAGCGCGACGGGCCTTGCCGTGAGCACGGCAGGCCTTGGAACGGTGGAAACAGGCTTCCACATGCCCCTTGGCACCAGTTCAGAGGGCGCAACGCTCGGCATCCGTGCCGAGGATATCCGCGTGGTGACCGACGGGACCGCCGGTGAACCGCTGACGGCCGAGGTGGTCGAGCGTCTTGGCGATCGAACCCTCGTCTATGGCGTGCTCGACGACGGCAGCAAGCTTGTCGTGGAAGCAGATGGCCGCTCCCTGATCAAGGCCGGAGACCGGGTGATGGTCTCGGCCGATCCGAATGCCTTCCACCTCTTCGGCGCCGACGGCGGCGCTTATCGCCGGGAGGGGGAGTGACATGGCCGAAAGCTATCGCCGCAGCCAGTGGAGCCATGGGCTCTTCATCCTGCCTTATCTGCTGGTCTTCCTCGCCCTTCTCGTGTTTCCCCTTTTCTGGGGCATGTGGCTCAGCCTGCACAAGGTGGACCTCTTCGGTCCGGGTCGCTTCGTCGGCCTGACCAATTACTTCCGGGTCGCCGGCGACGCCGTTTTCCTGCAGGCCCTGCGCAATACCATCGTCTTCGTGCTGGTCAGCGTGCCGACACTCGTGGCGCTCGGCCTATTTCTGGCGCTCGCGCTCAACAGGACGACGCGCACCACCAGTTTCTTCCGAGGCCTCTTCTTCTCCTCCTCGGTGCTATCGGTCACGATCGTGACCCTGATCTGGCGCTTCGTCTTCATCCCCGGAGATGGCTTGCTGTCCGTACTCTTCACGGAGGCGGGCATCGACCAGATCAACTTCATCTCGACCAGGGGCTGGTCGCTGTTCGCCGTCGGTGTCGCGACCGTCTGGTGGTGCGTCGGCCTGCCGATGATGCTTTTTCTGGCAGCACTGCAGCAGGTCCCGAAGGATCTCTATGAAGCAGCTGCCCTCGACAATGCCGGACCCTGGCGGGTCCTGACACGGATCACCCTGCCGTCGATAGCACGCACCATCATGCTGGTCACAATCATCCAGATCGTCTTCCAGTTCCAGCTTTTCGGACAGGCGCAGCTGATGACGAATGGCGGCCCGAACGGATCCTCGCGTCCGCTGGTCATGTACATCTACGAGGTCGGCTTCGTCCGCTGGGATGTCGGTCGTGCGGCGGCAGCGTCGCAATACCTCTTCCTGATCATCCTCGTGGCCGCGATGGCGCAATACATCGTGTCCTCGCGCAAGACGGAGGACGGCGCATGACCGCCCGAGACGACACCTACAAGCCGGAAGTGCTGACTACCTACCGGCCGTTGCTTTGGGGCGCAGCCCTCCTCTCGGTCGTCATGATGGCGCCGGTGGCCTGGCTGATCGGCCTCTCGATCAAGAGCAACCAGGAACTGATGGTCGGCACGGACTCGGTTTTCCGTGCGCCCTACACGATCGCCAACTACCTGAACATCTGGCATTCATCCCAGGTCTTCGGCTGGTTCTTCAACAGCCTTGTCGTGGCCAGCGGTCAGACCCTGCTGGTTCTGGTGCTGTCATCGCTTGCCGGCTACGGATTTGCGCGGCTGGAATTCCCCTTCCGCCGGACGCTGTTCATCATCGTCCTTTTCGGTCTCGCTGTACCCGAACAAGCGGTCATCATCGCCCGCCATCAGATGTTCAACTGGTTCGGCCTGCACAACACCTATCTCGGCCTGATGCTGCCGGGCCTGTCCGGCGCCTTCGGTGTCTTCCTGATGACGCAGTTCTTCCGGGCGATCCCCAAGGAGATCGACGAGGCGGCCTTGCTCGACAATGCCTCGCAATGGCGGATCTTCTGGAAGGTCATGCTGCCGCAGACCCTGCCTGCACAGGCAACGCTCGGCATCTTCACCTTCCTCGGCGGCTGGAACGACTATTGGTGGCCCCTGATCTCCGCGACCAAGAAGGAAATGTACACCCTGACGGTCGGGCTTGCTTCGTCGCAATCCAATTTTGCCCAGAGCGAGGGCTTGGGCTTTCTCGCGGCCCAGGCAGTCTTCGCCAGCGTCCCGGCGCTGATCGTCTACATCATCTTCCAGAAACACATCGTGACGGCCGTTTCCGGCGGTGCGGTGAAGTGAAGCCTACCCGGTCGGAGAGGAGCCGGCCGGCTTTAGTCCAACAGGGCCAAGAGCCCGACACAAGGGAGTGAGACACGATGAAACAGTTTCTGATGACCACCGTTGCGATCGCCGCGCTGGGCTACGGCGCCTCCGCGCAGGCACAGACAAAGATTGAGCTGCAACGCTTCTTCGGCGCCTGCGAGGCGGAATACGGCAACGTAACCGACGTATCGGCCGCTGTCGGCGAATGCGGCATCATCACAGCGCTCGTCAACAAGTTCGAAGCCGACAATCCGGATATCGACGTCAACGTCACGACGGTCGAATGGCCGGGCTACGACCAGCTGAACGCACAGCTCGCGTCCGGTGCAGCACCCGACGTCGTCTCCATGCATTACTCGGCAATCTCCGACTACCAGAGCCGCGGCCTCATCGAGCCGATCGACGAAGTGCTGGCCGCTCAGGGCGTGTCGCCGGAGAACTTCACCGATGCCGGCCGCAACGGCGTCACCAAGGACGGCCAGCTGTTCGGGCTGCCCTTCGACAACTGGACCATGCTCTTCCACGTCAACCTGAACCTGATGAAGGAAGCAGGCCTCGTCAATGCAGACGGCACCCCGATGCTGCCGACATCGGCGGAAGAACTGATCTCGCAGGGCAAGCAGTTCACCGAGAAAACCGGCAAGCCCTATCTCATCCAGATCATGGCCAACGAGACGGCGTCCTATGCCCGCATTCTCTACACCCTGCTGCAGCAGCAGAACTCCGACTTCTTCTCCGATCCGACTGCCATCAAGCTGAACACACCGGAAGCCAAGGCCGCCGTCGAGCTGATGAAGGCGACCAAGGATGAAGGCATCTCAACCACCGGCCTCGACTATGCAGCCGCCGTCTCCGGCTTCGCCAACGGGGCGGGCGGGATTGCCGTTAACGGCACCTGGCTGATCGGCGATTATGTTGCCCAGTCCGAAAAGGAAGGCACGGCGCTCTCGAATGGCTACACGGTCTATCCCGTTCCGCAGCTCTTCCCGGCACAGGACAGCACCTATGCAGACGGCCACAGCTGGGTGATGCCGAAAAAGGACCGCACACCAGAGCAGGTGGATGCGATCGGCAAGCTCTTCAAGTTCCTGTCTGACAACGACTTCCAGTGGGCCCGCACCGGCCACCTGCCGGCTTCCAAGGCAGTCTTCGATATGGACGAGTTCAAGTCCCTGCCGCATCGCGAAAACATCGCGAAGATCGCCGACACCGGCCGCTCGCTGCCGGCCGAAGTCCAGCGCCAGTTCCCGATCCAGGACATCATCGGTGAGGAAATCGGTGCTGCCGTGAATGGCGACAATTCGGTCGACGAAGCGCTCGCTTCGGCAGAAAGCCGCGTAAACGAACTGCTCGGCGACCTCTGATCCCTGCCCAACTCCCCAAGGCCTCCCTGGCCTGCCTCGCGCACTCCGGTGTGCGGGGCCTTTTTGCGACCAAAACAGTCCATCTCCAGGGGATGAAGTGCGTGATCACATGTCCCGTTTGTAGCGCTGCATGAAACCTCGGTCGATCCGGTCCTTCCAGCGGGCAACCCAGCGCCCCACAAGGGCAAGCTCCCACTTATCGGCAATCGCCCGGCCGTTCGGCAGCGATATCAGCACCAACCAGAACCGCTGCGGGCGATAGGCTTGAAGCGCCTCCCCCTTCAGACTTCGATGGATGTTGTCCGCAAGGACGGGGCCTTGACGGACCGCGAAGACACCCGCCTTGGGACGTGGGTCAGCCAGAGATGCCACGTCGCCGGCGGCGAAGATATCCGGATGCGACAGGGAGCGAAGGTTTTCATCGACCCGAATGAAGCCTCCGGCATCGAGCAGAAGCCCGGTCTCTCGAAGAAACTCTTGGGAACCGCTCGAGGTCGTCCAGATGACCTCGTCGGCGACAAGCCTCCGGCCATCCCGCGCGACGAGCTCACCCTCTCGGAAATCAACCACGTCGAAAATCGGATGATGGGCGATCCCCATCGCTGCCAATTCCTTCTCCAGCAGGCGCCGTGCTCGAACGCTGCGCTCCGGCACCAGCCCCGCAGACCGTCCGATCAGCGCGATCTGCACATCCCGGCCGGCAAATCTCTGCTTCAGGGCGAAAGCGATCTCGACCCCCGCCACCCCCTGCCCCACCACTGCGAGCCTCACGCGCTCGCCCGCAGCGATGAGAGCGTCGAGTCGTCCGAGGCGATCGGTGAAGCTTGAAATCGGTTTGACGGAAATGCCGGCTGATATACCCAGCGGCAGCGACGGCGTGGATCCAATGTCGACGGAAAGGTAGCGGTAGCCAACAGAGCCGCCCTCTGCGAGACGCACGATCCGTTCATCGGGATCGATGTGCGTGGCAGATGTTTCAAGAAAGGTCACACCGAAGTGCAAGCACAATGCGGCCAGATCGATATGAAAGTCGTCAAAGCTGTAGACGCCGGCAATGTAGCCCGGGAGCATGCCGGAATAGGGCGCATACCGGCCGGGGGAGACAAGCGTCATTCTGGTACCGAGACCCGATTGGCCCAGCCGCCGGATCACTTCAACATGCGCGTGGCCACCACCGAGCAGCAGGATAGCCGCGTGGATGCCGGCGTCTTCATCCATGGTCGTTCTCCTGATCTCCAAGCCTATGCACCGGCCCGCCCGCCGCCTCCGCATCGGCCTCGTCATGCGTGACAAGAATGACCGGCAGACCGGCGCTGCGAGCGCGGTCAAAGACGAGTGCGCGCATCTGGTTGCGAAGCGCCATGTCGAGTTTCGAGAAGGGCTCGTCGAGCAACAGCAGGCGAGGCTGCGAGACGAGGACACGGGCGAGCGCCACGCGCGCCTTCTGACCACCCGAAAGCGTCGCCGGATCGCGATCCTCAAAGCCTGAGAGCTCCATCTCGCGGAGGATATCAGCCGCCATCCGCCATCTGAGCTTCCGGTCCGAAATTGCTCCCGGAATGGCGAAGGCAACATTGGCGCCGACGGACATATGTGGAAAGAGCAACGGATCCTGGAAGAGAATGCCAGCCCGTCGCTGCTCCGGCGCGAGAGCCAGGAGATCAACACCACCAATGGAGACGCCACCCTCCGCATGAAAGGCAGGCTCGAGAAAACCGCCGATGAAGGAAAGCAGTGTCGATTTCCCCGAGCCCGAAGGGCCCATCACCGTGAAGACCGAGCCGGAAGGCACCTCTGCATCGAGCGCAATCAGAAGATTGTCTTCAAGGCGGATCTCGATCTTGGAGAGGCAAAGACCTGTGTCGACCTGTCTTGGCAGCACCATCAGACCCTCATCTCACGACGATTGCGATGAAGAACAGCCGGCAAGAATGCGGCGAGCGCGAAGGCGAGGAAGGGAAGAATGGTCTGCAACAGGGCATAAACTCCGATGACGCGGCGATTGTTTCCGGAGGCGAGTGCGACAGCTTCCGTGGTGATGGTCGTCAGCCGTCCCTCCCCGATCAGCAGCGTCGGCAGATACTGCCCGACCGAGACTGCGAAGCCGACAGCAAGAGCGGTCAGAATAGGGCGGATCAGCATCGGCAGGCGGATCGACAGGAGCACAGAGAGGCGTGAGCGGCCGAGCGCGGTAGCGATGATTTCATAGCGGCGATCGAGCGCCCGCCACGGATCGGCAAGTGACAGGAATACGTAAGGCAGAACGAACGCAAGATGCACCAGGATGAGAGCGGTGAGGCGTTGATCACTGCCGCTACCGACAAAGAGCAGCTGAAGACCGAAAACGAAGGCGATCTGGGGCACGATGAGCGGCAGATAGAGAAGTAGCAGGCTCCTGTCACCGCCCCGTCGCCCCGTCTGGATTTCGCGCTCGAGGCAGCCGACCGTCAGCACCACCGCGATCAGTGTCGAGGCGAGCCCCGCGATCAGCGTCGTCACGAGAGGATCGCCGATACGCGGAAGAGTGGTCATCCAGCTGCGCAGGGTGAAATCGCGCGGCAGAAGATCTGGAAACTGCCAGAGGCCGGCGAGCGACCAGAGCCCGAGGAGGAAAAGACCCGCGAACACGCTTGCGCCTATGATGGTGACTGCGATCATCGCGAGCCTGCGGACCGTCAGGTCATGCACGAAACGATAGCCGTGATCGCCGAACGATCTCAGCAGCATGGCGCCGATCCGTTCCAGACAGAACCACGCAAGCAGTGCAGTTAGGGTGACGCCGAGCTGCAAGACGGCACCGGCCGACGCGAGAAACCGCACGGAAAGGTCAGGGTCGTTCATCCACTGGACGAGGCGCGTGGCAAGCGTGCCAGGCAGATTGGGACCAAGGATCACGGCGACATCCACGACCGAGGACGAGTAGGCAATGACGGCATAAACAGCGAAACGAATTTGCCGGTAGAGCGCTGGCCAGAGCAGATAGACAAAGCCCGCAATCCGCCCATAGCCGAAAGAGGCTGCGAGCCTGCGGGCAGCAGTAAGGTCGACCTGCGGCAGAGCCGCCAAGGTCACAAGGAACAGGAAGGGCGTTTCCTTGATCACGAGGCCGGCGATCATGGCCAGCCCCCAGGGATCATGCGGAATGAGAATGTCGGGCGGGCGCTCCATTCCGAAAAGCGGCGCCACGAGCCGAATGAGAAAGCCGGAGGGCGCGATGAGGAAGGCGAGCCCGAAGGCAGCGGCAGCATGCGGCACCGCAAGAAGCGGTGAGATGATGTGCTGGATGCGCGCAAGAACGGGTGTCCCGGCGAAACCCGCTACAAATAACAGTGTTATACCGAGTGAGAGGATAGTGGCGACAAGTCCAGTAACCAGACTGAGAACGGCGGCCGGAACAAGCCCCGGCGTTGCAAAGAGGGCTCTGAAAGGATCAAGGCTGAGTGCCACACCGCCGAGCGCCGGCAGGTAGCCCAAGGCTGGCAGGAGCGTTCCGAAAAGGCCGAAGGCGATTGGCAAAAGCAACAGGCCGAGCGTCAGCAAGACCGCGCCTCTGGGAAGAAGCGCGGTCAAGCGATCGACAAAACTGCGAGCCTTCAGACTTCCCTGCACGGCTCAATTGCCGCTGGCATAGCGCCGACGCCACTCGACTTCGATCCGCTCCATCCAGCTGGCATGCGGCTCGGCGATGACCGGCCCGAGTTTGTCCGGCGAAAGCGTCGCAACGCCGAGATCGAGTGCGGCAAAGGCAGAACGATCGGCGTCCGGGAGCTTCGCCATCGAAAGGACGGTCGGGTCACCCCAGTAGGTCGGATCCTGCTTGCGCAGCTGCGCCTCCGGTGAAATCAGGAAATTCGCCGTCAGCAGCGCCCCTTCCTTGGCATTGGCATTGTAAGGAATTGCGACGAAATGAGTATTGCCGAGCGTGCCACGAGAGAAGGTGAAGGATCGCACCGTGTCGGGAAGCTCCCCCGCCTTGATGCCGGCCGAAGCTTCCGACGGATTGAAGGCGAAGATGATGTCGAGTTCGCCATCGGCAAGCTTCTGCTTCATGTCCGGATAGTTTTGCGGAAAGGCCTTGCCCGACCGCCATGCAACATCATGAAGCTGGTCGAGATAGGCAAACAGCGGCTCGACATCACTCTCGAAGCTTGCCTCGTTCACCGGCGCTGCAAGCTTGCCCGGATCGTCGATCACTTCACTCAGCACCTGCTTGAGGAAGGATGACCCGATGAAGTCAGGCGGGGCCGGATAGGAGAAGCGCCCGGGGTTCTTCTTTGCCCAGTCGAGCAGCTGCGCCGCATTGTCAGGCAGGCTCGAGGCCTCGGTCCGGGCGCTGTCATGGAAGAAGACCATCTTCGCGCCGCCCCAGGGGCTTTCCAAGCCCTCGGTCGGCTCGGTAAAATCGGTGAGGATTGTCGGCTGATTCTCGACATCAACATAACGCCAGTTCGGCAAGGACGTCGCCCAGCCCGGTGTCAGAAGCAGCTCCTGCTGCTTCATCGACACGAAGTTCTCGCCGTTGATCCAGATGAGATCGACCGAGCCGCCCGAGTCCTTGCCGGCGGCTTTTTCGGCAATCACCTTGGCGACGGCACTCGCGGTGTCATCAAGCTTCACCTGAACGACGGTCACGCCATAGCGTGACTGCATCTCAGCGCCGACCCATTCGAGATAGCCGTTGATGTCTTCCGACCCGCCCCAAGCATTGAAATAAACCGTCTGGCCGGAAGCGCTCTTCTCGATGGCAGCCCAGTCGGAAAGATCCGGGCCGGACGCAAGTGCTGGCAAACCGCTGGCGGCCGCGATGAAGCCTGCGGCGAAAATACCTGTCATTGATCGCATGATCTACCCTTCTCCCTGAAATTGACCGTGTGGCATTGGAGCACATTGGCTCTGTTTTCTGAAACTACGCTCGCGATGTCCGACGGATCTCATGATGGTCTTCCAGACTGGATCCGTCGTCTGGCCAGCGCAGCCTCGATCTCGGCACTCGGCAGCGGATCCTGTGCTGCCCCAGCCAGTGCGGCAAGATCGCGGGTTATCCGCATCTGCCCGACGAAAGCTCGGCATCCCCGGCACATCGCCAGATGCAGCCGAATGTTCCATCGTGGCCACAAGCCCAGTTCGCCATCAATCAGAGCGCTCGCGCGTTCGGCGACTTCGCTGCATCGAAACAAGGCTCAAACCTCCACCGACAGTTTGATTTCACGGTTCATCGCGAAGCACTCCGCTTACGGATCTGCCGCACCACGGTCGGGATCAGCGCGACAAGTGCCAGCGCGAAAAAGGCGAGCGTGATTTCCGGGGTGACGAGATCCGAGATCTTTGCTTCCTGGCCGCTCTCCTGTGCGGCCACAAGCACGCTGTCGACACCCTGCCCGAGATAAGCATAGGCAAAGGTGCCGGGCAGGATGCCAAAAAACGTCGCCGCGAAAAAACGGCCAAGGCTGATGTCGAACAGAGCCGCGGCAATGTTCACCACGAAGAAAGGAAAGACTGGCGCTAGACGGATGACGAAGAGGTAGCCGAAAGCGTTCTCGCGGAAGCCGTCGGCAAGCTTCTTGACGACACCGTCGACGCGGTGGCGAAGGAAACTGCCAAACGCCGATCGCGTCGCAAGGAAGAGGATCGAGGCCCCGATCGTGGCACCGACAGCCACGAGTGCGCCGCCGATCATCCAGCCGAACAGAAAGCCGCCGAAGATGGTCAACACCGAAGCGGCCGGGAATGAGAAGGCGACGGCGGCGATGTAGATCCCGAGGAACAGCATTGCCGACCAGAGAAAATTGGCGTCGACATAGGCCCTCAGAGCCTGCCTCTGTTCAGCGAGAAACGCCAGACTGAGATAGTCCTGCAGGCCAAAGGCATAGCCGAGAGCGAGGCCAGCAAGGACGATGATCACCGGCGTAAACCGCCAGATTTTGCTTCTGCGGGGCGCGACTGGTGAGGCGGTCTCGTTCGCATCCGGCGAAAGATGGCCGGGGCGAGACGCGTTGCGTTCAGTCATGGACAACTCCCGAAAAGCAGTCGACGCGCTGTAAGACCGCACCGCTCGCGACGACAGACACGGCATGGTCACTATGACTTGATGGGGGCGAATGCGGCTGGACTTTATAGATGATTGTTTCGCTAATGGCCGCCGGGTTGATGTGAGGGGCGGCGTGACGCAGGTCGAAGGGGATGATGATCAGGCTCTGGTTCTGCGCCTGGTGGATGGCGATGCTGCGGCTTTCGACATTCTTTATCGGCGCCACAATGCCGCGCTTATCCGTTTCTGTACCGGCATCGTCCAGCACCGGCACCTGGCCGAGGAGGTCGTTCAGGATACCTGGATCGCCGTGCTTGGTCGTATCGATCTTTTCGAGGGACGCAGCTCGCTTGCCAGCTGGATCTACACCATCCTCATCAATAAGGCGCGCAGCCGTGCTCGCCGCGAAGGACGCACCGTCTTCTTTGACGATCACCCCAGTGGCGACAGCCTGGCAGACGCGTTTGACGGCCGCGGCCACTGGCGCCAGATCCCGGAACTCTGGGAGAACCTGACCCCGGAGCGTCACATCGAGGGTCGAAGCGTCCTGCAGCACGTCGAGGAGGCAATTGACACGCTGCCAACGGCGCAACGAGCGGTGCTCATTCTTCGCGGCCAGCAGGAACTCGCCCCCAGCGAGGTCTGCGCATTGCTCAACATCAGCGAAGGCAACATGCGTGTACTTCTGCATCGCGCTCGGCTCGCGGTGCGCAACGCACTTGACCGTTTGAACGCGGCCGGCTGAAACGGCGTGTCGAGCCTTCACCGTGATTCCTCCGAAAAGGCGACCCATCCCTGACGCCAGCGAATGACAGTGGTCAACGCACAAAGCGCGGCAAAACCGTAGGCAATCACGGCGAAGCTCTCGGGGAAAAGGCACATGGCAACGAAGACAGCGATCGTCTCGAAACCTTCCGCCAGACCGCCGGCATAATAGATGCCCTTGGTCGGAAATTCTGGTGCCTTGCGGCCAAGCTTTGCGGCGACCGCCGAAAAGGCAAGGAAGGACGATCCCGTGCCGACGAAGGAAACGATGAGTATAGCTGCCGGCAGAGCGTTCACCTCAGGCGAGGCGATCGCAAAGCCGAGTGGGATCAAGGCGTAGAAGACCATGTCGAATGCGATATCGAGATAGGCACCGCGATCCGTCGGTCCTTGGATACGGGCGACCGCGCCGTCGAGGCCGTCAAAGCCGCGATTGGCGAGGATCAACAGAAGTGCTGCTAGCCAGTATCCAAAGCAGAGCGCCACGAAGGCTCCAAGCCCGGCGATAAAACCGACAACGCTGATCTGATCCGCCCGCACACCACGACTGGCAAGAAACTCGGCTATTGGCTGGAGCGCCGCCTTTTGCAGGGGCAGGATCTTTGCATCGATCATCCGCGTCTCCAGGTCTGGAAGCGCTCAAGCAGCGAGAGCAGAAAACCATTGATATGCGCCCGCCGCCACTGGCCGGCCACCATCTTGTTTGCTTCGGCCAGCGTCGGATAGATGTGGATCGTGCCAAGGATCTTTCCGAGCCCATGGCCATGCTTCATGGCGAAGACGAATTCCGCGAGCAGATCGCCCGCATGTTCGCCGACGATTGTGACGCCGAGGATCTTGTCCTTGCCCGGCACGGTCAGCACCTTGACGAAGCCATGTGCCGAGCTGTCGGCAATCGCCCGATCGAGATCATCGATGCCGAAGCGCGTCACCTCGTAGGGGATATTATTCTCCTTGGCTTCCGTTTCAGAGAGACCGACGCGCGCCACTTCCGGGTCCGTAAAGGTCGCCCAGGGGATGACCGAGTAGTCGGCCTTGAAGCGCTTGAGATCACCGAAGAGTGCGTTGATCGCCGCGAACCAGGCCTGATGCCCCGCGACATGGGTGAACTGATAGGGGCCGGCCACGTCACCCGCAGCCAAGATGTTCGGGTAGAGCGTCTGAAGATATTCGTTGGTCTCTACGACACGATCGACCTTGATACCGAGTTCCTCGAGCCCGAAGCCCTTCAGGCGCGGCGCACGCCCCACGGCGACGATGATTTCGTCAAAGACAATACGGTCCCGGCCGCCGTCATGCTCCACCTCAATCCATTTGTCGTCGCCATCCGTGCCGCAGGCCACGGCCTTGTGCCCAGTCAGTACCTGCACACCATCGGCCTTCAGCGACGCCTCGACAAAGCCGGCCGCGTCCGGATCCTCGCGCATCATAACACGCGGTGCCATCTCGATCTGAGCGACCTGCGAGCCTAGCCGGGCAAAACTCTGCGCGAGCTCGCAGCCGATCGGCCCGCCGCCGAGAACGACGAGACGACGCGGCACCTCCGGCCGGTCCCGCAGACGTTCCCAAAGCGTGTCGGATGTGAGGTAGCCCACATCGGCAAGTCCCGGGATCGGAGGCACGAAGGGTTGCGCCCCGGTCGCGATTACGATCGCCCGCGTTGTCAGCCGCTGCGTGCCGCCGCCACTCAGCGCAATCTCCACCGTCCAGGGATCGACCAGCTTCGCATAGCCCTGCAACACCTCCACGCCGAGACCCGTATAGCGCTCGACGCTGTCATGCGGCTCGATCTCGGCAATGACCTTGTGAACCCGTTCCATCACGGCCGAGAAGGGAACCTTGGGCTCGACTGCTTCGAGGCCGTACCGATCCGCATGGCGCATTTGATGCGCCACCTTGGCACTCTTGATCAGAGCCTTGGACGGAACACAGCCGAAGTTCAGGCAATCGCCACCCATCTTGTTGGCTTCAACGAGCGTCACCTTCGCCTTGGCGGCGGCGGCGATATAGGCCGAGACGAGCCCGGCAGACCCCGCACCGATGACGACAAGGTTGCGATCGAAGCGCTTGGGCTTTGTCCACTGCGCATCTGCGGCGCCTGGCATTTGTTTCATACTGCTCATCAACAGTCCCGTACGCACAATGGGGTTTCACGGATTAGACGGCGCAAACTGCGTTTCGTTACAGTCTTCAGAACATTTTTTCTTAGATACCGAGGATAGGCTCGGGAATGGCTCAGCGATCACGTTCGGGCAGGAATGGCCCCTCACCCCAGACGATCGATCTCTCGTGACGCTCGATCACCTTCTTCAGGTCGGTGAATTCCCGGACAATATGATCCTGAAACTTGCGACAGGCCGGGTTCGGATAGGTCTTGCGCTTGGTAATGATGCCCAGCGTGCGCTCCGGCTGCGGGATATCGACGGGCACGATGGAGATCTTGTTCTCACCCTTGAAGGAAAAGACCACCGAATGCGGCAGGATCGCCAGCGCGTCGGTCGAGGCGATGTAGTTGACGACGGACAGAAGCGATCCACCGGAATAGCGGACCTGTAGCTCGCTGATCCCGAGCGTGATCAGAATGTTGTGCAGATCCAGCACCAAGGGAGAGCCCGGCAGCGGCGCCACCCAGGGATAGGTCATGATATCTTCGATGCTGAGCCGCCGCTTCCTCAGCAGCGGGTGCCCTACCGCACAGGTCAGCACATTGCGCCCCGGCAGGATAGACTGGAACTCGAAATCGCTCTTCAGGTCCGCGCTTCCGATCGGCGTGATCGCCATATCGATCTGACTGGAATCGAGCTCGGTCAGCAGATCCGGCAGGTTGCCGTAGGACTGCTCGACGAGAATATCGCGTTCGCGAAGCTGGAAGGTCGCGATCATCTGCGAGATGACGGCATCCATGAAGAAGGGAACCCCACCCACCTTGATCCGGCCTGCCGTGCCTGACTGAAAGCTTCTGACGATCTCGACCGCCTTGCGCGATGCGGCCAGGATGGAACGGCCCTGGATGGCCAGTTGCTGGCCGAGCGGCGTGAGTTGCAGCGGCCGCTTGCCGGGCGTGAAGAGTGGCTCGCCCACCCTGCGCTCCAGCATGGACAAGGTTCGCGAGACGGCCGGCTGGGTCATGCCAAGCATGGCAGCGCCTTCCGTGACACCACCGGTTTCGGCGACGGCAGCAAGCTGGACGAGGTGGCGCTCATCGATCTTCATAGCAATCTGCTATATCGGTCATAAGCAATTTTATCAACAGACGGCCTTGCGCCCTCTATAGTCCGACAATTGGAGCAGATCCGCTCCGACACGAAGAGAACGGGTGCGGCATGGTCAGCCGCTGGAGGGCCCGTGTGTCGGGATCGGCGCGATCCGTGCATTTGCATTTCTGGAGGAGAAGAAGCATGTCGTTCATCTCGGGTTATCATCACCTCACGCTGAGCACCGACGGTGCGCAAGAGGACTACGATTTCTATACGAAGACATTGGGCCTGCATTCCATCAAGCGCACAGTGCTCTTCGATGGCACGATCCCGGTCTACCATCTCTACTACGGCGCCAAGAGCGGCGATCCCTCGACCATCGTCACCACCTTCCCCTTCAAGAAGCCCGGCATCTATGGCAAGCGCGGCACCAACCAGTCGAAGATCATCCAGTTGGCGATTCCCGTCGGCTCAGCCGATTTCTGGGTCGACAGGCTGAACGAGCGCGGGATCCCCGCCACCAAGATCAGCCGCTTCGGCATCACCCGCGTCGCACTCGCCCATCCCTGCGGCATCGACCACGAACTGGTTGAAAGCCCGGCCGACACCCGCCCGCCGATCACCAACGAAGCCCAGGGCATTGGTGAGGCACACGGCATCCGCGGCATTTATGGCGCCGCGATCGCTGTCTTCGACCGCACCTCGATGGACGACTTCCTGACGATTGGCATGGGCATGAAGAAGGAAGCAGACAGCGACGAGGGCCTGATGTTCTCCGTCCCAAACAACGGTGGACCGTCGAGCATGGTCGAGGTGCTGCACCAGCCGAGCGGACCTCAGGGCACCTGGACCCTGTCGGGTGGCACCATCCATCACCTTGCCCTCAACACTGTCAACGAAGAGAACCAGCTGAAACTCAAGGCGCATATCGAAGGCCTCGGCTTCACTGACGTCTCCGACCAGAAGGACCGCAACTACTTCAAGTCCTGCTACGTCCGCTCGCCGGGCGGCGCGCTCTTCGAGATCGCGTGGTCGGTAGAAGGTGGATGGGCGCTGGATGAGCCAGCCGATGCGATTGGCTCGACATTGGTCTTCCCGCCCTGGTTCGAGGATCGCCGCGAGGAACTGATCGCCGGCCTCGAACCCGCAAACTTCTGATCCGGAGGCGATCATGGCCATTCATGGCGAACCGCTGTCCGCAGGTGTCGCACCGGCGGAAGCCGATGTTCTTTGCGTGTTCATCCACGGGCGAACCCAATCGCCCGAGGACATGATCGAGCAGGTTGTCGGCCGGCTAGTCGTTCCGGGCGTCGCCTATTGCCTTCCACGAGCAACCGGCAACTCCTGGTATGCAGCGCGCGCCACGGACGCACTGACGGACCCGACACGCAAAGAATTGACGGCATCACTCGACTATATCAGCGGGCTGGCGGGGGCCCTGCGACAGGCGGGCGGCGCGGAAAAGCCCCTCCTCATCGGTGGCTTCAGCCAAGGCGCCTGTCTGTCGCTTGAATATGCGATGGCCTTCGGGCCGTGGAACGGCGCGATGGTCAATCTCACCGGCTGCCGGGTCGGCCAGCCCCTTGACGATCGTCCGACCCGCGATCTTGACGGCATGCCGGTCTATCTCACCGGCTCAGATCAGGATCCCTGGATCCCGGTCTCGGCTTTTGCGGAAGCCTCCGAAGCGCTTGGGAGGGCGCGGGCGAGACTTCGCTGCGAACTATTTCCGGGGCGGACACACCAGGCCTCTGACATGGAGGTGAAAGCGCTCGAAGCCATGCTTCGGGATCTTGCGGAGGGAAGCAGACCATTTCGCCGCGTCGCGGCCTAGTTTCAAACAAACAACTGGGAGGAGGACAGCATGATTACGCGCAGAAAACTGCTGAAGGCGGGTGCCGCGACCGGTCTCGCCTATGGGCTTGGCGGCCTTGCCGCACCCGCGATCGCTCAGGGAGCCAAGATCAAGCTCGGCTATGTGAGCCCGCAGACGGGACCGCTGGCAAGCTTCGGCGAGAGCGACGCCTATAACATCGCCTCTTTCCTCGCGACCGAGGCAGGCAAGAACTTCGAGATCATCGTCAAGGACAGCCAGTCCAACCCGAACCGGGCAGCGGATGTGGCGAAGGAACTCATCCTCTCCGACGAAATCAATCTGATGCTGGTCGCCTCGACCCCTGAGAACACCAATCCGGTGGCGACAACCTGCGAGGCCGAGGGCATACCCTGTATTTCCACCAAGGCGCCCTGGCAGCCCTGGTTCATCGGCCAGCAGGGCAATCCAGGTGATCCTGAGAGCTGGAAGCCGTTCGACTTCGCTTACCATTACTTCTGGGGCCTGGAAGACGTCATCGCCGTCTTCACCAACATGTGGAGCCAGCTTGATACCAACAAGAAGGTTGGCGGCCTCTTCCCCAATGATGCAGACGGCAATGCCTGGGGCGATCCGAATGTCGGCCTGAAGCCGGGCCTCGCCCAGGCGGGCTTCGAGTTGCTGGACCCGGGCCGCTACCAGAACCTGACCGACGACTTCACCGCCCAGGTCAATGCATTCAAGGACGGCCAGTGCGCCATCATCACCGGCGTTGTCATCCCGCCTGACTTCACCACCTTCTGGAACCAGGCCAAGCAACAGGGCTTCAATCCGAAGGCCGTTACCGTCGCCAAGGCGATCCTCTTCCCGCAATCGGTCGAGACGCTGGGGGCCGCAGGCCACAACCTCTCCTCGGAGGTCTGGTGGTCGGCGCAGCATCCGTTCAAGTCGTCCGTGACGGGCCAGAGTGCGGGCGAACTCGCCGCCGACTTCACCGCCAAGACCGGCCGTCCCTGGACACAGCCGATCGGTTTCATCCACTCGCTGTTCGAGATGGCAACCAATGTCATGGGTCGCGTCGACGACGTGACGGATGCCGAAGCCGTGGCAGCGGCAATCGCCTCCTCCAAGGTCGACACCATCGTCGGTCGCGTCGAGTGGAACGGCAAGGGTGTGCCGCCCTTTGCGGCGAAGAACGTCACAAAAACGCCGCTGGTCAGCGGTCAGTGGCGGCGCAAGGACGATGGCACCTTCGACCTCGTCATCGTCGACAACAAGACGGCACCGAACATTCCGACCGCCGGCAATATGGAAGCGCTGGCCTGAGTACGCCACCTTGGCGGGCCCGCTCGAGCGGGCCCGTCAGCTTCCCCAGACGACCGCCTCTTCATGACGCTTGATCAGGTGGCGCAGGTTTTCGAAGCTCGACCGCACGAAGGATGAAAACTGCTCGACCGCCGGAGACCGCGGCGCATCGACCCGCCTGAGGATGGCCAGCGCACGCTCCGGATGCGGAATATTGATCGGCAGCGCCGTGATCGTCTTTTCCTTGCGCTGTGCAAAGACCACGCTATGCGGCATCACGGTCAGCGCATCGGCACCCTTCAGATAGTTTACGACACTCGCCAGCGACCCGCCGGAATAGCGGATGCGGATTTCCGTCGCCCCGAAGGAGAGGAGCAGTGCTCTGAGGTCGGCTAAAAGCGGACTGCCCGGCGGCGGCGCCACCCAGGAATAGTCGAGAAGATGGGACGGCTGCACGCGGCGCTTCAACAGAAGCGGATGGGTTACGCGGCATGCAATGACATTGCGACCGGGTAGGATCTGCTGGAAGGCAAGTCCCGAGCCCTCGTCGAGAATGTCGATCGGGCAGATCGCCAGATCGATCTGGTCGGCCTTCAGAGCAGCACGCAAATCCGGGAAGTAGCCATAGGACTGGTCGATCCGCACATCCGGATGCGTCGCCTGGAATTCGGCGCACATTCCGGCGATCAACGAGTCCATGAAGAAGGGACTGCCGCCGACCCGGACGACCCCGCTTTTGCCGACCCGGAAGCTTTCCATCAGGTCTGAGGCCTTGCGCGAGGCAGCCAGCATGGCAAGACCATGTTCGGCGAGCGCAATCCCGAGTGGCGTCGGCTGCATTGGGCGCCTACCCTTGATGAAGAGCGGCTCGCCAATTCTCTTTTCCAGCATCGACAAAGTGCGCGACACAGCCGGCTGCGCCAGCCCCAGCAGGGCTGCGCCTTCGGTGACACCGCCGGTTTTGACCACGGCAGCCAGCTGGATGAGGTGTCGCTCGTCGAACTTCATAACGGATTGTTATATTGGCTCCCAAACAAATCATCAATCTTGCATGCGAGCCCTGCTAGTTTCCTTTCGACCAGCAATGCGGATTTGGGAGGAGATGCATGTCGCGGGCCGCAGACCTCATCACCTTCAATGAAGCGACCTCTGCCGAGGCTTTCACGAGCCGCTTCGGCACGACCGATGACGCAACCGCGCGCCTGCTCTCTGCCGTGGTCTGCCATGTCCACGATCTCGTCAAGGAGTTCCGCCCGACACCAGAGCAATGGCGCAAGGTTCTCGACTTCCTGACCGAAGTGGGCCATGCCTCGGACGAACGCCGCCAGGAATGGGTTCTGTTCTCCGATCTCGTCGGCGCCTCTGCACTTGTCGAAGAGATCAATTCACGCCGCCCGCCCGGCGCAACGCCCAACACCATCCGCGGGCCGTTCTTCCGGACCGACACCCCCGAGCGGGCGCTTGGCAGTTCCATCTCGCTCGACGGTGCAGGCGAACCGCTGCTGGTCGAGGGCCGGGTCGAGGATCTCGACGGCCTGCCGATCACGACGGCCGAAATCATCACATGGCAGGCGAACGCAGAAGGCTACTACGAAAACCAGCAGCCGGATCTTCAGCCGGAATTCAATCTGCGGGGTCTGTTTCGCCCTGACCAGGACGGCAAATTCCACTACCGTACGGTCCGGCCGGCCGGCTACGGCGTCCCCGGTGACGGGCCCGTGGGGCGGCTGTTTGCTCAGGCAGGCTATCCGCTGCACCGTCCCGCGCATCTGCATTTCGTCGTGCGCGCGCCCGGGTTCAAGACGATCACCACACATATCTACGACGCAGAGGATCCGAGGCTCGGTGAAGACGCACTGTTCGGCGTTCGGCCAGAGCTGGTGCATCCCTTCGAGCAGACTGTGATCGACGGCAAGCCTGCGTCGCGCGTCCACGTCAAATTCGTCATGGTCCGCGCGCGTCCCGGGAGAAACAAATGAAGAGCTTTACCTATGCCGGCAACCCGGCCCGCATTCTCTTCGGTTCCGGCCGCATCGCAGACGTCCGTAGCGCCGTTGAGACCCTGGGCTGCACCCGCGCGCTGGTGTTGTCGACGCCGCATCAGACGGCGGATGCCCAAGCCTTGTCGGACCGCCTGGGTGCCCTGTCCGTCGGCGTCTTCCCCGGTGCCGTCATGCACACGCCCGTCGATGTGACAGAGAAAGCGCTGGAGGTCGTGAAAGATAAGGCAGCCGACTGTGTCGTCTCGCTTGGCGGCGGCTCCACCACCGGTCTCGGCAAGGCAATCGCCTATCGTACCGATCTGCCGCAGGTCGTCATTCCCACGACTTATGCCGGCTCCGAAGTCACCCCGATCCTCGGGCAAACCGAAGGCGGTCGAAAGACAACAGTGCGGAATGCGAGCATCCTGCCGGAAGTGGTCATCTACGATCCGGACCTCACCCTTCGCCTGCCGGTCGGCATGAGCGTCACGAGTGGCCTGAATGCCATGGCTCACGCAGTCGAGGGACTTTATGCGCAAGATCGCAACCCGGTTTCGACGCTGATGGCACTCGATGGATTGCGCGCTTTCAGGGATAGCCTTCCGGTTCTTGTGAAGAGCCCTGATGACCCAGATGCGCGGGCGGAAGCGCTTTACGGCGCCTGGCTTTGCGGCACTGTGCTCGGCACAGTCGGCATGGCGCTGCACCACAAGATCTGCCACACGCTGGGCGGCTCTTTCGATACCCCGCATGCCGAAACCCATGCGGTCATGCTGCCGCACACGGCCGCATTCAACGCCGAGGCTGCCAAGGAAGAACTCGCGGCAGCCGCCGAACTCTTCGGCGGCTCCATAGGCGGCGGTCTCTGGGACTTTGCCAAGTCGATCGGCGCGCCGTTGTCGCTCAAGGATTTCGGGATTGTCGAAGCCGATCTGGATCGCGCGGCCGATATCGCCACCGAAAACCCCTACTGGAACCCGCGTCCGATCGACCGGGTGTCGATCCGCACACTTCTGCAACAGGCCTGGGAGGGCGTCAGGCCCGACTGACCGAGACGACATCCCGCGCTTGGCGCACTCTTTGGGAGGAGAGACGATGATGGGAGGAAACATGTTCACAAGACGCAAATTCCTGCAGACGACCGCAGCCGGCGGCGCCGTACTGGCAACATCGGGCCTTGCGGCACCTGCGATTGCGCAGTCAGCAGCCGTGAAGCTCGGCTATGTCAGCCCGCAGACGGGCCCGCTTGCCGCCTTCGGTGAAGCCGACAAGTTCGTCATCGACAGCTTCCTCGCCACGACGAAGAAGATGGGCCTGAACTACGAAGTTATCGTCAAAGACAGCCAGTCCAATCCGAACCGCGCCGCCGAAGTTGCCAAGGAACTGATCGTCGCCGACGAAATCAACCTGATGCTCGTCTCCTCGACGCCGGAAACCACCAATCCGGTGTCCACCACCTGCGAAGTAGAACAAATCCCCTGCCTGTCGACGGTCGCGCCCTGGCAGCCCTGGTTCATCGGACAGCAGGGCAATCCCGGCGATCCAGCCAGCTGGCAGCCGTTCAACTACGCCTACCACTTCTTCTGGGGGCTTGAGGACATTATCGCCGTCTTCACCGGCATGTGGAGCCAGATCGAGACCAACAAGAAAGTGGCCGGTCTCTTCCCGAACGACGGCGACGGCAATGCCTGGGGCGACAAGGTCGTCGGCTTCCCGCCGGTGCTTGAAAAGCTCGGCTATGGCCTGACCGACACTGGTCGCTATCAGAACCTGACGGATGATTTCTCCGCCCAGATCAACGCGTTCAAGCAGGCCGAGACCGAGATCCTCACCGGCGTGATGATCCCGCCTGACCTCACCACCTTCTGGAACCAGGCCAAGCAGCAGGGCCTCAAACCAAAGATCGCCTCGATCGGCAAGGCGCTGCTCTTCCCGCAGACCGTAGAAGCCCTGGGAGATGCCGGCCATAACCTCTCGACCGAAGTCTGGTGGACGCCATCCCACCCCTTCAAGTCGTCGCTGACAGGCGAGACCGCGGCCGATGTGGCAACCGCCTTCACCACGGCAACCGGCCGCCCGTGGACACAGCCGATCGGCTTTGCCCATGCGCTCTTCGAACTGGCCGTCGACGTCATGAAGCGGGCGGAAGACGTGACGGATGGCGATGCCGTGGCCAAGGCCATCGGCGAAACCAAGCTCGACACGCTGGTCGGCCCCATCGCCTGGAACAACGCCAACCTGCCGCCCTTCGCCCAGAAGAATGTCGCCAAGACCCCGCTCGTCGGTGGCCAGTGGCGCCTGAAATCCGGCGGCGGTTACGATCTGGTGGTCGTCGAAAACGGCCAGGCACCGAACATTCCTCTCGGCGGCAAGATGGAAGCGCTCAGCTGAACGCTGTGAACCCATGGCAGCGGCGTCCCGATCATCGGGCCGCCGCCAGCTTGACTGAGGAGTGTCCATGCCAATCCTGGAACTGAATGGTGTCTCGAAAGCCTTTGGGGCCCTCGTGGTCGCCGAAGACATCGCTTTTTCCGTGGAAGCAGGCGAAGCGCTCGGTGTCATCGGACCGAACGGCGCCGGCAAGTCGACGCTGTTCAACCTGATCACCGGCAACCTATCCGTCGCCAAAGGGACTGTTCATTTCGATGGTCGCGACGTGACGAATGTCCCGCCCATGCAGCGCTGCTTTGCCGGCATGGGCCGCACTTTCCAGATCCCGCAGCCTTTCGAGCGGCTGACGGTCTATGAGAACCTGCTCGTTGCCGGCGCCTTCGGCAGTGAAAGCAGCGAGGCCGAGGTCGCCGAGTTCTGTGCCGAGATCCTGGTCGAGACCGGCCTGATCACCAAGGCGAACCGACCGGCCGGCAGCCTCACTTTGCTCGAGCGCAAACGGTTGGAACTCGCCCGTGCATTGGCCACGAAGCCGAAGCTGTTGCTGCTCGACGAGATCGCCGGTGGCCTGACCGAAGGCGAGTGCCGGCAATTGGTCGCGACGATCAAGCGCGTCCACCAGCGCGGCATGACAATCATCTGGATCGAGCACGTCCTGCACGCCTTGAACGCGGTTGCCGAGAAGATCCTGGTCCTCAACTTCGGGCGCATGATCGGCCATGGCGATCCGCAGACCATTATGAATTCGCGCGAAGTGCGCGAAATCTATCTGGGCATGGAGGTCTGACAGATGAGCCTTATCGAAACGAAGAACCTCACCGCCTTCTACGGCGACTTCCAGGCCCTGTTCGGCGTCGATCTCGTCCTCAATCCCCGCGAGACGATTGCGGTCATCGGTGCAAATGGTGCCGGCAAATCGACACTGATGCGCTCGATAGCAGGCGTGCTGCGCAACGAACCCACAGCCATCCTGCATCGGGGCGAGCCGATCGGCGCGCTCGCCGCACCCGATGTCATGGCCCGCGGCATCGCGCTGGTGCCGGAAGGGCGGCGGCTTTTTCCCTCGCTCACGGTGGAGGAGAACCTTCTCGTTGGTCGCCACGGTCGCAAGGTGAACGGTCCCTGGTCACTCGAAACCGTCTACGAACTCTTCCCGATCCTGAAAGAACGGCGCCGAAATCCCTCGACGGCTCTCTCCGGCGGGCAGCAGCAGATGGTCGCGATTGGCAGGGCGCTGATGTCCAATCCGGAAGTGCTGCTCTGCGACGAGCTCAGCCTCGGCCTCGCCCCTGTCGTCATCAAGGATATCTACGCCGCCTTCCCGCGCATCCGCGAAACGGGTGCGGCCATCGTCATCGTCGAGCAGGACATCGCCCAGGCGCTCAAGGTCGCGGACCGAGTATATTGCATGATGGAAGGTCGGGTCACCCTTGAAGGGCGACCCGCAGACCTCAACCGCGCCGATATCCACGCGGCCTATTTCGGAGCGGAACCCCATGAACTGGCTTGATACCATCCTCCAGGGCATCCTGCTCGGCGGCCTCTATGCCCTCTTCGCGGCAGGCCTGTCGCTCGTCTTTGGCATCATGCGGTTGGTCAATCTCGCCCATGGCGACCTGATCGTTTTTGCGGCCTTTTTGATCCTGCTGCTCGTCTCGACGCTTGGGCTCAACCCCTTCCTCGCGGCACTGATCGCCGGCCCACTGATGTTCGGGGTGGGTTATCTTCTGCAATATCACCTGCTGAACCGGACGCTCGGCAAGGACATCCTGCCGCCGCTGCTCGTCACCTTCGGGCTGTCGATCGTCATCCAGAACGGCCTTCTCGAAACCTTCACCGCCGACAGCCAGCGCATCCCCGCAGGTGCGCTGGAGCAGGCTTCGATCTCGCTCGGCGGCATCAATGCCGGCGTGATGCCGCTCATGACCTTCGCCTCAGCCATCCTCGTGATCGTCGGCCTGAACCAGCTGATCTACAAGACTGCGCTCGGCCGCGCCTTCCGCGCAACCTCCGACGATGTGGTGACGGCAGGCCTGATGGGCATCCGTCCGAACCAGATCTTCGCTATCGCAACCGGCCTTGCCATGGTGATCGTCACCATCGCCGCACTTTATCTCGGCACCCGCGCCAATTTCGATCCCACCGCCGGACCAGCCCGCCTGATCTACGCCTTCGAAGCCGTCATCATCGGTGGCTTAGGCTCGCTCTGGGGCACACTCGCCGGCGGCATCATTCTGGGCGCCGCACAAACGCTCGGAGCCGCCATCAACCCGGAATGGCAGATCCTCTCTGGCCATATCGCCTTCCTGCTGGTCCTGCTGTTCCGCCCGCGGGGTCTCTTCCCGCGCGCTGTCGATTGAGGTGACAATGAACGCCAACAGAGAAACCCTGTCTGATGTCATGCGCCCAACGCCATCCTGGCGGGTTGAGACGCGCACCCGGCTTTCCTCGCTGTTCTCGCTTGCAGCCATCTTCTTCGTGTTGCTCCTTGCAGCAGCCCCCTTTGTCGTCTCGCGCGGCGCGGTGCAGGACCTGTTCTTCATCATGACCATGCTGGCGCTCGCCCAGAGCTGGAACCTGCTGGCGGGCTATGCGGGTCTGATCTCCGTCGGCCAACAGCTTTTCGTCGGCTGCGGCGCCTATGCCCTCTTCGGCTTCGTCATCCTTCTGGGCGTTGATCCGATTTTGGCCATCCCGCTCGCCGGCCTCTTCGCGGTCCTCGTCTCCATACCGACGGCCTTCTTCGCCTTCCGCCTCTACGGTCCCTATTTCGCCATCGGCACCTGGGTCATTGCCGAGGTCGGACGCCTGCTATTCGCTCAATGGAAAGCGCTCGGCGGTGGCACGGGCACATCACTTCCGCGCGACGCGACGCGCGAAATGTTCGGCGTGGCCTTCCTGGAAGACATGTTCGGCATGCGGACCGCAGCGGCCGCCGACGCCATAGCCTTCTGGCTGGCGCTGATCGTGCTCGTGCTGACCATCTGGTTCGTCTACCGCCTGCTGCGCTCCAAGCAGGGCTTAGGCCTTGCCGCCGTGCGCGACAATGAGACGGCCGCCCGGGCACTCGGAGTGGACGCCCAGAAGTTGAAGCTCGTGATCTACCTCTCCACCGCCTTCATCACCGGCGTCGTCGGCGCACTCATATACTTGCAGAAGGCACGTATCTCACCCGACGCCGCCTTCTCGCTCACCGACTGGACGGCTTATGTAATCTTCATCGTCGTGATCGGCGGCATAGGCACAATCGAGGGCCCGATCCTCGGCGTGATCATCTTCTTCCTGATGCAGAATGCGCTGTCGAGCTACGGGTCCTGGTACCTGCTGCTGCTCGGCGCCCTCGCCATCGTCACCATGCTTTTTGCGCCGCGCGGGATCTGGGGCCTGATCACCGACCGCACCGGCATCGAACTCTTTCCGGTCCGCCGCACCTTGAGGGCCGGATCGCTTGAACAAACGACAAAGGGAGGGCCACATGGCTGACATCACCACCGACGTTCTGATCATCGGCACCGGACCAGCCGGCTCGGCAACGGCCGCCTTTCTGGCAAGCTACGGCCTCGAGCCGATGGTCATCAACCGCTACCGCTGGCTCGCCAACACGCCCCGCGCCCATATCACCAACCAGCGCACAATGGAGGTTCTGCGCGATCTCGGCCGCGACGTCGAGGACGAGGCCTATATGTTCGCGACAGAACAGGACCTGATGGGCCAGAACGTATTCTGCACGGCGGTTGCAGGCGAAGAAATCGGCCGCATGCAGAGCTGGGGCAACCATCCGCTGTCGCGCGCCGAACATCTCCTCTCCTCGCCCGGGCGGATGAACGACCTGCCGCAGACCTATATGGAGCCGCTGCTCTTCAAGACCGCCTGTTCGCGCGGTGCGCAGGCGCGCATGTCGACGGAATATGTGAGCCACGAGCAGGATACCGACGGTGTCACGACAACCTGCCTGGACCGCCTGACCGGCAAGCAATTCACGGTGCGGTCGAAATTCCTGGTCGGCGCCGATGGCGGCAACTCCAGGGTTGCCGAACATGCCGGCCTCTCCTTCGAAGGCAAGATGGGCGTCGCAGGCTCGATGAACATCCTCTTCGAGTGCGATCTCTCGCGCTACGTCGCCCATCGCCCCTCGGTGCTCTACTGGGTGCTGCAGCCGGGCGCCGATGTCGGCGGCATCGGCATGGGCCTCGTCCGCATGGTCCGCCCGTGGAACGAGTGGCTGATCGTCTGGGGTTACGACATCAACCAGCCGGCACCCGCCGTCGATGATGCCTTCGCCACGAAGGTCGTGCGCGATCTCGTCGGTGTGCAGGACCTGCAGCCGAAGATCAAGTCGGTCTCCACCTGGACCGTCAACAACATGTATGCAACCACGATGTCGAACGGCCGCGTCTTCTGCATGGGCGACGCCACCCACCGCCATCCGCCGTCGAACGGCCTGGGATCCAACACCTCGATCCAGGATGCCTTCAACCTTGCCTGGAAGCTCGCCGCCGTCATCCGCGGCCAGGCCGGCATGGGCCTGCTCGACAGCTACCAGGCCGAACGGGCCCCGGTCGCCAAGCAGATCGTCACGCGCGCCAACAAGTCGATCGAGGAATTCGGTCCGATCTTCAAGGCGCTCGGCATGCTCGATTCCGTCGACCCCGTGAAGATGCAGGAGAACATGGACGCCCGCTGCGACAACACATCAGATGCGGAAAAGCAGCGCGAGGCGATCCGTCAGGCGATTGCCAACAAGGTCTACGAATTCGACGCCCATGGTGTCGAGATGAACCAGCGCTACAAGTCCGGCGCCGTGGTCACCGATGGCCAGCCGGAACCGGCATTCGAGAAGGACGCGGAGTTGCATTATCAGCCGACCACCTGGCCCGGCGCCCGCCTGCCGCATGTCTGGCTCTTTGGTCCCGAAGGCGAGAAGGTCTCAAGCCTTGATCTGACCGGCCACGGCGTCTTCACCGTTCTGACCGGCATCGGCGGCGATGGCTGGGTCGCTGCCGCAAAGTCTCTATCTAGGGAATTCGGCCTGCCGATCACGGTCCACAAGATCGGCCCTCGCCAGACCTGGCAGGACTTCTCCGGCGACTGGGCCCGTGCCCGCGAGATCCGCGATTCCGGTGCACTCCTGGTGCGCCCGGACCATCACGTCGCCTGGCGCGCGGAAGCCGCCGTCAAGGATCCCGAAGGCGAGCTGCGGCGTGTGCTGACATCCATTCTGAACCGGTGAGGAGCGATCATGGACGCGCATGAAAAGGGCTATTTCACTGAGGAGACCTCCGTCGAGGTTGTGACCGGCAGAAACGCCAACGCCAGGGACGAGCGGCTGAAGCAGGTGATGGAGGTGATCACCCGCAAGCTGCATGAGGCGGTCAAGGAACTGGAGCCGACCCAGGACGAATGGATGGAGGCGATCCTCTTCCTGACCCGCACCGGCCAGATGTGTAACGAATGGCGGCAGGAGTTCATCCTGCTGTCCGACGTGCTGGGCGTCTCGATGCTGGTCGATGCGGTCAACAACCGCAAACCCTCGGGTGCCTCGGAAAGCACGGTGCTTGGCCCCTTCCACGTGGCCGATGCGCCCGAAATGCCGATGGGCGCCAATATCTGCCTGGATTCCAAGGGCGAGGATATGGTCATCGAAGGCCGCATCCTCGACACCGAGGGCAAGCCGATCGAGGGTGCCGTGATCGATGTCTGGCAAGCCAATGACGAGGGCTTTTACGACGTCCAGCAGAAGGGCATCCAGCCCGACTTCAACCTGCGCGGCGTCTTCCGCACAGGGACGGACGGACACTACTGGTTCCGCGCGGTAAAGCCGAAATTCTATCCGATCCCCGACGACGGCCCGGTCGGCCAGTTGCTCGGCAAGCTCGGCCGTCATCCCTACCGTCCGGCCCATCTGCACTACATCATCAAGGCCGAGGGCTACGAGACGCTCGTGACCCACATCTTCGATCCAGATGATCAATACATCCATTCGGACGCCGTCTTCGGCGTCAAGGAAAGCTTGCTGGCGAAATTCGACCGCCGAAAAGATCCGCAGCGTGCCGCCGAATACGGTTTCAGCGAAGAATTCTGGGAAGTGAAGCACGACTTCGTGCTGGTGCGAAAGGACCAAGTGTGACTGCGGATCAATTGAGCCCTTGACCAGCAGCTGAGGTCCGGAACTCATCTTCTTTTCCTCCCCGCTGACGGGCGCGCCCATATCGGATGCGCCCGTCAGCTTCTTTGTGCGCCAGCTTCCGCGCTACTGGCGAAACAGATCCTGCTCCACGCCCGCCTTCTCGAACAGATAGTTGCGGCTCGCCTCCAGCTCCCGCCGCAGCTTTGCGATATCGTGACCGATCAGGCTTCCCTGCCACTTCTTGACCTGTCCCGCGCAAAGCACCGTCGAGACATTGCTGCGTTCCATCAGCGTGACGACGGCACCCGGCACGTGGTTCAAGGGTGCTACATTGAGCGCGGTTGCATCGAGCAGAATGATATCAGCATCCTTGCCAGGCGTGAGACTTCCGGTCTTGTGCTCCAGCTTCAGACCCCGCGCACCCTCGATGGTTGCGAACCGGATCACATCCATGGCCGAGAGCAGCTTGGGATAGTCTTCGCCGCGCAGCGCCTTCTCATTGGCAATCATCCGCTGGAGGGTGATCGTCGAGCGCATCTGCGTGAACATGTCTGCGGTCATCGTGCATTCGACGTCGGTGGAAAGCGATGGCTGCAGACCGAGGTCGAGGGCTTTCTGAAGCGGCGGCTCTCCATGACGCATCTGCATCTCGATCGGCACGGAGAGCGAGATATGCGCGCCGGCATCCGCCGCCCGCTGCCAGGCCATGTCGCTCATTCCTGTCATATGGATGAAGATATTGTCCGGGCCGAACTTGCCGGCCATGGCTAGGCCGTCGAAGGTCGGCTGCATGCCGAAGGTTCCGACAACATGCAGGGCGATCGGCAGACCGAGCTCGCGGCCCGTCGCCCACGCCTCTTCATGGAAAGGCAGGTAGATCTCCCCGCCCATCACCATTGTCAGCAATTGATCATCGCTGGAGAAATGTTCGGCCCTGATCCGCCGCGCATCGCCCGGATACTTGGCAAGATCGCCCCAGCCTTCGAAATAGCCGAAGACTGCGCGACGACCCGCATCCCTCAGGGCAGCAATGGCCGAATCCGAATGCTCCGGCGAGTGATGGATCTGGCTCACATCCATCACGGTCGTCACGCCGGCATCGATCTGCGCGATACTGCCGAAGAGTTCGGAGATGTAGACATCCTCCGGGCGATAGAGGACCGAGAACTTCTGCAGCATCCACTCATAATAATTGGCGGTGCTTTCCGGACGCCCGTCATTCACCAGAATGGCATCGGACAAGAGGCTGCGCAGAGCGGTCTCGAACTGATGATGATGGGTGTCGATGAAACCCGGCATAACGATCATACCACTGGCATCGATCACCGCCGCATCAGCAGAGTCCAGGTGGGGGCCGACGGCGCGGATCTTCGCCCCCTCGATCAACACATCACCGATAGTGTAATTGCCGACGGTCGGATCCATGGACAGGACGGCGCCGCCCTTGATCAAGGTCTTGCGACCGGGCTGGCCCAGTCCAGCCGGCAACGGCTGCGTCGCGCTGGAGCGACCAAGCTGCGGAAGGGATCCTCCGCCGACATCTGCAGGGGATCTCAGTCTCACATCACAGAATTTACACATGCCCACCTCCCATTTTTCGCAATACGAAATTTAATTCGCACCCTAAACCGGGCGCGCAAAGCCTGCGCAGGCCCTTCGGCTCCCTTATCCGTTCAGTGCTGCCGATAGCGCTGGTGTTCGGGCCGCAGCCGCGCTGATCCGGCCAGCAGCAACCCGAAGATCACCCAGCCGATCCGTCACCATCTGCTCCGGACTGACAAGCCCCGAATAGCCGGAGGAATTGACCGCTGCCGTGACCCTGCCCTCTGCATTGCGGATCGGCACCGCGAGAGCCGTAATCCCGTAGTCGAGCTGATCGATCGTCGTCGCATAGCCGCGCTCCCCGGCTTCGGCGATCAGCGCACTCAGGGCATTCTTGTCAGTGACGGTTCGTGAAGTCAGCGCCTTCGGCTCCACCCTCGCGAAGTAACGCTCGAGCTCGGACTTCGGAAGACCGGCCAACAAAACGCGCCCCAGCGACGTCGCATGGGCGGGGTAACGCGCTCCGACCACGGCCGTCGCCCTTCTCGCGCGCTGGGTGGAATGGTGTGCGATATAGATGACGTCGTGCCCATCGAGCATGGCGACGGAGGCGGCATCACCATGGGTTTCGACGATCTGCCTAAGTTCCGGCAACAGGATCTCATCAATGCGGGCGGCAAAATAGAAGCCGGAGCCGAGTGTCATAACCTTGGGCTTCAGGAAAAAGCGCTTGCCAGCGGAGCCGACGTAACCGAGCGCCGAAAGCGTGATCAGACTGCGGCGGGCAGCAGCGGGTGACAGACCGACGCGCCGCGCGATCTCGCTCAGTGTCATGTCGGGATGCGCGGCATCGAAACATTCGATGACGGCGATCCCCTTTGCCAGCGCTTCAACGAACTCCGCCGATCGCTTCGGATCCTCAACCATGTCCACCCTGTCCAGCAAAGTTCAGCCCTCGGGTGCAAGCACGAAGTCGAACCTGCACTTGGCGTCCGGACGCTTCTCGAGGGCAAACGGGAATTCCTCGGATTTCTTGACAGGTTCCAGTTTGGCGATCAACGATTTTCGCACTCCGAAAACCGCGTCATTGTCGATGTATTCCGTGTTCTCGAAGAACAGTTCCGTCGTGATCGCCCGCATTTTTTCGGCGCGGACGATGAAGTGCAGATGCGCGGCCCGCCAGGCATGGCGGTTGCCGGCACGAAGCAGACGTCCGACCGGACCGTCATAGGGAACGGTGTAGGGCTTTGGCAGCACCGTGGTGTAGTAGTAGCGGCCTTCGCCATCAGCGGTGATCTTGCCACGCAAGTCGTATTTGTCCTGCCCATGCTCCTGGATCGGATAGGTGCCGCTGCCATCAGCCTGCCAAGTGTCGACAATCGCGCCCGGAAGCGGATTGCCAAGAGAGTCACGCACGATACCGTGCACCAGCAGCGTCGTGCCGTCACGCCCCCGGGCGAGATCGCCGCCCAATTCGAGCTCCGGTGCATCATCAAGGTAGAAAGGACCGAGATTGGAGCCTTCGGTCGCCCCGCCGCGGGTGTTGATCATGTCGACCAGCGCGGACAGGCCGACAACGTCGGACAGCAGAATGAACTCGTGCCGTTCCGGGGTGGAGATCTTCCCGCAATCATAGAGGAACATCAGCATGCCCATCCATTCTTCATGGGTCATGTTCACTTCACGCGTATAGTCGTGGAGGTGGTCAATGAACGTCTCAAGCAGGAACTTGAAACGACTGCCCTCCTCAGTCTGGAAACTTTCCTTCACCGCCTCGGTAATCGTGAACTGATTGATCTGAGCCATCGACATCCTCCACTCGACTACCCGTCTCCCGCCGGGTTGACGCAAAGCTAGAACAGGTTCTATTATTCGACAAGTGAATTTATTTTCGCCATGCGAAAAGGAACTGTGAATGAGAATTGGCAAGCAGGACCACGCTTTCACCGCGATCGCCACATCGGATGCAACATCCATCACGGTCAGAGGCCATGATCTGTGTGACGACCTGATCGGCAAGATCGATTTCACCGATTACTTCTGGCTGCTGGTCTGCGGCAAACGGCCGGACAAGCGACAGACCACGGCCCTCAACGCCTGCCTGGTCGCAATTGCCGAACATGGACTGGTTCCGTCCGTACAGGCGGCCCGCATGACGCTTGCAGCAGCCCCCGAGGCCTGGCAGGGCGCCATGGCCGCCGGTCTTCTCGGCATGGGCACCGTCGTTGCCGGCTCCTCGGAGGTGGCGGGACGATATCTGGCAGAAGTGGTCGCCGCTGGCGGAAACGAGGCGGCGGTACGCGACTCGCTTGACGTTTTCCTAAAAGAGCGTCGGAAAGTTCCGGGGCTTGGCCACCCCCAGCACGCAGGCGGAGATCCCCGCGCGGACCGTCTGCTGGCCGTGGCCGACGAACTGCAGATTTCCGGGCAGCACATCGCCACCTTAAGACTGCTGGGCAACCTCGCGCCCGGCATCATGAACCGCCCCTTGCCGATCAATGTCTCAGGCGCCATCCCCGCCGTCATGCTCGATGCCGGATGGCCGCTCGCAGCCCTGAAGGCCATCCCTCTCATTGCCCGAGCCGCAGGCCTTGCCGCCCATCTCTATGAGGAAAGCGAACGGCCGATAGGCTTCATCCTGTCCCACAATGCGGATCTCGCGATTTCCTATGACGGAGAGACATCCGAATGAAACCGCTTCAGTCCATTCGGGTCATCGAGATGGGGACCTACATCACGGGTCCAGCCGCAGCGATGCAACTGGCCGACCTCGGTGCCGACGTCATCAAGGTCGAGCGCCCCGGAGAGGGCGATCCATTCCGCGCCTTCAAGGGCGGGCTCTACTCGCCCCATTTTCAGACCTACAATCGCAACAAGCGCTCCATTGCCCTCGACACACGAAACCCCGAGGATCTCGCTGTCTTTCAGGCCCTGATCGCTTCGGCAGACGTCTTCATCCAGAACTTCCGGCCGGGGGTCGCCGAAAAGCTCGGCGCGGGCGAAACCGAACTGAGAGCACTCAATCCGCGGCTCGTCTACTGCGCGATTTCAGGCTTCGGCACCTCGGGGCCGGCACGGGACAGACCGGCTTATGACACTGTGGCACAGGCGGCCAGCGGCTTTCTGCGCCTCGTGACACCACCCGACCGTCCCCGCGTCATCGGCCCGGCTCTGGCCGATGCGGTGACGGGACACTATGCGGCAACCGGCATCCTCGCAGCCCTGATCGAGCGCGGAAAGACAGGCAAGGGCCACAGGCTAGATATCTCGATGCTGGAGGCCATGAGCCACTTCAATCTCGACAGTTTTACCCATTACTACAGCGCCGGAGAGGTCATGGGACCTTTGTCGCGACCGGTGGTCAGCCAATCCTACACCTTCGAATGCGCCGACCGGAAATGGATCGCATTCCACCTCTCCTCGCCACAGAAGTTCTGGGAAGGTCTGCTCGATGCGACCCAGCAGCGCCATCTGGCAGATGATCCCCGCTTCCGCGAGCGCCTGGATCGCATCCGGCATCAGGATGAGCTGATCGACATTCTCGCTCCGGTGTTTCGAAGCAAGCCGCGAGACGAATGGTGCGGTTTGCTGGAAGCGAACGAAGTGCCCTATGCACCGGCCTACGATAGCGACGAGGCGCTCGAAGACCCACAGGCACGGCATCTGCAAATTGCGGTCACCGTTCCGAATGCCGAGATGGGAGACTTCACGACCGTCCGGCCGCCTTACAGCTTTGATGGGGAGCCCGAATTTGCCGTCTCGCCCCCACCGCGACTGGATGAGCATGGCGCAGAGATCAGAGCCGAGGTGATGAAGGTTTCGCGCCAGGCTCGGTGAGACTGTCCGAGCCCTGAGACGGGGACGAAGCTCAAGGAGGGCCCGATCGAGCGGTCAGTCTTCGCTGCCCTGCAGCGGTATGATCTGGACACTCCCGTGACGCACCGATCGCTCTGCAGTGATGTGGTCGGAAAAATGCTGCACCTCGTTCATCGAACCCTTCAGGATGCCGACTTCGAGGCAATTCTCGGTATCGAGATGCACATGCAGGCTTGCGATCGTCAGGTCGTGATGATGGTGGAAGCTGTTCGTCAGCCGCCGGGCCAAGTCGCGGGCGGCATGATCGTAGACATAGCTCAACACGCCGATACAGGGTTCGTCACCCTTCGCATTTCGGGTGGCTTCCTTCAGACCTGCTCTCACGAGATCGCGGATCGCCTCTGACCGGTTCTGATCGCCGCGAGTCTCAATCAGCGAATCAAGCTCCTGCATCAGCTCGTCATCAAGGGTGATTGTCACACGCTGCATATCAAACTCCGATCGTATGATGTTTTGATATAGACATCATACTTTCCCAGGATTATGGTCCGGTTATTTCGTAGGTGCGCCCGGCACCGTCTGATTGGGTATAGGGGAATTTTCATGACCAAGGCAATTCTGCGGGTTGCATTTTCGACCGCCCTCGCTGCTGCCTTCTTGTCCAGCACGGCCCTTGCTGCGACGAAATCGCAACTGGTGCTCGCCATCGGCGGCGAGCCTGAAGGTGGTTACGACCCCCTGACGGGTTGGGGACGTTACGGTCATCCGCTTTTTCAATCGACCCTCCTGACCCGCGATGCCGATTTGAAGACGCGCCCCGATCTCGCAACGAAGTGGTCGCTTTCCGATGATCGGCTGACATGGACCATCAGGCTACGGCCGGACACAAAGTTCTCCGATGGTTCGCCGCTCACCGCCGAAGACGTCGCCTTCACCTTCAACGAAGCTGCAAAGATCGGCAGCGCCGCTGACTTGACCGCACTCGAAACCGCCCGCGCCATCGACGACCAGACCGTCGAGATCCGGCTGAAAAAGCCATGGATCACTTTCACCGAGAACTTCTACGCGCTCGGAATAGTGCCCTCGGACAGCTACGGCGAAGGCTATGCGCGCAAGCCCATCGGGTCAGGACCCTACAAGCTCGTCTCCTGGACCGAAGGCCAACAGTTGATCGTCGAGAAAAACCCGAATTATTACGGCGAGACCGGGCCCTTCGAGCGGATCACCTTCCTGTTTACCGAAGAAGACACCAGTCTCGCGGCAGCACAGGCCGGACAGGTGGACATGGTCTCGGTGCCTGCGACGGCCGCCGATGCGGTACCGCAAGGTTTCAAGCAGATCGTTGCCCAGTCGGTCGACAACAGAGGCATCGTCTTCCCTATGGTGAAGGACGAGGGCAAGGTCGTTGGCGAAGGCAAGAAACTCGGCAATGATGTCACGGCCGATCCTGCCATCCGGCGTGCCGTCAATCTCGGGATCGATCGGAACCAATTGGTCGAGGTCGCCCTGCTCGGTCACGGGAGCCCGGCAGCAGGCCCGGCCGATGGTCTGCCCTGGTCCAATCCGGACGCCGCGGTAAGCTTCGACCTCGAGCAGGCAAAGACCGAGCTGGAAAACGCCGGCTGGGTGCTCGGCAACGACGGCATCCGCGTGAAAGATGGCCTGCGGGCCGCATTTCCGATCAACTATCCCGCGTCGGATTCCACCCGACGCATGCTGGCCGAGACCGTGTCTGCACAAATGAAGGCACTCGGCATTGAGGCGACGGCAACTGGCAAGAGCTGGGACGAGATCGGTCGCATCATGCATTCGGAACCTGTGCTGTTCGGCTGGGGCAGCCACTCACCGCTCGAGGTATATAATCTCTATCAGTCCACCCTAAGTGGCGTGGAGTTCTACAACGCAGGCTTCTACGCCAACCCCACCGTCGACCAGCATCTTGCCGCGGCTCAGAGCGCCGAAAGCCTTGAAGCATCCTTCGCCGACTGGCGAAAAGCCGAGTGGGACGGATCGACTGGCTTCGGCACCAAGGGAGACGCGGCCTGGGCCTGGCTCGTCAATCTGGACCATGTTTACTACGTGAACGAATGCCTCGATATTGGCGCGACCCAGATCGAGCCGCACGGCCACGGATGGCCGATTACCGCGATGATGCAGAACTGGAAATGGACGTGTGACTAAGGCGGGGGAAGTCGGCTGGTTCGGGTTGATCGCGGCAAAGGCGATCCGGCTTGTGCTTGTCCTCATGACGGTGGCGATCGTCGCCTTTGCACTGGCCAAGCACTCCCCGGTCGATCCGATCAATGCCTATCTCGGGGCTGATATCGCGCGTGCCGGGCCCGAGCAGAGGGCATTGATTGCCGAGAAATGGGGGCTCGACCAGCCCGCGGCAACGCAGTTCTGGCGCTGGGCCAACAATCTGATGGCTGGCGATCTCGGTTACTCGATGACTTACAACGCGCCTGTCGCCGACGTCCTTGTCTCGAGGTTCAAGGCGTCGCTTCCCCTGATGGGGCTTGCCTGGCTTCTCTCCGGCGTGCTCGGCTTTGCCCTCGGGGTGATTGCCGGTGCTTTTGCTGGATCCTGGGCAGACCGGATTATCCGTGTCTACTCCTATGTGCTCGCCTCGACGCCGACCTTTTGGCTGGCCATCATGCTCCTGGTGATTTTTGCCGTGGGCCTTAATTGGGCGCCGATCTGTTGTGCGACGCCGATCGGCGTTCTGCCGGAAGAGGCAACCATTCTCGATCGCATCAGACACCTCGCCTTGCCGCTCGCCACGCTGAGCGTGCTCGGCATTGCCCAGATCGCGCTGCACACCCGCGCAAAAATGATCGAGATCATGCAATCCGACTACGCACTTTATGCCAAGGCGCAGGGCGCCTCGCGCATGGACATCGCCTTGCATCATGGCGCACGAAATGCAGCGCTCCCGGCGATCACCGTTCTCTTTGCCTCGCTCGGCGAACTCTTCGGCGGCTCGGTTCTCGCCGAACAGGTCTTTTCCTATCCAGGGCTTGGCAAGGCAACCGTGGAAGCCGGCATCCGGGGCGATGTGCCCCTGCTTCTTGCCATCACGCTGGCGCTGACCTTTGTCGTCTTTGTCGGCAACTCGATTGCCGATCTCCTTTACCGGCTGGTCGATCCCCGCATGGCATCGGGAGCGCGCATCGCATGAGTGCCATCCTCGATCTCCCGCCCTCCGCCCCCGACCGCACGCCGGATGGGCACCGAATACGAACGCTGCTCGTCTCTGCCATCGCCGTGCTCGCTTTGGCTGCCGTTCTCGTGTCAACCCATCTCTACGGCGGCTACGGCATTGATGCCGACTTTTCCACGCGCCTGCTCGGGCCGTCGCTGAGCCATCCCGCGGGAACCGATCAGCTCGGGCGCGACATGTTTGCCCGGACCTTGCATGGCCTCGCCTTGAGCTTCTGGGTCGGCTTGATTGCGGCTGCAGGCTCCGTCGTCATCGCCATGCTGCTGGCACTTGCAGCAACCACAGGCGGGCGGCTGGCCGATGAAGCCATCTCCTTCCTGATCGATGCTGCGATGGGACTGCCGCATTTTGTGCTTCTGATCCTCATCTCTTTCGGTCTCGGCGGCGGCACGACGGCGGTGATGATCGCCGTTGCCGTCACCCATTGGCCGCGGCTCACCCGCATTCTGAGAGCCGAGTTGCTGCAACTGCGCCAGGCTGAGTTCGTCCAGGCATCCCGGCACTTCGGCAAATCCTGGTTCTACATCGGTTGGCACCACTTTCTGCCGCATCTGGTGCCGCAACTGCTTGTCGGCCTCGTGCTTCTCTTTCCCCATGCCATCCTGCATGAGGCTGGCCTGACCTTCATCGGCTTCGGACTGGAACCCTCCAAACCCGCCATCGGCGTTCTGCTATCGGATTCGATGCGCTATCTCTCTGCCGGCAAATGGTGGCTTGGTCTGTTTCCGGGGCTGGCATTGCTCCTCGTGGTCCTAAGTTTCGATGCCATCGGCAATGGGCTCCGGCTGCTGACCGATCCCCGGCAGGAGCAGACGTGATGCTTTTAATTGAAAACCTCTCCATTGGCTTCCTGCGCTATGACGGCCTGATCCATCGCAGCGAAGTGCCGGCACTCGACGGCATCGACCTCGAGGTGGATCGCGGCAAGATCCTTGCGCTGGTGGGCGCCTCCGGGGCTGGAAAGAGCCTGCTTGCGCACGCACTCTTCGGCATTTTGCCGGAGAATGCGGTGGTACGCGGCAGCATATCGCTGAACGGGGAGCCGGTTGAAGCGGTGAATGGCGGCAGATGCCAAGGCACGCGCATGGCGCTGGTTCCGCAATCGCTCAGCCATCTCGATCCGCTGGCGCGCTGCGGCAAACAATTGCTGTGGGCCGCCAAACGCAGCGGCAAAGCGAAAACGACGGCAGACCTCGTGAACACCCTTGAGAGTTTCGGCCTCGATGCCGAGGTCATGCGGCTTTATCCGCATCAGGTCTCCGGCGGCATGGCGCGCCGCCTGCTTCTCACCATCGCCACCATCGGAGAGCCGGATCTGATCGTCGCCGACGAGCCGACAAGCGGGCTCGATCCGGACGCTGCGGACAACGTGCTTCGTCATCTGCGCCGCCTTGCCGATGGCGGCAAGGCCGTGTTGCTGATTACCCATGATCTCGTCACCGCCGTCTCCCATGCCGATCGGGTCGCGATTCTGGAACAGGGCAGATTGCTCGGCATCGAGCCGGCCAATGCGTTTTCCGATGATGGCAGACGGCTGACGCTGCCTTATGCAACAGCGCTGTGGCTTGCCATGCCAGGAAACCAGTTCACGACCGCACCGCTTGAGCGGGAGGCCGCGCGTGCTTGAGGTGAGAGGCGTTGAGTTCGGCTTTGGCAAAGCAGAGCCCATCCTTGATGGGGTATCGCTAACGCTTAAAGAAGGCGAGATCATCGGCCTTGCCGGCCCCTCCGGCACTGGAAAATCGACGCTAGGGCGCATCGTGGCGGGCTATCTGAAGCCGCAGAAGGGAGAGGTTCTCCTCGATGGCACCACCCCTGCCCCCGGCTACCGCGGGGTTCAGCACATTCACCAGTCCTCGGTCTTCGCCGTTAATCCGCGATGGCGTCTGGGTCGGATCATTGCGGAAGCCTGGCAGCCGGATGATCAGACGCTGGATGCCATCGGCGTGTCGCGGACCTGGTTCGACCGCTACCCGCATGAAATCTCGGGTGGAGAGCTGCAACGGGTGGTCCTTGCAAGGGCGCTTGGCCCCGACACCCGCTTCCTGGTCGCCGACGAAGTGTCCGCCATGCTTGACCCGATCACCCAGGTGGAAATCTGGTCCTTCCTGATGGAGCGCTGCTGCCAGGGCCTCGGCATCCTGGCGATCAGCCATGATGCCGCCTTGCTGAAGCGGGTGAGTTCAAGGCAGCTCAAACTCGGCAATGGGAGCTTGATGCCGCTGGTCGTTTGAGGCCTTGGCAACTTGCTCTTCAGCTAGCCTTGTCTCTGATGTGATTGATAATCGACGAAAAATCTTCGCCGCCGTGCCCGAGCTGGTCGAAGAGTTCATAAAGCTCTGTCGCATGTGCACCGAGGGCCGTAGCCGCACCGGTCGATTTCGCCGCTTCCTGCGATAACCGCATGTCTTTCAGCATCAGGGCGGCGGCAAAGCCCGGCTTGTAGTCCCGGTTTGCAGGCGATGTCGGAACGGGACCCGGAACCGGGCAGTTCGTGCTGATCGCCCAGCACTGGCCCGATGACGTCGAGGCCACGTCGAACAGGGCCTGATGCGAGACCCCGAGCTTTTCCCCAAGTACGAAGGCCTCGCAGACCCCCGCCATGGTGATCCCGAGGATCATGTTGTTGCAGATCTTGGCCGCTTGGCCGGCACCGGCCGAACCGCAATGCACGACCCGCCGTCCCATGGCTTCCAGCACCGGCCGACCCCGGTTCAAAGCATCCGGCTCCCCACCGACCATGAAGGTCAGCGTGGCCGCACTCGCCCCCGTCGTTCCGCCCGACACCGGCGCGTCGAGCGACAGGTAGCCGGCCTCGTAGGCAAGCGCATGGGACTTGCGGGCACTGTCTACGTCGATCGTCGAACAGTCGATCAGCAGTGTCCCCTTGCCGACGGCTTCGGCCAGCTCGCTCCAGACCGACAGGACATGGTGGCCGGCAGGCAGCATGGTGATGACGATGGTGGCTCCGCCGACGGCTTGCGCAGCACTTTCGCAAAGCGTGATGCCGTTCTCCGTCGCGGCCTTCCTGGCTGGTTCGGAAAGATCGAAGCCCCGGACCGGATACCCCGCCTTTACGAGATTGGCCGCCATCGGCCCTCCCATATTGCCAAGACCAATGAAGGCGATAGTCTCAACCATGCCGTTTCCTCCCTCTGTAAACGTCAGTCCCTGGATGATGTCCATTTGGAATCCTACAGGTTCCGCGCAATCACCATCCGCTGCACATCGCTTGTGCCTTCATAGATCTGGCAGATACGGGCATCCCGGTAGATCCGCTCAACCGGATAATCCCGCATATAGCCGTAGCCACCATGGATCTGGATAGCATCCGAGCAGACCCGCTCGGCGATTTCGGAAGCGAAGAGCTTCGCCATTGAAGCCTGGGAGATGCAGGGAATGCCCGCCTCGCGCAGCGAAGCTGCATGCCAGACGAGCTGCCGCGCTGCCTCGATCTGTGTCGCCATATCGGCGAGACGGAAGGCGACTCCCTGATGTTCGGCGATTGCTTTGCCGAAGGCCTTTCGCTCACCGGCATAGTCGCGTGCCGCCTCGAAAGCCGCCTGCGCCATGCCGACCGATTGTGCGGCGATCCCGATACGCCCTCCTTCCAGATTGGAAAGCGCGATACGATAACCTTCCCCCTCCTCGCCGAGCCTGTTCTCGACGGGGATCTTCATCCCGTTGAAGGCGATCTGGCAGGTGTCTGACGCGTTGAGACCGAGCTTCTCCTCGACACGCAGGACCTCGTAGCCCGGTGTATCCGTCGGCACGATGAAGGCCGTGATCCCGGTCTTGCCCGCGCTGGGATCGGTCACGGCAAACACGATGATGACATGGCCGTTCTTGCCAGAGGTGATGAACTGCTTGGCACCGTCGATGACGTAATGGTCACCCTCACGCCGTGCCCGGGTTTTGAGGTTGGAGGCATCCGATCCGGCCTGAGGTTCCGTCAGGGCAAAGCCGCCGATCCATTCGCCTGAGGCCAGTTTCGGCAGGAAGCGCTGCTGCTGCTCTTCCGTCCCGAATTTCAGGATCGGCACACACCCGACCGAGCTGTGGACACTCATGATCGTCGAGCAGGCGCCATCGCCGGCGGCAATTTCCTCGACCGCAATCGCATAGGCAAGCACGCCCGTATCCGAGCCGCCATAGGCTTCCGGCACCAGCATGCCAAGCAGCCCCAGCTCACCCATCTCGGTCAGTTCCTCACGTGGGAAACGGTGTTGCCGGTCGCGTTCGGCGGCACCTGGGGCAAGCCGCTCGCGGGCGAAGCTGCGGGTCATGTCCAGTATCTGCTGTTGAAGCTCCGAAAGGATCATGGGTCTCCTCCAATCACGCCCGCTCGATGGCAATCGCCGTGGCTTCGCCGCCACCGATGCACAAGGCTGCCATGCCGCGTTTCAGATCGTAGCGTTCGAGCGCCGCAATCAGCGTCACCAGGATCCGCGCGCCCGAGGCGCCGATCGGATGACCGAGCGCGCAGGCACCGCCGTGAACATTGACCTTGTCATGCGGCAGATCGAGATCGCGCATCGCGGCCATGGCGACGACGGCGAAGGCTTCATTGATTTCAAACAGGTCGACCTCAGACAGCGGCAGGCCTATGCGATCGGAGAGCTTCTGCAGGGCACTGATCGGCGCCGTGGCGAAGAGGCTGGGCGCCTGCGCATGCGTGGCATGCCCCAGGATCGTGGCAAGGGGGCTAAGACCGCGCCGCTCCGCTTCCGAGCGGCGCATCAGGACGAGTGCTGCAGCACCATCGGAGATCGAGCTGGAATTGGCAGCCGTTACCGTACCGCCGTCGCGGAAGGCGGGCTTCAGGGTTGGGATCTTCTCCGGCTTTGCCTTGCCCGGCTGCTCGTCGCGACTGACCACCTGCTCCGCCTTGCCTGCTTTGACAACCACCGGCACGACTTCGCGATCGAAGCTGCCATCGGCAATCGCCTTCATCGCCCGCGTCAGCGAGGCAACGGCATAGGCATCCTGTGCCTCACGCGTAAACTGGTAGGCCTCGGCGCAGTCTTCGGCGAAGGCACCCATCAGCCGGCCCTTGTCATAGGCATCCTCGAGCCCGTCGAGAAACATGTGGTCGAGCACCCGCCCATGACCGAGGCGGTAACCAGCGTGGGCGCGATCCAGCAGATACGGCGCGTTGGTCATGCTCTCCATGCCGCCGGCCACCGCAATCGACGCGCTGCCACCGGCAATCAGGTCATGGGCGAGCATGGTCGCCTTCATGCCCGACCCACACATCTTGTTGATGGTCGTCGCACCCGCCGAGACAGGAAGACCGGCACCGATCGCGGCCTGCCGTGCCGGCGCTTGGCCCTGGCCGGCCGGCAGAACACAGCCGAACAGGATCTCTTCGACGGCCTCGACCGGAAGCCCACTACGATCAAGCGCCGCCCGGATGGCGGCAGCACCGAGCTCAGGCGCCGTCATACCTTGAAGCTCGCCCTGAAAACCGCCGATCGGGGTTCGGGCGGAACCGACGATGACAATGGGATCGTGCAAGTTCATCTTTCCTCCTGCGGCAGCGGTCAGCGCGCGCCCATGCGGATGGCGCCGTCGAGACGGATGACCTCGCCGTTCAGCATGGTATTTTCAACGATATGGCGGACAAGGGCTGCGAATTCGGCCGGTCTGCCGAGCCGGGGCGGAAACGGCACGCTCTCCGCCAGACTTTCGCGCACCTGCTCCGGCATCCCGGCCATCATCGGCGTCTCGAACACACCCGGCGCAATTGCCATCACCCGGATGCCAAACCGTGCGAGTTCACGGGCGATCGGCAGGGTCATGGCGGCGATCCCGCCTTTGGACGCAGCATAGGCCGCCTGACCGATCTGGCCGTCAAAGGCGGCCACGGAGGCGGTATTGATAATGACGCCACGCTCACCCTCGGCATCGGGTTCGTTTCTCTGGATCGCGGCAGCGGCAAGCCGGATCATGTTGAAGGTGCCGACGAGATTGACCCCGATCGTCCGTGAAAAGCTCTCCAGCCCGTGCGGCCCGTCGCGACCGACGACCTTCTCCGCAGGGGCGACACCTGCGCAGTTGATCAATCCCCGCAGGCTGCCGAAGGTGCTGGTCGCAGCACCGACAGCCCTTGCGGCATCATCCGCACGGGTGACATCGGTTTCGATGAAGCGCACGTTTTCACCGAGTTCCCGCGCCAGAGACTGACCGCGATCCCGATCGAGATCGGCAATCACCACGCGGCCGCCAGCCGCGACGATCATGCGCGCGGTAGCGGCCCCGAGACCGGAGCAACCGCCCGTCACGATGAAACCGGCATTCTCAATGCGCATCGAATCTCCTCCCAGAGGCGGTAGCAGTCTCCCATTTGGAACCAAACTCTATCGCGTTTCAGTGTTGCAACCGATGACGAAATAGATCCATTATTACGGCCAGTTTTGCCACTCAGGGAGGGTCAGACAGCAGTCATGGCCGACATGGAACGACACCTGATCTCGACCGGCTTCGTAGAGGAGGCACTCGACAGCCTAAGACGTGCCGGGCGGCCGACCGAACCGCTCCTGTCTCGGCTCGGCCTTCCAGCTGTCGTCGACAAGCCGGTCTCGACCCAGACCTTCGGCCGCTTGTGGTTGGCGATAGCCGAGGAACTGAACGACGAGTGTTTCGGCCTCGGCGAGCGGCCCATGCCACGCGGCAGCTTCACGCTTCTCTGCCATTGCGTCATGCATGCGCCGACGCTCGACCGCGCGCTGCGGCGGGCGCTGCGGTTCTTGAATGTCGTCCTGGGCGAACCGACCGGGCGGCTCCTCGTCCGTGACGGCACGGCGGTGATCGAGCTTTGCGACACCGGCAAACCCCGCTCCGCCTTCGCCTATCGCAGCTACTGGATCATTCTGCATGGATTGACCTGCTGGCTGGTGGGGCGCCGCATACCCATTCGCCTCGTCGATTTCCGCTGCAGCGAACCGGAGTTGAGCGCCGAGCACCGGCTTTTCTTCGGCGCTCCCATCCGCTTTTCACAACCGGTGAGCCGCCTCGGCTTCGATGCGTCGCTGCTCGATTTGCCGATCTCCCGCAACGAGCAGGCCTTGCGGCAATTCCTCCGAGGAGCACCGGCCAATATCCTGATCCGATATCGATACGACGCAGGCACGGCAGCGGCAGTCCGGCGTCGGTTGGGCCAGAAAGGGCCGACCGAGTGGGGCAGTTTTGCAGACCTCGCCCGAGAGATGCGCATGTCGTCTTCGACGCTTCGCCATCGGCTGCACGACGAGGGTCAAAGTTATGCCGGCATCAAGGACGACATCCGCCGCGACCTCGCACGCGACATGCTGATCAACACGCCACAGACCGTCAGCGATATTGCCGCCGGTCTTGGTTATTCCGAACCGAGCGCCTTTTACCGCGCCTTCAAGAAATGGATGGGCGAAAGCCCCGAGGCATTCCGCCGGAGCGCAAGATCCATGCAGCTCGCCTAGCGGAAGCACGGGCCCTCATCGCACCTATGGCAAAACTGCCCAAAAAATTCGAGGCATTTTTGTCATGGCTTGCCACTCGCAAGACGCATACCATCCTCCTTGATTGACACGCTTCCGGGGAGAGAAGCAGTCTTCACGGGAGGAAATCGATGGTGGAACCCGCTCACCTGAGCCTGCATGTCCCCGAACCCGCCGTTCGGCCGGGTGGAGAACCGGACTTTTCCAACGTCAAAATAGCCAAGGCAGGTGCGGTGCCCCGGCCGCCCGTTGATGCGGCCGCAGAAGACATCCGCGACCTTGCCTATTCGATCATCCGCGTTCTGAACCGCGACGGCGAGGCCGTCGGCCCCTGGGCAGGTCTGCTGACAGACGACGAACTGCGAAACGGCCTTCGCCACATGATGACGCTCAGGGCCTTCGACGCCCGGATGCTGATGGCACAGCGCCAGGGCAAGACGTCCTTCTACATGCAGCATCTCGGCGAAGAAGCCGTCAGCTGCGCCTTCCGCAAGGCCCTGCAGAAGGGCGATATGAACTTCCCGACCTATCGGCAGGCCGGACTTCTGATCGCCGATGACTATCCGATGGTCGAGATGATGAACCAGATCTTCTCGAACGAGGCAGATCCTCTGCGCGGGCGGCAATTGCCGATCATGTATTCCTCTAGGGAACATGGCTTCTTCACCATTTCCGGCAATCTCGCCACCCAGTATGTCCAGGCCGTCGGCTGGGCGATGGCTTCGGCGATCAAGAACGACAGCCGCATAGCGGCTGCGTGGATCGGTGACGGTTCGACAGCCGAGTCGGATTTTCATTCGGCTCTGGTTTTCGCCTCGACCTACCGGGCGCCTGTGGTCCTCAATGTCGTCAACAATCAGTGGGCGATCTCCACCTTTCAGGGCATAGCCCGAGGCGGCTCGGGCACCTTTGCCGCCCGAGGCCTTGGCTTCGGCATTCCAGCGCTCAGGGTCGACGGAAACGACTATCTCGCGGTCTATGCGGTTGCATGTTGGGCCGCCGAACGGGCACGGCGCAATCTGGGCCCGACACTTGTCGAATACGTGACCTACCGTGTCGGCGCCCATTCGACCTCCGACGATCCGAGCGCTTACCGGCCGAAAACCGAATCCGAAGCCTGGCCACTCGGCGATCCGGTTCTGCGCCTGAAGAAGCATCTGATCGTCCGCGGCGCCTGGTCCGAGGAACGGCATGTCCAGGCCGAAGCCGAAATCATGGATGAGGTGATCACGGCCCAGCGCAAGGCGGAAGAACACGGCACGCTGCATGCCGGTGGCAAGCCATCGGTGCGGGACATCTTCGAAGGCGTCTATGCCGAAATGCCGCCGCATCTGCGCCGCCAGCGACAGCAGGCAGGATACTGACATGGCCAGAATGACGATGATCGAAGCGGTACGCAGCGCCATGGACGTCTCCATGGAACGCGACGACGACGTAGTCGTGTTCGGGGAGGACGTCGGCTACTTCGGCGGGGTATTCCGCTGTACCCAGGGGCTGCAGGCAAAATATGGAAAGACCCGCTGCTTCGACACGCCGATCAACGAATCCGGCATCGTGGGGGCCGCGATCGGCATGGCGGCCTATGGCCTGAAGCCCTGCGTCGAGATCCAGTTCGCCGATTACATGTATCCCGCCTATGACCAGCTGACCCAGGAGGCGGCCCGCATCCGCTATCGGTCGAATGGCGATTTCACCTGCCCGATCGTCGTGCGCATGCCAACCGGCGGCGGCATTTTCGGCGGACAGACCCACAGCCAGAGCCCGGAAGCCCTGTTCACCCATGTCTGCGGTCTGAAAGTGGTTGTACCGTCCAATCCCTATGATGCCAAGGGACTGCTGACCGCTGCGATCGCCGATCCGGATCCGGTCATTTTTCTGGAGCCCAAGCGCCTCTATAACGGCCCCTTCGACGGCCATCACGACCGGCCGGTGACGCCCTGGTCCCGCCATGACCTGGGCGAGGTGCCGGAAGGCTACTACACGATCCCGATCGGCAAGGCAGACATCCGCCGCGAAGGTTCCGCCGTGACCGTGGTCACCTACGGCACCATGGTGCATGTGGCGCTGGCCGCAGCCGAGGAGACCGGCATCGACGCCGAAGTGATCGACCTTCGCAGCCTCATGCCGCTCGATCTCGATACGATCGTCAAATCCGTCGCCAAGACCGGTCGCTGCGTCGTGGTGCATGAGGCGACACTGACCTCCGGTTTCGGCGGCGAAATCGCGGCACTGGTGCAGGAGCATTGCTTCTACCATCTCGAAGCGCCGGTCATGCGCGTCGCCGGTTGGGACACGCCTTATCCGCATGCGCAGGAATGGGACTATTTCCCAGGGCCTGCGCGGGTCGGCCGCGCACTCATCGACGTCATGGAGGCCTAAGCCATGGGCGAATTCACGATCAAGATGCCCGATGTCGGCGAAGGCGTGGCCGAGGCGGAGCTTGTCGAGTGGATGGTGAAGATCGGCGATCATGTGCGCGAGGACATGATGGTGGCCGCCGTGATGACCGACAAGGCGACCGTGGAAATCCCCACTCCCGTCAGTGGCACCGTCCTCTGGCTTGGCGGCGACGTGGGTGACACGATCGCGGTCAAGGCACCCCTCATACGGATTGCAACGGACAGTGCAGGCGATGAGCCGGCGGCACCGGAGACGTCAGACATTCCGACACCCCCGCCGCAGGAGAGCACGACAGCCGAACCGCCGCGCATGCCGGCTAAGGCCCCGCCAGCAGCGCCCGCCACACCTCCAGCGCGTCAGCCCTCGCCCGAATTCGACAAGCCGCTCGCGGCCCCCTCGGTCCGCCTGCTGGCCCGTGAGAATGGCATCGACCTGCGCCTGTTGCGGGGAACCGGGCCAGCCGGACGCATCCTGCGCGAGGATGTCGAGCAGTATCTTGCCCGCGGTGCCGATCCAGCCCCTGCGGTCTCCGGCCTCGCCAAGAAAACCTCCCGCGAGGAGATCAAGCTGACCGGCCTTCGACGCCGGATCGCCGAGAAGATGGTTGTCTCCACCTCGCGCATTCCCCACATCACTTATGTGGAGGAAGTGGACGTAACGGCGCTTGAAGAACTGCGCACCAAGATGAATGCCGAACGCCGGCCCGACCAGCCGAAGCTGACGCTCCTGCCCTTCCTGATGCGCGCCATGGTCAAGGCGGTCGTTGAGCAGCCGGATGTCAACGCGACCTTCGACGACGACGCCGGAATGCTCACCCGTTTCGGCGCGGTGCATATCGGCATCGCAACCCAGACAGCGGCGGGTCTAGCCGTTCCGGTGGTAAAACACGCGGAGGCACGCGGCATCTGGGATTGCGCGACCGAAATGAACCGGCTCGCCGAAGCCACCCGCGCCGGCACGGCGACGCGAGACGAGCTGACCGGCTCGACCATCACCATCTCCTCGCTCGGCGCGCTGGGTGGCATCGTCTCGACCCCCGTCATCAACCACCCGGAAGTTGCCATCGTCGGCGTCAACAAGATTGCCGTCCGACCGATATGGGACGGCACACAGTTTGTGCCGCGCAAGATGATGAACCTGTCTTCCAGCTTCGATCACCGCATCGTCGATGGCTGGAACGCCGCCACCTTCGTCCAGCGCCTGCGGGTGTTGATGGAGACGCCCGCGCTGATCTTTATCGAAGGCTGACCCATGAAAGAGATTTCCTGCAAACTTCTTATCATCGGTGCTGGCCCCGGCGGCTATGTCTGCGCCATCAAGGCAGGCCAGCTCGGCATCGATACCGTCATCGTCGAACAGGGCCGTCCTGGCGGCACTTGCCTGACGATCGGCTGCATCCCGTCCAAGGCGCTCATTCATGCAGCAGAGACTTTCGACAAGGCCCGTGCGCTGTCCTCCGGCGAGAACGCTCTGGGCATTCGCGTCGAGGGCGCCTCGATCGATCTGTCCAAAACCATGGCCTGGAAGGACGCCATCGTCGGTCGGCTGACCGGCGGCGTCTCCGGCCTCCTGCAGAAGGCACGGGTGAAGATCGTTCACGGTCACGCGCGCTTCCGTGACGGCAAGACGGTGGAGGTAGAGACCGAGACCGGCCTGCAGGTCATCCGCACGGAGACCGTTGTCATCGCCACGGGCTCCGATCCCGTCGAGCTTCCCGCCCTTCCTTTCGGCGGCAAGGTCATTTCCTCAACCGAGGCGCTGTCCCTGACGGAGCTGCCCAAGCGCCTCGTTGTCGTCGGCGGCGGCTATATCGGGCTGGAACTCGGTACCGCCTTCGCCAGAATGGGCTCCGAGGTCACCGTGGTCGAGGCGACATCGCAGATCCTGCCGCTCTACGACGCCGATCTGGTCAAACCAGTTCTGCGCAGGCTTGGCGAACGCGGCATCAAGGTGATGATGGATGCGCGAGCCGTCGGGCTTTCCGACACAGGCGAGGCGCTGGTTGTCGAGACTGCCCAGGGACGGCGCGAACTACCGGCAGATCGCATTCTGGTCGCCATCGGGCGACGGCCGCGCACCACCGGTTCTGGCCTCGAAGAACTCGATCTCGACCGGATCGGCTCGTTCCTGCAGGTCGATGACCGCTGCCACACATCCATGCGCGGGGTCTACGCGATCGGCGACGTCACGGGTGAACCGATGCTGGCGCATCGGGCCATGGCACAGGGCGAGATGGTCGCCGAGATCATCGCCGGGCGCAAGCGCGCCTGGGACAAGCGCTGCATACCCGCCATCTGCTTCACCGATCCCGAAATCGTCAGCGCCGGTCTTCTGCCGGATGAAGCCCGTGGCCATGGATTCGATGTGAAGGTCGGCCAGTTCCCCTTCACAGCCAATGGACGGGCGATGACGGTGGAGGATGAACATGGGTTCGTGCGTGTCGTGGCGCGTGCGGATACGCATGTAGTGCTTGGCCTGCAGGCCGTCGGCGCGGGTGTCTCCGAATTTGCCTCGACCTTTGCCATCGCCATCGAAATGGGTGCGCGGCTGGAGGATATCGCAGCCACCATTCATGCCCACCCCACACGCGGCGAAGCCCTGCAGGAAGCCGCACTCAAGGCGCTCGGCCACGCACTGCATATCTGACCGGCCTTCCGGTTCGCATGATCTGAAATAGCAGAGGAAGCCCCATGACCGAATTGGACTTCAGGCTTGGCGAAACGGCGGACATGATCCGCGACACGACGGCGCGCTTTGCCCGCGAGCGCATCGCCCCGATCGCTGCGGACGTCGATAAGCATGATCGTTTCCCGGTCGAACTCTGGCCGGCCATGGGCGCGCTCGGCCTGCATGGCATCACGGTCGCGGAAGCAGACGGCGGTCTCGGCCTTGGCTATCTCGACCATGTCGTTGCCTGCGAGGAAATCAGTCGCGCTTCACCCTCGGTCGGCCTGTCCTACGGTGCTCACTCCAATCTCTGCATCAACCAGATCGCGCGTTGGGGTTCGAACGAGCAGAAGGCGAAGTATCTGCCCGGCCTGATCTCCGGCGACCATGTCGGCAGTCTCGCCATGTCCGAAGCCGGCGCCGGATCCGACGTCGTCTCCATGCGCCTGCGCGGCGACAGGGTCGAGGGCGGTTTTCGCCTGAACGGCACCAAATTCTGGATCACCAATGCCCCCTATGCGCAAACGCTCGTGGTCTATGCCAAGACGGAGCCGGAGGCTGGATCAAAGGGCATCACGGCCTTTCTCGTCGAGAAGGATTTCCCCGGCTTCTCGATCGGTCAGAAGATCGACAAGGTTGGAATGCGCGGCTCGCCCACGGCCGAACTCGTTTTCCAGGACTGCTTCGTTCCTCAGGAAAACGTCATGGGTCCGCTGAACGGCGGGGCGAAGGTGTTGATGTCCGGCCTCGACTACGAGCGGGTCGTGCTGTCAGGAATCCAGCTCGGCATCATGCAGGCCTGCCTCGACGTCGTCCTGCCTTATGTCAGGGAGCGCAGACAATTTGGCAAACCGATCGGCAGCTTCCAGCTGATGCAGGCCAAGATCGCCGACATGGTCGTGGCGCTGAACTCCGCCCGCGCCTATGTCTATGCGGTGGCGCGGGCCTGCGATGCTGGTCAGACGACACGCCAGGATGCGGCCGGCGCAATTCTCTATGCCTCGGAAAGCGCCGTGAAGGTGGCCGAACAGGCGATCCAGGCCCTGGGCGGTGCGGGTTACACCAAGGATTGGCCCGTCGAGCGCTACTGGCGCGATGCAAAGCTTCTCGACATCGGCGCGGGCACCAACGAGGTGCGCCGCATGCTGATCGGCCGGGAAGTGATTGGCGCGGGAGCGATCAGCTGATGCCGATACTCTCCACCGTACTCGACAGCGAAAGCGAAGGTTTCAAGGCCAATGCGACCCGCAACCGCGCCCTTGCCGAGGAACTGCGGTCGAAGGTGGCGACCGCCGCTTTGGGCGGGAGTGAAAACCATCGCCAACGGCATGTCGCGCGTGGCAAGCTTCTGCCCCGGGATCGGGTGTTGCGGCTCATCGATCCTGGCTCTCCATTCCTCGAGATCGGACAACTGGCCGCAGGCGGAATGTATGGTGACGAGGCCCCGGGCGCCGGTATGATTGCCGGCATCGGGCGAGTCTCCGGTCGCGAATGCATGATCATTGCCCATGACCCGACGGTGAAGGGCGGCGCCTATTTCCCGATGACGGTGAAGAAGCATCTGAGAGCACAGGAGATTGCCTCGGAAAACCGCCTGCCCTGCATCTATCTGGTGGATTCCGGCGGTGCCAACCTGCCGCATCAGGCCGAAGTCTTCCCCGACCGTGATCATTTCGGCCGGATCTTCTACAACCAAGCGCAGATGTCTGCCGCAGGGATTCCGCAGATCGCCTGCGTCATGGGAAGCTGCACGGCGGGCGGCGCCTATGTGCCTGCCATGTCCGATGAGACGGTAATCGTCCGCAATCAGGGCACCATCTTTCTCGCCGGCCCGCCGCTGGTAAAAGCCGCGACCGGCGAGGTGATCTCGGCCGAGGATCTGGGTGGTGCGGAAATCCATGCTCGCCGATCCGGCCTTGTCGACCATGTCGCCGAAAACGACGAACACGCGCTTCTGATCGTGCGCGACATCGTGGCGACATTGAACCGGCCAAAGACGGTGGACATCGAGCTTGCCAAGCCGCGCCCTCCCCTGTTCGACCCGAGTGAGCTCTACGGCGTGGTCCCGCAGGACCTGCGCACACCCTATGACGTGCGCGAGGTGATCGCCCGTCTCGTCGATGGGTCCGAACTGCAGGAGTTCAAGCCGCTTTACGGAACGACGCTGGTCGGCGGTTTCGCCCATCTCTGGGGCATTCCGATTGCCATCCTCGCCAACAACGGCGTCCTGTTTTCCGAGAGTGCCCTGAAGGGCGCCCATTTCATCGAACTTGCCTGCCAGAGGCGCATCCCTCTTCTCTTCCTGCAGAACATTTCTGGCTTCATGGTCGGCGGGAAATACGAGGCGGAAGGGATCGCCAAACATGGCGCCAAGCTGGTGACGGCGGTCTCCTGCGCACAGGTTCCGAAGGTCACCGTGCTGATCGGCGGCAGTTTCGGCGCCGGCAACTACGGCATGTGCGGTCGCGCCTTTCAGCCGCGCTTCCTGTTCACCTGGCCGAATGCCCGCATCTCCGTCATGGGAGGGGAGCAGGCCGCCTCTGTCCTGGCGACCGTCCATCGCGATGCCGAAGGCTGGACGGCTGAGGAGGCCGAAGCCTTCAAGGCGCCGATCCGCCAGAAATACGAGGACGAAGGCAATCCCTATTACGCCACGGCCCGGATGTGGGATGACGGCATCATCGACCCCGCCCAGACCCGTGACGTGCTTGGCCTTGCCTTTTCCGCAACGCTGAATGCCCCGATCCCAGAACGGGCGCAGTTCGGCATTTTCCGGATGTGAGGCGAGGATGATCGAAAGCTTGTTGATCGCCAATCGTGGTGAAATCGCCCGGCGGATCATTCGCACGGCAAAACGGCTTGGCATCCGAACGATCGCGGTCCATTCGGATGTGGATGCGGACATGGCCTTCGTGCACGAGGCCGATGAGGCTCTGCCGATCGGTCCGGCGCCCGCACGCGACAGCTATCTGCGTCAGGACCGCATCCTGGAGGCCGCCAGGAAGAGCGGCGCTCAGGCGATCCATCCGGGTTATGGCTTCCTGTCGGAAAATGCCGAGTTTGCCGAAGCCGTGATGGCCGAGGGTCTGGTCTGGGTCGGGGCGCCGCCCGCTGCCATCAGGGCCATGGGCCTGAAAGACGCCGCCAAACAACGGATGATCGCAGCCGGCGTGCCAGTCACGCCGGGTTATCTCGGGGAAGACCAGAGCCTAGAACGACTGCAACGTGAAGCCGATGCCATCGGCTATCCGGTGCTGATCAAGGCGGTGGCCGGCGGCGGCGGCAAGGGCATGCGTCGTGTCGAGCGCTCTGAGGATTTCCCTACCGCGCTCGCCAGTTGCCGGCGCGAAGCGGCATCTTCCTTCGGCGATGACCGCGTGCTGATCGAGAAATACATCCTTTCGCCGCGCCATATCGAGGTGCAGGTGTTCGGCGACACCAAAGGCAATGTCGTGCATCTCTTCGAGCGCGACTGCTCGCTGCAACGCCGCCACCAGAAAGTGATCGAGGAAGCCCCCGCCCCCGGCATGGATGCCGCAACGCGAGAGGCGGTTTGCCAGGCGGCCGTCAAGGCGGCCCGTGCGGTTGATTATGTCGGCGCAGGTACGATCGAGTTCATCGCCGATGCCTCGGAGGGCCTGCGTGCTGACCGCATCTGGTTCATGGAAATGAACACGCGTCTCCAGGTCGAGCACCCCGTGACCGAGGCGATCACTGGACAGGATCTGGTCGAATGGCAACTACGCATTGCCTCAGGCGAGCCGCTGCCCTTGCGACAGGATCAGCTTTGCATCACTGGCTGGGCGATGGAAGCGCGGCTTTACGCGGAGAACCCCGCAAACGGCTTCCTGCCGTCGATCGGTCGCCTTGACCATCTGCGTCTGCCGGATACGCTTCGCACCGACAGTGGCGTCGAGCAGGGTGACGAGGTCACCCCGCATTACGACCCGATGCTGGCCAAACTCATCAGCCATGGCACCAGCCGGCAAGAGGCAGCCCGCAAGCTTGGCAAGGCTGTAGGCCAGGTCGAGATCTGGCCGGTGCGCAGCAATGCCGGTTTTCTCGCCCGCACGCTACGTCATCCAGACTTTCTGGCAGGGGCGGTCGATACCGGCTTCATCGATCGGCATGCCGATGAACTGGTAGGATCAAGGGAGCCGGACGAGCAAGTCTTGCAGGCTGCCGCAGCCGCACTGTTGCCGAGGAATACATCCGATGTCTGGACCGCCCTAACAGGATTTCGTCTCAACGCCGGATGCGACCGGCAGGTTGCCATCGAGGTCGCAAACAAGCCCTATCTGGTTCGGATGCAGGATGTGCCGTCGACCGTCCGAAGCCAGAACGGGGTCGTCTTCCTTGGTGGCGAAGCCTGGGAGATCGGGCTGCCACGGGCGGGGCATAGCGGCCATGGTACAGGCGCCGGTGATGGCGCGATCATGGCGCCGATGCCCGGCATCGTAATTGCCGTTTCCGTTGCTGAGGGAGACCCGGTCCGCCGCGGCCAGCCGCTGATCGTCATCGAAGCCATGAAAATGGAGCAGGTGCTCCACGCCCCCTTCGATGGCAAGGTGGCGGAGCTGAGGGCGAGCCAGGGCAGTCAGGTGGTCGAGGGCAGCCTGCTGGTCAGGATCGAGGGAGAAGGTTGATGGCCGGACGCTATTTCGACGATTGGACGATAGGCGACAGGATCGCCCACGAGCTCCGGCGTACGGTGACCGAAACAGACAACCTGATGTTCACGCTGATGACCCACAATCCGCAGCCCCTGCATCTCGATGTCGAAGCGGCGAAGGCGAGCGAATTCGGCCAGATCCTCGTCAACGGCACCTTCACCTTTTCGCTGATGGTCGGCCTGTCGGTCGGCGATACCACGCTCGGCACGCTCGTCGCCAACCTAGGCTACGACAAGGTCGTGATGCCGAAGCCGGTGTTCATCGGCGATACGATGCGGGCAGAGAGCGAGATTGCCGACCTGAGAGAAAGTCGATCGCGCCCGACCGCTGGTATCGTCACCTTCAGGCATGAACTCTTCAACCAGCGGGGCGAACTGGTCTGCCAGTGCCTGCGCTCCGCACTCGTCTCGCGGAGGCCTCAATGAGGCTGCGCTCGCTGCTCTTCGTGCCGGGTGATAGACCCGATCGCATGGAGAAGGCACTCGGCTGCGGCGCCGATGCCCTGATCCTGGACCTCGAGGATTCCGTGACGCTGAACGCCAAGCCTGCGGCTCGGCGGGCGGCGGCCAACTTCCTCCGTCAGGCCAAAGGCAGGATCCCGCTACTCGTCCGTATAAACCCGCTCGACAGCGGCCTTCTAGACGACGATCTCGCCGCAATCCTTGAAGTGCCGCCGCACGGGCTGGTGCTCCCGAAGGCGGAGGGCGCCTCGAGCGTCGAAGCCCTGAGCGCAAAAGCGCCCGGCATCCCCATCCTGCCAATTGCGACCGAGACGCCGGCCGCGATCTTCCAGCTGGGCTCCTACACATCCGTAACCGACCGGCTTGTCGGCCTGACCTGGGGCGCGGAAGACCTGCCGGCTGCCATTGGGGCGCTTGGTGCACGCGACGAGACGGGCCGCTACACCGCCCCTTACGAACTCGCCCGCTCGCTGACCTTGTTTGGCGCTCACGCAGCCGGCGTGGCTGCGATCGAGACCGTTTACCCCGCGCTTGCCGATCCGGACGGGCTTGCCGCCTATACGCGGCGCGCCCGCTTTGACGGCTTCAACGGCATGATGGCGATCCATCCCGCGCAGGTGCCCGTCATCAACCAGGCATTCACGCCTTCCGCAAAGGAATTGGCCGAGGCCCAGGCGATCGTCGACGCATTTGCCGCCAATCCCAATTCAGGCGCGCTCCGTTTCGCTGGCCGAATGATCGACGCACCGCATCTCAAACAGGCGAAACGTCTGCTCGAATACACGGATGACAGCCACTGAAATTGGTCACCACAAGCTCGCCACCGAGGAGATGGCAACTACGCCAGCGGCTTCATCCAGACGTCATCTGAACGTGGCAGAGGACGAGGGAAATTCGGGAGCACCAAGCCTTGCCGCGTCTTACTCTTTCCACCGTCTCGAAGCGATTTGACGATTTTCAGGCTGTCGACGGGGTCTCGCTCACAATCCCCGACGGTGCATTTCTCGCCCTGCTCGGTCCTTCGGGCTCAGGCAAGACCACCGTGCTGCGGCTGATCGCGGGGCTGGAGGTGCCTGACGGGGGTGAAATTCTCTTCGACGAGACGATCGTTGCCGGGCATGGCGCCTTCCTTCCTCCGGAAAAGCGGGGGATCGGCATGGTATTCCAGTCCTACGCGCTGTGGCCGACGATGACCGTACGCGGCAACATCGAATTTGGCCTGAAGGTCGGCGGATTGAAACCCCGAGAACGCGCTGCACGGATCGAGGAGGTGCTGAAGGTCGTCGGCCTCGCGGGTCTCGGCGACAGACGCCCGCACGAGCTGTCCGGCGGACAGCGTCAGCGCGTGGCGCTGGCCCGCTCGCTTGCGACCCGACCAAATCTGATCCTCCTCGACGAGCCGCTCGCCAACCTCGACGCGCATCTGCGCGAGGCGATGCTTGCCGAATTCCGTCGCATCCACAGCCTGACCGGCTCCACCTTCGTCTTCGTCACCCATGACCAGGACGAGGCCATGGCGGTCGCGACCCATGTAGCCGTCATGGACCACGGTCGGCTGGAGCAATTGGCAACGCCGGAGGAGCTCTACCGGAAGCCGGCCTCGCCGATGGTCGCCCGCTTCATCGGGCGCGGTCGCACACTGCCGGTCCGGGTGCTCAAATCGGAAGGCGGCCGGACCCGGGTGATGCTTGGCCAGCAACTTCTCGACATGCCGGGAAATGCACCCGTCGGCTATGGCTGGCTCTGCTTTCATGCCTCGGATCTCAAGCGCGTCAACGAGGGCGGACATCTGAAGACCGAACTCGTCGGCCAGGTCTTTCAGAACGGCAGCCTTCTCAGCCATTGCCTGCCGACCGAGATCGACGGCGACGTCGTCAGCCTGCCACTCGACGAGCGGATCGCGCCGGGCACGCCGATCGAACTTGTCATCACCGACGGCTGGGTAATCGGCGAAGGCCGGGGCACGCACAGCAACGGCGATGTCACACGAAGATCATCGACCTGTCGTCCGGGCGTCATCTCGCTGCGCTAGGCGACAATTCCGGCCGCCCAAGGGCCGGCAGTTGACAGCTTCCGGGCCTCGTCCGCCCCTTCAATGAGGTTTCCATGTTCATCCGCACGCTCCTCACCTCCACGATCCTTGCCGGTCTCGCCTTCACCGCACAGGCCGAGGACACGATCACCGTCTATACCTCGCAGCCCCAGGATCAGATGACCCAGGTCATCGAAGCCTTCAACGCCGACCACCCGGAAATCAAAGTGGAGCTCTTCCGCTCCGGCACCACAGAAGTCATGGCCAAGCTGCAGGCCGAATATGCCGCCGGGAACAGCCCGGCCGACGTCATTCTGATCGCTGACACTGTGGCGATGACCCAGCTGAAGCACGACGACCGCCTGCTCGCCTTCACCGACGCCCCGGTTGAGGGCATCGATCCGGCCTTCATCGATGCCGACAAGACTTTCTTCGGCACCAAGGTGATCACCACGGGCATCGTCTACAACACCGACCTCGTGAAGACGGCCCCGACGAGCTGGAACGACCTGCTCGCGGCTGACGCTGCCAAGAGCCTGATCATGCCGAGCCCGCTTTATTCGGGTGCCGCCGTCATCCATGTCGGCACCATGACTCAGCAGCCGGAATTCGGCTGGGCATACTATGAGAAGCTGGCAGAGGCCGGCGCCGTTGCCGGTCAGGGCAATGGCACGGTCATCGAGGCCGTTGCGCGCGGCGAGAAGGCCTATGGCATCATCATCGAATACATGGCGCTCAATGCAAAGAAGAAGGGCTCGCCCGTCGACTTCGTCTTCCCGACCGAAGGCGTGAGCTCAATCACCCAGCCGGTTGCCGTATTGACGGGCTCGGATGCAGTGGACGCTGCCAAGACCTTCGTCGCCTGGCAGCTGTCGAAGACCGCGCAGGAACAGGCGACCGCCCAGGGTTACTTCCCGATCCTGCCCGGCGTCACCCAGCCCGAAGGCTATCCGGCTCTCACGACGCTGAAGATCCTGCCTGCTGACAGCGATGCCATGCTGAAGGCCGACACCGAGAACAAGGAAAAGTTCGCCGAGCTCTTCGGCGGCTGATCCCACCATGCGTAAATCCGCCTGGGGCAAGGCCCGAAAGGCTATGCCGGCTTGGGGAGGCGAGCATCTGCTCGTCTCCCTTCTCGTTCTCTATGTCGCCGCAACGACGCTCTGGCCGCTCGCCCGGCTGTTTGCCAGCGCCTTCCAGCCCGGCGAGGACGGTACACCGCTCGGGTTGATGCTCGCCACCTTGTCCAGCCGCTCGACCCTCAGAGCGCTTTCCGGCACGCTGCAGACGGCCCTTCTGTCTGTCGTCGTCTCGACGCTCATCGGCGTGGCGCTTGCCTTTGCCGTCAGCCTGCTCAAGCTCAGGACACGCGCAGCGCTGACCTTCCTCATCCTGATGCCGCTGATCGTGCCGTCGCAAACCATGGCGCTCGCCTGGATCGAACTCTTCGGCGCACAATCACCGATCCTCAAACCACTTGGCCTTGCCGCAGCGCCGGGTTCTACCAATCCACTCTATTCAGTGGGCGGAATAGCACTGGTCATGGGCATCGAGCACATGCCGCTCGTCTTCATCGCCGTGCGCGCCGCATTGCGGGCGCTGCCATGCGACCTGATCGAAGCTGCGCGCATTCTCGGCATCCCGCCCGGGCGGATCGGAACCGGCATCGTGCTGCCGATCGTCATGCCCTCGGTTCTCGCCGGCAGTCTGATCGCCTTCACCGCCGCGATCGGCAATTTCGGCGTGCCGGCACTGCTCGGCATTCCCGGCCGCATTTCTGTCCTGACGACGCTGATCTACCAGCGCCTCAACGGCTTTGGTCCGGCAGCGGCCGGACAGGTGGCGACGCTGGCCCTCGTGCTCGCCGTTATGGCAGCGCTCGCGATCGTCATGCGCAATGTCGTTGCGACCCGTCTCGCCGTGCCACTACCGGCGGGCGCCCCCTTCGTTGCGCAGCGCAGCGCACCCGTGATCGAGATCCTGATCTGGATCCTTGTGCTGATCCTGTCCCTGGTGCCCCTTGCAGCTCTCACGATGACCGCACTCTTGCCGGCTATTGGCGTGGCATTCGGGCCAGACACGATCAGCCTCGATCAGTTCCACGCCGTCCTCGACAATCAGACAGTGAGACGCGCCTTTGGCAATTCGCTGTGGCTCGCCTTGATCACGGCTGCCATCTCGATGCTCGTCGCCGTGCCGCTGGCCTTTGTCTCCAGCCGCCGGCAGAACCCGGTGCTGCGATTGCTGGACATCGTCATCGAAGCACCCTGGGTCGTCCCCGGAACAGTCGTCGCTCTTGGCATGATCCTCGCCTTCCTGAAGCCTCTGCCGCTCGTCGGGATCTCGATCTACGGAACGATGATGATCCTCGTCATCGCCTACCTCGCGCGCTTCCTGCCACTGGTCCTGCGGCCGGTTGCTGCCGCCGCACAGTCAGCCGACCCCTCGCTTGACGAAGCCGCCCGCGTGACAGGCGCCGGCCTGTTGCGCCGCATCCTGGCGATCTTCCTGCCAGGTGTATTGCCCGCCGCCGCGGCCGGCGCGATCCTGGTGGTGATGACGGCGCTGAACGAACTGACGCTCTCGGCCCTCTTGTGGTCGTCGGGCAACGAGACGATCGGCGTGATGATCTTTGCCCTGCAATACGAAGGCAACTCGACCGCCGCAGCTGCGGTCGCGGTCCTTTCGACGCTTCTGGTCCTGATCCTCGCCGCCCTCGCCACGGCGGCCGCCCGCCGTCTGCCACGGGGCACTCTCCCCTGGGTAGACTGATCCAGACGGAGCAGGTGGTCGCACCCAAAAAGTCATCGGGCGTCAGAGGAGCCTGTTAAAGGCAAATGACGTGATGGACCTTGCAGCGACAAGCTCTATCGCACCGATCTCCAACGCACGGCGCAAGTGCGGAATGCACTAATGCTCTTCCTCGAGTTCGATTATACTGCCCCTGCTGAGCGTTATGAGAAGCTCGGAACCGATTACTTCAAAGGCGGATATTTTAAATTCGATGAGTTAACGGAGAAAAGGAGCGCATGATGGATCTACAAACAGTCCTGACGTTTAGCCTGGCGTTCTTCGTGTTTGCGGCGAGCCCCGGCCCTGACAATCTGACGATCTTGTCGAAGACCGTGTCCAGTGGCCCTGCCCATGGTGTCGCCTATGGTGTCGGCGTCGTTTGCAGCATCTTCCTCTTCGTCATCCTTGCGGCCATCGGCTTCAACGCCATTGCCCAATACATGAACGAAAATCTGCGCTTCATCCAATATGTCGGTGCCATCTACCTGATTTACACGGGCATCATGATGTGGCGCTCGAAGCCAGAGATCAAACCGCGCGTGATGCGGGGCGGCCTGATCCGCCTGTTCCTCACGGGCTTCCTCCTCAACATCTCCAACCCCAAGATGCCGATCTTCTATTTGGCGCTACTGCCGGGGGTGCTCGGAATCCGTCCCCTCACCGTGTCCGATACCGTGGAACTGCTGCTTATCATTGCCCTGATAGAGGTGATCGTAGTCGGAGGGCATGTGCTCCTCGGCTACAAAGCAAAGACGGCCCTGTCTGATCCGAAAAAGATCGGCGCGCTCAATCGCGGAGCTGGAGCCCTGATGGTCGGGGCGGGCGTGCTGGTCGCCAGCCGCTGAGGCGAGGTGGAACTGCAATTCAGTCCGAGCATAGACCGTGAAGCATTGGGGCACAGGCATTCGCGGCTGGTAAGTCGGCGAACGCCGTTCAGCTGGATAAAGGCAACCTCAGCCAATCACTGAGGCGGCCTATCAGAATGTCAACGCCATGGTATCGCTAGAAGTCAGTACCTTCAGCATACTCCGCTGGGTATGGTCGTCGCCTGGATTGCAAATGCGCGGGCTGGTCGGTTATCGCCTTCGAAACAGGGCCGACGCGGTGGCTCTCGCAGCTATTCAAACAGCAGTGCCGGTTCGATGCCCAGATCTTTCTGTGAGATCAGCAGTCGATCGGACCAAAGTGCGAAGTTTGAGAAGTGCTTCTCGAACAATCTCCATGCGCGGCCTTGTCTGGGTGAGGCTTCAAGGACCGCAAGTGCCGACGCGCCATTGCCCGTCTGAATGCGCCTCGAGCCTTCAAGATATGCGCCAACCAATGTCCCGCGATCCTGTTCGGGCGGCATTACCCAGCCAATGGGAAAATACCACCGGCCCAATTTCTCCTGGCGCTCACATATGACCCAACCGGCTAGTCCCCCTGCCCCATCAAAGATAGCCAGTGAAAACTCTGCGGAAAGGGCGTCCTTCCATGGGCGCGGGTCAGACCACGCGGGTGCCTCACCTGCATCGACCATCGCCGCAGCTTGCTCGAGAACGCCGTCACCGGCTTCTTCCCAACTCAGATAGCGGACACCTTGGCGCTGCAGCCGCTTGAGCAGCAAATCCCAGGCCCTTGAGGTGGCAAACGTATCACCGACACGGCCGCAGATGCGAATGCGGTCTGGTACAGGTTCAGCCCATGATTGTTTGCGCAACAAGCAGGACATCGCGTCGGCGCCAGGCAATATCGACGAATAGCTGGTGGTCACAGATGAGATTCCAAGAGCTGAAAGCTCGCCCTCAGCCGCCTGCATGAGGTCAGTCGCTAAGCCGCGACGTCGCCATTCCGGGGCGACAAACAGCGATAGAAGGGTGTGGGTTTTCGGTGTCTCTTCAGAAGGAGTTCTGGCAGACAACCACAATCCCACGGGGACGCTTCCCGCGCATGCGGCCAGAGCCAGGCGATTGTCGCACTGCGCTGCTTCAAGAAACGGCCGATAGCTTTTCCAGGTGAGACCGGCACAGTCTTCCAGACATTTTTCTTCACGTATGCTCTCAATTTTAATGAAATGTATGGAGTCCTTCAGTCGTTCCAAAGCAAAGCCCCTGCGATATCAGCGTGGCAATTATCTACAGTGTGGTGCGACCGCCTTCAAAACCCTAAGTTATTTCTGCCCAGCTTTGGACGGTATCCAACGCCATCTCGATTATTGACCTTGTCATTGAAGAATCGATACTTGGAAAGTCTGAATATTCAGATTTCTACAGAGATGCTGGTGATAATATGTTAAATGCGCAAACTGATGTGATGTCCGACCTGCGACTTCACATTGAAAAGGCCGTGGTTGAAAAGGCGAACAACGACACTGCCTTCCGTGAACGTCTCAAACAGGACCCCCATGCGGCGTTGGCCGAAGTTCTGGAGCGGGAAAACCCACTCACGAACCTGAAGATCAACGTGATCGAGGAAAAGCCGGGCGAAGCCACGATCGTCTTGCGGGCCCCATTCAAACTGGATGAATTGCCAGATGAATTGCTGGATCTCGCATCCGGCGGCACATCTTTCAGCTCCTTTATTCTCTACGGCCCTCCATATCCGGAGAGGAAGCCGAAATAAGGACCTGCCTCAGGGTCGCCCGGCTATTCCCTGTTGGGCGACCTAACCCTTAGAGCCTCGACCAATCCCCACGCGCCAGCTGGTCGGTAGAACCGCATCGCCTCTTTAAGTAGCTGTTGTCGTAAAGCGCCATGCGGAGCAACAAGGCTTGCTGACCCTGTAAAGGGTTACGGCCTCGAGACCTGGTTTGTTTAGATTGGTGTCACCGTCACACATCTATCAGCGATTGCCACCACGCTTTTACGGTGTGTTGCGATCAGGACGCCGATCCCAGCTGTGCGCAGCTCTTGCAGAAGTCTGGTCTGGAACTCTTCGTCGAGACCAGTTGTCGCTTCGTCCAGGATCAGCAGTGATGGCTGCCGCAAGAGAACCCTTGCAATCAGCAAGCGCTCCCGCAAACCCGCCGGGACCATCCCTTGTGCAACAAGTGTCTGAATGCCCATGGGCAAAGCCTCGATCTCCTTAAGAAGGCCAAGCCTGTCGGAACTTCGAAGCGCTGTCTCAAGTGAAAGGCCGCTCATCCCCTGCAGGAAGGACTTGAGGGTGTCGACGGCCATATGCTCATCCTGGAGAACAACACCAAGCTGTCTTCGCCAGATTTTCTGCTCTTGTGCGCAAACGCATTTCCCGTTGATCCTCACCTCACCCGTGGTCGGCGGCAAGATGCCGAGGGCGAGCCTCAGTAAGGTCGATTTACCTGCACCGGACGGTCCTGTGATGGCAACAATCTCGCCCCGCCGGATGCTGAGATCTTGCGGCTTGAACAGGGGGCGCGACGCGCCAGGATACTGGAAGGTGACCCCAATCAGTTCGATGGATTCGAGTGCTTCGTGCTCCTCGGCCAGATCGCGTGTGAACCGGCTTTTGGACGCGTTATCATGTGACGATCCCCCGCTCGCAGTCATGGCGGCTGTTGCGCGACCGACTTCCACGAGCCCCAGCGCAACCATAAAGCTGGCCACAGTGGCCAAGGCGGTGAGGGGCGTGTCCAGTGTCGAGATGATCGATACCGCGCCTGCAAGCACGAAAAACAGTGCTTCACACGCAAGGATAACCTGCTGCAGCGTCCTCCTTCGACGGGCAAGTCTTCTCTGACGTCTCAGAGCAGCCTCCAGACGCGTCAGGGCAAAACTCTCCGCGCCCAACGGCCGCAAACCCAAGCTGCCTTGCGCCGCGAGATCCAGCCACTGTTCCATCTCGCCCAAACTCTGCCCTTCCGCATTTTCGATCAGTCCCACCAAACGGCGAGACGCGATTGCGCAAGCGAGCAGAGGTATCCAGATGAGAGCATAGTAGAGACCAAGTTGCGGAACCGAAATGCTCAAGGCCACAAGACCCGGCAACAGGCTGGCAAGCCCCATCGGAAGAGCCATTCGTCCGCGCAAAGTCCTGACCCGGTTCTTCAGCACTGAACGCATCGCCCGGGCGTAGTCGTAAGGCGTGCGGCTCTGAAGGATCGTCACTCCTCTGTCGAGTATTTCGGCCCAGAGATCAGAATGACGACGCCATCCGAGCAAGATGGACGCCCGCGACGCGGCAATTGAATAGTCAACGCGCGCCAGGATCCATGCAAGGCCCGCCATGAGCAAGATGAATATCGCACCCATTCCAGGTGGATGCCCCCAAAACACCAGGAGGATCAAGGACTGCGCCGCAACCATGACAAGGAGTGCGAGAACAGCATGGCTCGCTCGGATCGAGCGCCCCTGCGGCTTTGCCAGAGCAAGCATGTCCGTATGTAAGGCTCCGCAATCGGCCTCAGACATCAGATGCCGGCTGCCATCGATGCTGACACGAGATGGTGGTCCACAGCCAGTTGCATCGATCACGACGAATCGCTCTGTCGCTGTCTGCCAGGCGATCAGGATACCAAGATCCTGCCTTCTCCAGTTCCTGTCTTGCATCCGGACGCGCCGAAGCGAAAGCTCCCGCTTTTGCGCTGCAACCAGAAGCTCTGCTTCCTGCCTATGGTGAAGGCCCTGAGCCAGGTTTGCAAGACAACGCGCGACATCGACCATCAGCAACAGCCCAGATCGATGGTCGCGTCCGGCCGGCGTGATTGCGTGCCACGCTCACCAATCAGAACCAGTATATGTCGTTCCCGCAGCCGCTCGACGATACGTCCAGCAAGCGGTGCATCCAGGGCATCGAGGGTCCCATCCAGAACGATGACCGAAGGTTGGCGCAGCAGCGCGCGGGCAAGCGCCAGGCGACGGAGCTGGCCGCCGCTCAACAGCCGCCTTTCCGCAGAAAGCTCCAGATCCAGCCCTCCACGCTGGCAAAGCTCCTGATTGAGCTCGACCAGATCCAGCACCGCGTCCAAAGCCTGGCGGTCGAAGCGGCTATCACCGAGACAGAGGTTCTCCGCCAGGCTGCCGGAGATCGTGAGAACCTGCTCGTCGACAAGCAGCACCCGCGGCGATCCCTGATGACAGAGCGTTTCGGTCGCCATTCCATCAAAGGTAATGGTGCCATTCGGGCTTGGTTCGAGGCCTGCAATCTGGCGCGCCAGTCGTGTCTTTCCGCTTCCAGACGGTCCAGTAATCTGCAGCAGATCACCCTTGCTCAAAAACAGGTTCGTATCGTCAAGATGAATGGCGAGGCCTGCGGGCGATCCCGGCTGCGACTGCAATCCTGTGGAGTCACAGTCTGTGTTGCGCAGGTCGTGCAAACGCGAGAGCAAACCCATCACTTCTGAAATAGCGGGAAAACTGCGTCGTGCCGTTCGCAGGCAGAGGCCAATCACGACGCAAACTGTGCCAAGTGATGCGGCAGTTCCCCACTCCTGAGTGAATAGCCCGTCGGTCATGATGATCGCCAGAGCGAGGACAATCGGCAGAGACACCAACACATCGAGTTTCGCCTGCCAGCCCAGGTCGACCTGTGCGTGCGAATGCATCTGAGCGTGCTCTGCTGCCAGATAAGAGGTGAGCTCGCTGTCGCGCCCTGCAAACTGTCGGCTCTCCAGATCTGCAAGGATGTGCGTATCGGGCAGGATAAGAAGCTGCGCCTCACGCATGCGTCTCATCCGGGTCTCGCCGCGGCGAAGGCATGCTGCAAGAACAATACAAGAGGCGATTGCCGTCAACGATGCGATGACCAGTCCAATGGGCAGCTGGATCAACGGCGCCACCAGAAGGACCGGGATCAAGAGCAGCGACCGTAGAAGCGAAACGGCAATGGGTAGCAACAAAGACCAGCGCTCACCGAGGGTGAGAATATCTGCGAGCTGGTTTGCCGTCTTTGTAGAAAACCATTGGGGCGGCATGCTCTTGAAACGCTGCCATGTGAGGTCTCGTGCCCGAGTGGAAAGGCGCTCTGCAAAGTTCTCGGTGCTCCAGTACAGCAATAGATGCAATTTGGCCGCCAGGATCCACGCGAGAAGCGCAACGCTGGGATGCTGATGTCCGTCCAGAGCCTTGGCCATGCTCACGAGCCCGAACGCGACTGCTGATGTTTGCAGCAGGCAAAGCAGCAGAATGATGGTTGCCGCAACCCGATTGTCGCCCAGTTGCAGCCAGAATTCCCGCCTTGCTGGATGGACTGGAGGCCGCGGCGCAAAGCGTGGGACAAATGTCAGGGCGATACCGGTGAAGTCCCTGGCAAACTCTTCAATCGTCAGACGCTGTGGCCCGCTTGCAGGATCGTTGATCGTGACATGCTGGTCTGTAACATGCTCGACTACGACGAAATGTATGAATCGGTAATGGGCGATGAATGGCAGGGGAAGCGTCGCCAGTTGATCGATCTCACGCCGACAAGCCTTGGTCTCGAAATCATAGCGTCGGGCAAGTTCGAGGAGTTGGCGGGCCGTGAGCCCCAGTCGGCTCGAGCCGATCTCATTGCGCAATCTCTCGAGTGAAACAGCGAGCCCGTGCCAGGCAAAGATGATTGCCAATGCCGTGAGACCGCATTCGGTAAGCGCAGACTGACGCAGCTGCGGTGTATGCACCGGCCGCCCCCTGCCCTTGATCAAGGCTTTTAGGCGCCCGCCTAAAGCTGGGGCGTCAATATCCTCTTGCTGCCCTGCTGCAGAGTGGTTTAGCTGCCCCTTTGATGTCTGGGAGTTCACTGTGTCATGTCTTCAGAGAAAGACGCCGACTTGCCCCTGATCAAGGGGGCTCGACTTTTTCGTTCACAAGCGCTCAGCAGGCTTTCGGCAACCCAGGATCTCGACAGCCCTTTGAGGCTGTCCAGTCTGCCCGCTCCATTGACCATGCTGAGCGTGATCCTTCTGCTTTTGTCTCTCATCGTCTGGATTGCTTAGACTTCGCTGACGGTCTTTGCGGTGGGTCAGCTTCGCTGGCCCCACCCCATGGGCTTCAGTTTACCTTGGACAGGATTGACAGCATGTGTTCGAACCTTGAGCCGGCGAGGGAAATCTGATCGAGAATGCTCTCATCGAGCTCATCGTCCATGATTTGGTCGCGGTGCAAGCCTTCCGTGCTGCGCATGCGGCCCATGGTCGAGCGCAGTCGATCGGCCAAAAAAATTGCGATAGCCTTGTAAAAGCGGCCGGCAAATCCGTTATCCCGTCGCAGACGCGCGTCGATCGCGGCCTTCTCCACCGCCAGCACTCTTGCACCGCCATGCGCCAGGATTGTTGCGGAGGGCGGCGATGAATCGACAAAGGACATTTCGCCCACCACCTCACCGCGACCCAGGCGGGCAACCTCGCCGGCGCCTTTGACCTGCACGCCCATTTCTCCGTCCAAGACGAAGTAGAGATCTTGGGTCGCCACACCCTCGTTGATCAGAACCTCACCCTCCTTACAGGTCCTGATGCGCCCCGTTCGGGCGAGCCATTCGGCATCTTCATCGTTCAACTGGCCAAGGATGTAGAGAACCTTGCGCATACCATCTCCTAGAGCAATTGCCGGCGGGCGAGGTGACTGAAGGTGCCGCCCGCGCTAATCAGGTCGTTGTAAGTGCCACTTTCGACGAGGCTGCCACGATCGAGGACGATGATCCGATCGGCCTCTTTGATGGTGCTCAGACGATGCGCAATGACGATGCGCGTAACCTCGAGACTGGTCAGGCTACGGGTGACGATCGCCTGGGTCCGGTTGTCCAGGGCGCTGGTTGCTTCATCGAACAGAAGGATCCGCGGTTTTCTGACCAGCGCTCGGGCAATCAGGATCCTCTGCCTTTGCCCACCCGAGATGGTCATCGCGCCGTCGTTCAGGACGGTGTGCATGCCCATCGGCATGCTCTCTATTTCTTCTGCCAGGCCCACCATTCTGGCCGCAGCCCATGCATCAGCAACGCCAAGACCGGAGGATCCGACGATGTTGTCGTAGATCGAGCCCGCGCTTAAGCCCCCATTCTGCAACACGATGCCGATCTGGGACCGGAGCGACGCAAGCTCGATCCCATGCGACGGGATACCATCATAAAAGATCTCGCCAGTATCCGGTGTCTCGAAGCCCAGGATGAGGCGCAGTAAGGTGGATTTGCCGCTCCCAGAAGGCCCGGTGACCGCGATGAAGTCGCCCGGCTGTATCTCAAGATCGAGGTTTTTCAGAACGAGGGGGCTATCCATGCCGTAGCGGAAACTGACATTGCGGAACACAAGATTGCCGGTGAGTTGTGGTGATGACCCCCGACTGGTCGAGGCATCATCTGGCACGGCTTTCAGCACGGGGGCTGTGCGTTCTGCCAAGGGGGCCACGCTTGCCAGATGGGTAAACGCCTCGACTGTTGCCTTCAATCCGGTCGTCATCTGCCCGAAGGCGGTCGTGAAACCGATAAAGGCTGCGGCCGTCAAAGGCTCGCGCAGCGCGGTGGAAGCTGTGCTTCCACCTGACGGCAAGAGAGCAAGCAGCGCCGCTTGCTGCTGATCAGACTTCATCAGCCACAAAAGCGTGACATAGATCATCAGCAAGGAAAACCACGGCATCAGTGCCAGAAGTGCTGCATGCACGGACTGGATGGATCTTGACGTGGCAAAAGCCTTTCGGTGCTCAAGGCTCTTCCAGGCCCATTGGGCGAGAGCCAGTTTCTCCGCGTGGGCGGCGCGCAGCTTTGTCATGCCGATCAGCAATTGAAGCACGAAACCTTGGTTCCGGCCCCGGATCGCTGCTTGGCGTCTTTCCTGTGCAAGCTGCCTGAAGGAGAGGATTGCCGATACGGCAAGAAAGAGGGCAAGGACGGCGATGCCCGTCAATGCCAGTCGCCAGTCGAGGAACACCAGCACCCCGGCACTTGCGATCACTCCCATCCCGCCGAAGAGTCCGGACATGGTCGCGCCGGTGATCATCTGGCGTGCCTCTTGAATGCCCAGCACCCGTTCCGTCAAATCACCTGCGGAATAGGCCCGAAAGAAATTCACTGGAAGTCTTAGAAGGCGCTGGAAAAGCGCAGCCTGTATCGACGAATCCAGACGCGTTTCTATCCGTGCGACGCAAAGGCTGCGCATCAGTTCGAAGGCGGACTGGCCAAAGGCGAGCGCGACCAGTGACGCCAGCATGAATAGCAGATTGGCCCGGTCACCAGCTGGCACGACATGCTGAAAAAGCATGGTGGCTGCGATCGGCGGGACCATGACCACCAAACTGGCGACCAGCGCCACGGTGATTGTGGCGACAACATCGTAGCGTGTGCCGGAAAAGCCAAACCGCATGGTTTCGAGGAGGCCCATGGGGCGATCCTCAAGCGACGGATAGATCTGCAGCGCGCCCGTTGAAACCTCTTGCGCAAGCGGTTTGGTCAGGCGACGCATACCTTCATGCGTCACCAGCACCCAACCGCCGCCTTTGCCCGGAACCAGGCCTGCCGGCGATCCGTCCTTCAGCGTTGCAAGCATCGCAGTGCCGTCACGGTGCCACCAGTCGTGGTCGAGCATCACCTGGCGATAGTAAAGGCCCGCAGATCGTAAAAGCGGCTCGTAAGAGCCCTTGTCGCCCAGGGCCTCGAGATCCCGTCGCAGAGCTTGTGATACCTCCAGTCCACTCGTCTGCATGACGGCAACAAAAACCGAAAGTCGGGCAGATGACATCTGACCGGTTTTCGGCTCCCTCAAGGTCAGCAGATCCGAAAGACTTTTGCCAAGGCTTCGGTCCATGGCCTGACGGCGGATGTTCAGCCGATCTTCGAGCTGGGCGCCATGTTGAGCCGCCTCGCGATCAAGTTGCGACAGGACCTCGCCACCGATGAAGCAGAGGCCTTCTGCCAAAATCGCGTGGTCGGGGCACTCGGTTGATACCTGCAGGGTCGCATCGGAAATGGCGGTCACTGAGGTCGTCGAGGTGATCGGCAGTTCAAGGCCATCTGGCCAGGTTCGGTCGCACCAGGTCGCGGTTCCGTCCAAGGGGCGACCGAAGCAGAGTGTCCGATGAGGTGCAGAGACTGTCATGCCCTGAGGTAGATCGAACTCGCCCGTCAACAGGATGCGATCAGTCCAGCCCTGCGGCGTCTGGCCCAGGACCCCGATCATCGCCTGAACCCAAGACATGACGGCTTCCGGCGGTGGCTTTGGGGCGCCTGCCTCGCAGACCGCAAACTCCGAACCAAGAGAACCGATGGCGCACAGACGATGCTGGCCGAAAGAGACGGCTGGAAACAGATATTCACCGACCTCGATACGGAACAGATGCCGTCTGAGACCGTCTCCGCTTATCGCAAAAAGATCGGCGTAACCACGCATCAACCTGTAGAAGCGGTCGGTCTCATCAAGAAACAGGGGTCTGTTGGCGCCACCGGCAATGGTCGCTTGACGTTCAGCCATGACCCGCCCCCTCAGCAATCAGCGCCGCATATTCTCCTGCAGCCGCCATCAGGGTTTCATGGTCACCGCGTTCGACGATCCGCCCGTCCTTCATGACGATGATCTCGTCACAGTCTCGGATCGTGCTGAGCCGATGAGCGATAATGATGGTCGTGCAGCCGCGTGCCCGGAGATTATCGTCAATCCGCTTTTCCGTCGCCGGGTCGAGCGCGGAGGTGGCTTCGTCGAGGATGACAATGGATGGCTCGGCGGCCAGAACGCGGGCAATTTCCAGTCTTTGGCGCTGCCCTCCCGAGAAGTTGGTACCCCCTTCATTGACCTGAGACAGGAGCTGGCCCTTACGCATGATGACGTCATCGAGAACGGCGGCATCAGAAAGTGCCCGGATAAGGCGCCGATCCGAGACGCCCGGGTCCCAAAGGCTGAGATTATCCTCGACCGTGCCTTCGAACAGGAAGATCTCCTGGTCGACATAGCCACATATCGCCGCCCGGCGTGCTGGATCCAATTCGTTCAGCCCAATCCCCCCGATGGAAATCGTGCCTGACCACGGAGTGAACAGACCTGCCAGGAGGCGACCAACCGTGCTTTTGCCGCTGCCGGACCCGCCAACAAGTGCCACCCGCGCACCCGGTCTTAATGTCAGCGAGAACCCATTGACGAAGGGAGGATCGAGAGGACTGTAGCCGAAGACCAGGTCTTCGGCTCGCAATTCGAAATTGGCTGGTGTTGCATCCTCAGCCTCAAAGTGCGCAGCAGGCGCCCTCATAAGGTCATCGGCACGATCAATATCAGCCTTAACCATTTGTATTTGACCGGCAAGCTGTACGAGGCTGGCGATGGGGGTGTAGAAGCTGACCGCCAGGGCCTGAAAGGCAATCAGGGTTCCCAGCGAGATTGCGCCGTCCATGACACGCAGCCCGCCCAAGCCCAAAACTGCTGCGGCTGACAAGGCAGAAAGAAGCCCAGGCACGATCCCAATCAGGGCCTCCACCCTGCCCTGGCTGCTGCGCAGGCTTAAAAGCCGGGCCTGATGCCCCGCCCAGCGCTGGAATGCCTCCCGTTCCGTTGCGGATGCCTTGATGGTCTCGATAGCTCGGATCGCGCCGACCGTCGCCGCAATCAGTTTTCCCGACTGCGCCGCTTGCAGCCGGGCATTACGGGACTGAAGACGGTTGGATACGCTGAGCGTGAGGAAATAGATGCATTGCAGGAGAATGATGGCGACAGCCAGCACCGGGTCAAGCAGCAGCATGACGCCTGCGTAGACGATCATGCTCAAGAGGTTGAAAATGCTTGTTGCAAACTGTCCTGACAGAAGACTGGCCAGCTTTTCATTGGCGTCCAGCCGATTTGCCAGTTCGCCGGGATGACGCTGAGCGTAAAAGCTCATCGGAAGGCGCAGCATATGCCAGAGCATTTTCGTCGCTGGAAGAAAGGCAAGGCGGACCTCCAGCCTTGCCAACAGCATCTGTTGCAGCAGGACGAGCGCCGCCTGCGCAAGCGTGATGGTCGCCAGGAGGACAGTGAATGGGATGATCCAGTCTGTCTGTCGGGTAGTCAATATGTCATCGACAAAGACCCGGGACAGCACCGGTAGAGCGACCCCGGGCACGACCAGGAGACCGGATGCGATGATGATCTGCGGCAAGAGCGCCCGGGTGCCTGCGAGCCGTTGCGCAAGTGCTGAAAGAACGGATGGCTGCGCTCCTGAGGGTTCGAAGTCGGCGCCTGGTTCACATGCAATGACGACACCGGTAAATGCCTGGCGGAGCTCATCCAGAGGGATCTTGCGCCGACCAGTCGCGGGATCGTTGAGATAGGCGAAACTTGCGTTGAGACCTTCAAGAACCACGAAGTGGTTGAAGTTCCAGTGCAGGATGGCGGGCCATGGAACTTCATGGAGTTGTTCAGGCTCCTTGCGAAACCCCTTCGCCGTCAGGCCTACTCTGCGAGCAGCCTTCAAGAGGTTGCTTGCTCTCGTGCCATCACGCGAGACACCGGCCATTTCACGCAGTCGCTCGAGGCCTATATGCATCCCATATGACGCCAGGATCATGGCGAGACAAGCGACCCCACATTCGGTCTGTTCGATCTGCAGAATAGTCGGCACCGGCTTGCGCCGCTTGGCATGAGGTCGTGGTGCCATGTTACGCACTCGTGAGTCTGCGAAGCATGGGAACCAGGAAATCAATCGGAGCGCGCTCTTCGATCGTGACCTTGGCTTTGCCGATGGCACCATGGCTGAGCGCCTGGGCCGGGCCTGGTCCTCCAACCCAACGATAGCCGCTCGCCGCAAACGGATCTGGATCAAGCGTTATCACCGCCGTGAAGGGGGCCCCATCTGACGAGAAACTGGAGACCAGCGTGTCGTTCTGCAGGATGGCGCGCATTCCCTCTCGGGTCGCCGGAAAATCGGAGACAGAGCGGACAGAGCCGGTCAGCATTCCCCATTGCTCGCGCGGCAGACCGGAAATTTCGATGTCGACGCGCATGCCCGGCCGCACCCGTTTGCCACTGGCCGCTGGCAAGAAAAGCCGCATTTCCAGGCCGCCATCGCCCGTTGCGATGCTTGCGACCGGTGCTCCGGACACGACAAAGGTGCCGGACGGGACCTTCCATTCGACAAGCGTTCCAGACTGAAGCGCCCGAACCTTGCCGAATTCACTCAGCGTCTGCGCGAGTTGATCCCGCTCTGCCTCAACCTTGCTGACTTCCTGATCAAGCGTGCTGATCAGACGCCGGCTCTCGGCATCCGAGGCAAAGCCTGAGGCCTCCATCTCCAGAAGGCTGGCTTCGACATTGGACAGATCCTGGGACGCAAGCTCTATTTGTTCGCGCGTCTGCTGCAAGGTTGCAACCGCCAGCGCACCAGTGGCGACAAGATTTTCCTGCCGCTTCAGTTGCGCCTGATAGGCCTCGAGGCGCTGCCGGGCGTCTCGTGACCTTCCTTCATAGGCAACACGTCGTGCTTTCGTATTGGAAAGTCTTGCCTGACGCAGCTGTTCTTCATCCAGCAATGCTTGCTGCCGGTTTGCAATCAGTGTTTCAAGGCGACGGTTCATGTCGGCCAAACGTAGCGCAATATCAGGTTGCTCGATCCGCGCGATCGTCATTCCCGGCGTGACAGCCGCACCAGCTGCCACACCTTGCGTGACAAGAGTGCCCGATGCGAGCGCGACAGTGTCGATCACGTTCCCCCCGGAAAGGAGCAATATGCCCTGCCCATCGACACGGGAGGGGATACGTCCAACCACGCTCCACAATCCAAACAGCAAAGCGAGCCCTACAAATGCCGTGACCGCAATCCAGGTCCCTCTGGAATTGATTTGCACGGCTTCATCAAGCCGTTCAGGCGACGCGAGCTTCTGGAGCGCCTCCTGGCGAAAGAGCTTGTCAGCGCTCATCGACCAAGTCTTCCCGCTGCATTTTCATCATGGTGTGGCTTACCCCTTCAGCCAAAACAGTAATTTGAGGATCTATCGGATCTCGATTGCAAGTGCGACCAATCGGTTTCGAACAGCGAGGCCAAATCTGGGCGCAACGGAGAGATACGTCGCAGATCACTTTTCATCAGCAAGCTGCCGCTTCACATTGCCGGCCAATCAGGTGCCGGGAGATTCCGGTGACCAAAGGTGCGTGGTGATGATCAAGGACAAGACACACAGAGGAACGTCACTGCTTGCTGACGCAGCCTCCCTAACGGCCGCCTCACCCGGCGAGGCTCGGCTCCTGTCTCTTCAAGGCAATGCCAGCCTGTTTTCTCAACTGACCTTTCCGCGCCTGCGTCCATTGATGGCGGAACTTCCGACCCAATGGTTTGCGGTTGGCGCGGTCGTTGCGGGACTACCGGTAGGACTGGCACTGGGCTTCGTGGACGATGAGGGGCAGGCCGAACTGGTGTCACTGATTGTTGCAACAGCGCTCCGCCGCAGGGGGCTGGGCAAACGGCTTCTTGAAACCTGGATGGCGGACGCGGTTGAGCACGGCGCGCTCTCCATGTCCGTGCGATTTGTGGATCGCGGACCAAGGCATGAAGCACTTTGTACTCTCCTGGTCCGGGCCGGCTGGACAGCGCCAGTCGAAGACGGGCTTTTCGTTCTTGGAAGAGCCGGCCCCATGGTCCAGGCCGTCGGAAGCTGGGCGCCGGTTTCCGGCAAGCTGACGAAGCAATCCCTTTATAGTTTCGATCCACTCTTTCTGACCGCCGCCGACGAGCAAAGGGTCAAGGATCTGTTGGCCCTTGACGACGCTGCGCAAATGCAAGGACCGTTGCGGCTTTGGCCGCGACTGGAGCCAGAACTCTGTTGCCTGGTGCGCCGTCAGGGGGAACTGGTCGGCTGGGTACTGGCAGGCCCCTCCAGCGAGCGCTGGCAAACCTTGTCCGACTCACAGACCTTGAACGGCACTCCAACCGATCCCTTGATCGAGTACTTTGAGGCCTTTCTCGATCCGAGCTATTGGCACACGGCCATCGCCGTGGGTGCCTATTTTCACTGCTACAGGAAGCAGGTTGAGCTCTTCGGCCCCCAGTCGCTTGCCCTTTACTACACCGACACCTCGCGGCCACGCATGGTCCATTTGACCCGCCGCCGCTTTGCCCCGATCGCTGACAGGGTAGACACCATCTTCAGATCATGTGGACCCTCAAGCGTATATCCCGCTCACGATTGACAACTAGAAAGGAAATATGATGTCGATTGATGCTTTGGAAAGATTCTACGAACACGTGCGCAGTGACGAAGCCCTGGAGGCGCAGGCGACCAGTGCTTTGCAAGAGGGGGCGGACGCCGTCGTGGCCCTTGGAGAGCGCGAAGGCTTCTCGTTCACCAGCGAGGAGCTGAGCGTCGCATTGGCGCATCACGCAAGTATGAACGACGAGCTGTCTGACGATGAACTGGAACTGGTCGCCGGCGGCGTTCCAGCGCGCCCCAGCATAAAACAGCTAGGAGCCAATAAGATCACTTTTGGTTGAGAGCTAGCGTTTATATCAACCTCTCAATGGCATACCTGACAATGAGAGGCAATAAGATCTAGCAAAAAGAGAAGACTGGGGGAAGCAGACGTGACATCAGGGTCTGCTTCTCCTGAGGTCTCACCCGCTGCGGTTACCTGCGTAATGCACGAACTCTACCTGATCAATCCGGCAGAAAACGCTCCGGGCTATTTTGGCCTGGAGGTTCTCGGCGCATGGACGGGTGTCAATGCGACAGCGATTGCCGATCTGGCAACCCCGACAGTCGCAGCCTTCGCCCCTGACAACTGGAAGGTGACGATCTGCGAGGAGCGTCTCGATCCTGTCGATTTCTCCCATCCGGCTCGATACGTCGGCATCACGGGAAAAGTGACCCAACAGGCCCGGATGATCGAGCTTGCGGCCGAATTCAGACACCGCGGCAAGATCGTGCTGATCGGGGGCTCCTATGCCTCTTTGTCGCCGGATGCCCTGAGAGAGCATTGCGACATTCTCGTCATCGGCGAGATCGAAGAGATTGCCGGCGAGCTCTTCGAAGACCTCGCCTTAGGGAGATACAAGTCCACCTATCAAGGAGGTAAGCCTGCGCTTGTCGATTCACCTGTGCCGCGCTGGGACCTTTATCCGCTCGAGCGGACCTGGTCTGCACAGGTCCAGACGTCTCGCGGGTGTCCGTTCGACTGCGAATTCTGTGACGTGATCCAGTATCTCGGGCGCAAGCAGAGATGGAAGGAGCCGGACCAGATTACCGCTGAACTCGATATCCTGCGTGATCGCGGTGTTCGCGGTGTCTTCTTCGCTGATGACAATCTGACGGTGATGCGACGACGCACCAGAGCGCTACTTGAACGGCTTCTGGACTGGAATACGCGCCCACCGGACGAGCGCCTAGCTTTCGCTACGCAGGTATCCATCGATATCAGTCGCGACCACGACATTCTCGCATTGATGCGAAATTCCGGTTTCGAAACCCTGTTTGTCGGCATCGAAACACCCAATGAACAAAGCCTCGCCGAGGCAGGCAAGCGCCAGAACCTGCGGCACGACATGATTGCTCAGGTCGAAACGATCGTTCAACATGGCATGATGGTGTATGGGGGCATCATCGTCGGCTTCGATCAGGATGGTGTCGATATCTTTGAACGGCAGTTCGACTTTATCCAGAGCATGCCTCTTCCTCTGATCAGTCCAGGAGTGCTCGTCGCGCCCGAGACAACCCCGCTGTATGCCCGTATGTTGAAAGAGGGACGCCTGACTGAAGGGGCCGATCACTCAGCATCGCTCGTGAGCACGAACATCATTCCAGCCACGATGAGCAGGGAGCAATTGCGATCGGGAATGACGTGGCTTCTCAACCGATTATTCGCCCCCATTCACTTCATGACCCGCCTTGAGCGTTATGTGGCTCTTTCCGGCGAAAGGAAGGACTTCCAGCGCCAAGCGCTTTTCGCCGGGCCAACAGCGTTGCTCGCCCGGGAGCTTGTGAAGCGAGGACCGGCTGAATACGCTCTGGTCAGGGCCTTTGACCGAGCATCTGTTGATCGTCCCGATCTGGTCGTATCACTGACCACGATTTTCTCCCTTTACTGTCAGGCCCGTCATATGCTGGAGGTTCAAGACCTGTGGCAGCCCGATCTTGCAGGCTTCGAGCGGCCTTCACTTTAGGCGATGCCTTTTTACTCCAGCCACCGCCGAGAGTAGCAAGCGAGCCACTTGAAAGACGGTAGCCCGCTGACGATCGCGCGCGGTCCGAGACGCCGGTTCTCCAACCGGCGACTGATGTTCCCGTTGGCCGTGCAACAAGCCTGGAGCCGATCATGATTTCCGCCGTTTTCGAAAAAAGACGGGGCGCACTCCAGGGGATCAGAGCATGGGTTAACGGTCTTGTGAGATCCGCCCATAGCGCAAATCCGCAAATCCGGGTTCAGTTTCCTGCGTCTGGATGTTTGGTTGCGGCGGCTCGCTTCAACGAATGGCATAAAAGGGCTGTTCTGCGGCCCTCCTGCCTCTGCATTCGCAAAGCCGAGAATACCGAACAGCTCGCCGCGTAGCTCAGCATGAACCTCGCCCCGCTTGGTGCCGGGTGTCAGCACGATCTCGCCGATCAGCGAGCGCAGCGCCTCAGCCGCCTGCCTGCCGCCGTCTGGATCGTTTAGCGCTTCCGTTAGGCGCTCCACCCGCAAGCGGTAGAGATTGGCGACGTTCGGATGAATGTCTGGAATGTCGTCCGGGGTCTGTGACAGGCGGGCGGTGATGTCCGCCTTCTGTCGTTCAAGATCGTCCATGCGCGCCTTCATCGACGGCTGGTACATGCCGTCCTCAATGGCAGAGATAATGCCGGCGATGGCCTTCTCGACCTTCGTGAGGATTTTCCGGTCGATTGCCGCCTGCGCACGCCGGTCGTGGTTCAGCCGGTTCATCTCCTCGGCATAGGCTTTCACGGCCTCGGCTACCGCTTGCGACGAGACCAGCTTGTCCTTGATGCCTGACAAAACCCGCGCCTCAATCTTCTCGCGGGTGATGGACCTGCCGTTGTCGCAGGTGCCGCGCCTGTGATGGTTGAGGCAGGCATAGCGGCCCGGTGTGATGATGCCGAACTTGCCGCCGCAGCATCCGCAGGTGAGAAGACCGGTCAGGAGAGAAACGGGCCTCACCGTCAGATGCAGCCGCTTCATCCGCCCTTCGAGCGTATTGGCCGGGTTCGGGCCGAAGATCGCCGAGATCTGCTTCTGTCGGTTCCGGACTGCCTGCCAGAGATCGTCTTCGATCATTCTCAGATGTGGCACTTCGGTCCTGATCCACTGGCTCTCCGGGTTAGGGCGCGAGACGCGCTTGCCGGTGGACGGGTCCTTGATGAAGCGCTGGCGGTTCCAGACGAGGACACCGGTATAAAGCTCGTTGTTGAGGATGCCCGTGCCGCGCGAGACATGACCGCGAATGCTGGTGTCGCCCCATGCGCGTCCAAGCGGGCCGGAAATGCCTTGGCTGTTCAGATCCGTTGCAATCGCCTTCGGGCTCTTGCCGTTGGCGAACTCCCGGAATATGCGGCGGATGATCTCCGCTTCCTCGGCAATGATCTCCCGGTCACCCCGTACCGGTTCGCCGTTGCCATCAAACTGTTTGAGGACACGGTAGCCGTAGCAAAGCCCGCCACCTGCCTTGCCCTTCTCCACCCTGCCCCGCAAGCCGCGATGCGTCTTCATCGCGAGGTCTTTGAGGAACAGCGCATTCATCGTGCCCTTGAGGCCGACATGAAGCTCGGAGATTTCCCCCTCGGCCAAAGTAACGATAGTGACACCCGCAAACTTCAGGTGCTTGTAGAGTGTGGCGACATCGGCCTGATCGCGGCTGATGCGATCCAGCGCCTCGGCAATGACCACCGTGAACAGGCCGCGCTGCGCATCTCTCACCACCTGCTGGATGCCATGGCGAAGAATGGTGCTGGAACCCGATATCGCCGCATCCTGATAGCTGCCTACCACCTGCCAGCCTTCGCGGCGTGCATGTTCATCGCAAAGGCGAAACTGGTCGACAATCGAGGCTTCCCGCTGGTTGTCGGATGAGTATCGGGCATAAAGGGCAACACGGGTCATCGGCATGTTTCCTTCTCTCAGATCGGTTCATGCATAGGGCGGCTGCTCGGTCCCTGGTGGACATTGCGGGTGCTGTCTTCAGCGCCCGCACCCCGCCTTTCCTGCTTCGCGACCAACCGCCGGGGCGAAGACGCTCGGTCAAGGCTGGCGCGGCACGCGCCACCGCAAAGCGGCTTGGGCCTTGAGGGAGTGGCTTCGACCTGGCTGACTCCCCGCAAACAAGCAAAGGAGGGTCTAGTCTCGACCGGAATCGTATGCGCAAGCGGCGCCTTGGCGCAAGGCGTTTCAGGCGGATTACAGGCAGTGACACCGAGACTATTCCGCCTCAGGTTCGTCCCTGCCCGCACAGTTGTCGCCGTTGTCATTGGCCGCCACCCGCGCCGCATGGTCCGCCCGCGCCATCTGTCGTCCGATCAGGCGGGCAATGTCGATGACGACCCGTTCAAGGTGTTCGCCAGCGGCGCGGCGCGGTTCTTCGACACAGCCGTCCGCGTTGTTCGCAGGGCGTGCATTGTCGTTTGCTGCCCCCTGCCCTTTCTCGTCTCCGTCCATGTTCGACCTGCCTTTCCCGGATGGAAAGACCATGTAAGAACCAGAGACCGGACGAGGAAAAGCAGGAAATTACCGCCCGTCGCAGGCTATCGCAAAGCGTCGAAGGAACAGCGAAAATCTTCGCCGCTACGTCTTCGCCTTGGGGAATCGTCGCACGCATTTGTTGGGAGACACTACGCGCCGGCCTGACGTGCGAGACCATCTAGTCTGATGTAAGCGTCATCATGCTTCACGCTTTGGTCTGCTGCTGCACAGTCGTCTAGCAATTTTCTGAGGTCGCGTGGCACGGGATAGGCGTCTGGGTCGATTAGGACGTTAGCCAACTGAATGAACGGCAAAGGATATTGTGCCACCATTGCATCATGCTTTTCGTCCAACCGCAGCGTATGAGAGATTTCATACAATTGATAAGGGATCAAATAGTCGGAAACCCTCGCCACGGCGTTCGGCATTGCATTGCCGCAATCGAGGATCATGTGGACTAGGTTTTGTGATGTTTGCTTATCACGAAGGCTGGCATCTAGCGGCCAAATTGCGGAAAACAGCGGGCCCACAACCTCATTCCATAAATTCGACCGCGATGACGGCTCATCGTCTGTGCTGTCGTCCACATCTGACATGACACGCCAAAGCATCCAACTTACATGACTCCGAAGACTTGACGGCCCTATTGTCAGCAATCGCCTCAGTTCGGCATCTGCAAATTCGAATTCCGCACCTTCGCCACGATGGTGCCAAATGGCGACGCTGACCAGACTTGCAAGGATGCTTTGTAGTTCGTTGTCCCCCAGCTTTCGCTTTTCGATCGCTTCAAGCATGGCTGGCTTAAGCCGGTTGAAAACGTTTGCTGCGCCGATGCGACTTCTTGCATATCCCTGCCACATCGCCTTTGCTTCATGGTGATCCCATCCAAGCTTCGGTATCAGGTTCTGATACGTCCAATTTGGGTCTACAAAATGCAAAAAGTTCAATCGTTCGGCTATCAGGACCCTCGCTAGCAATCCTGCACGTCCGTCGGCGGTTATCATCTGGTTGAATCGATCACGAAAACTCTCAGGCAAGCCAGAGTCTTTCGCCGGCTGCGATGCACCTAGCGCATCCAACAATGACCAAGCAAGTATCCCGCCCGGTCGGTTAAGAACCTCAAACATCAGATCGGAATCGTCGTCAGGCTCATCGGAACCTGCTTCCGTTTCTGGGTAAGCCAACGCCCCCATCTCGTCCCAAAGTGCAAGGAAATGCGGTCCGATGGCTGCACGCTTGCGCTCAAGCCATTGGGTGGCAGGTGTCAAGATTTCCAACAATGTTGCATTTGGCATGTCTAGAACTGCGTTGGCCAACCTTTCTTGAAAGTCGGTCGCTTCGACATTCATCGCCGCATTGATGAGACTGCGCCATGCTTCGGAATTCCAATTCTTTCCTTCAGCTTCGGACAGCAGACCCCGTAAGGCCCGACCCGGGTCGGCAGCACAGAATACCCGCCAGATGTCGCCTTGCTGGAAGTTATCCTCACGTTGAAGACGCATAGCCTCTTCAACCAAGCGCTCCTCTGAAACGTTGGCTAGTTTTTCAGCTTCACCATCGGGTCCCGAACGCACTTCCATCCAATGGCTAAAGTCGTCTCTTTCGTCAGGCCCACTTACCCATTCGGGATGCCGCCCCCGAATTTGCTCCAACACGTCAACGCTGTGTTGGGTTTGACCTGAGCCCCTGAACTTCCTCCGGAATTTGGTAGAGTCCGTCACATGAGGGAGACGGACGAATGAAGCGTTCACGGTTCACAGAAGAACAGATCATCGGGATATTGAAGGAGCAGGAGGCGGGCGCGAAGACGGTTGATGTCTGCCGCAAGCACGGCATCTCGGATGCAACCTTCTACAAATACAAGGCGAAGTATGGCGGCATGGACGTGTCAGATGCTCGCAAGCTGAAGGCGCTTGAGGACGAGAATGCCAAACTGAAGAAGCTTCTCGCCGAAGCCATGCTGGACAATGCGATCCTGAAGGATGTCGCTGCAAAAAATGTATGGTCCGCCTCGTCCGTGCAAGGGTTCGCGACATCGTAAATGACGATTCCAGTTGCATAAATGTATCCGGCCTCTCGCGAGTGGGCTGCGGTTGCAGCCAGGCCATGATGAGATCCGCACACGCCGTTCCCAATAAATGGTTCGGGCACGAAAGCCCGCTTTTTTGCACAGGGCTTACGGCATGTTGATCCACTGTTTCGTCATCACTGTTCCCGAGCCTTGCAATCGAACCAAAAGCGTCAGGTGAAGGCAGGGTCTCTGCGTTCGTAGAGCGCTCCAGGTTTGGTCAGGACGACCCAGACTATCCGGGCCATTTTGGCGGCAAGTGCGACAACAGCTTTGTTTGGATGCATTCGGGCTTGAAGACCATCCAGCCAGCTTCCCAGTCGATCCTTTGTTCGGTCGAGGTGTCGGAAGCAGGATCGGGCACCATGGACCAGCAGTTTACGGACATACCGGTTGCCTCGCTTGCTGATCCCGAGGAGCTTCTGCTTTCCTCCGGTCGAATATTCTCGCGGCACAAGGCCCAGCCATGCGGCCAGATCACGCGCTTTCTGGAACTGTCTGCCGTTTCCAATAGCAGCAAGCAGTGCTGTCGCACCGAGAGCTCCGATCCCGGGGATTGTCATGAGCCGACGTGCAGCATCCTCTCGATCAGCGACTGCTTCGATCTCGCGCGTGACATCAGCAATCCGCTTTTCCAACTGACGCAGATCGTCAAACAGCTCGCCGAGCAGTTTGCGCATTGCCGGCGAAAGATCGTTTGCTGGATCTTTGAGAGCTTCGGGCAGGTCGAGCTTGAACAGACCAGCACCCTGCCGTAGCGCCACACCATATTCGAGGCAGAACGCCCGCATCTGGTTTATCAGGCGCGTCCGCGTGCCGATCATCTGGTCACGCACCCGGTGCAGGGCTTGAAGGTCGGCCTGTTCCTCAGTCTTGAGTGCAGCAAATCGCATCGTTGGTCGCGTGGCGGCCTCAGCGATCGCCTCCGCGTCGATGATGTCACTCTTATTCGACTTGACGTATGGCTTCACAAACTGGGCTGGGATCAGCCGTACCTTGTGACCGAGTGCCTGGATCTTCCTCGCGATCCACTGAGACCCTGCGCAAGATTCCATCCCGACGATCGCCGGTGCTGCCCTCTGGAAGAACTGAAGCAACGTGTCCCGTCGGAACCGAACGCGTTGGACGACCGTACCGTCGCTCTCCAATGCGACGACGTGGAAGATGTTCTTCCCAATATCAATCCCGTAGACCGCCGCGGGACGCGGTACATTGCGTTTAGGCATAGCAACAACCTCCTTTGGTTTGACCGCCTCATGATGCGGCAGGAGGACGAGGCGGACCATCCCATTAATGGTGACGCCCGATGTGAAGCGGAATGCGGTGGCTCACGTCTGTGCGCAGCATGGAGTGAGCCAGCGTCGGGCGTGCGAGGTTTTGTCGGTGGATCGGTCGAGCATGCGATATCGCAGTGTGCGGCCAGACGATGCATCCATCCGTGAGGCGATGAAGAAGGTGGCATCTGAGCGCCGACGCTTCGGATATCGCCGCATCCACGTCATGCTCGACCGGCAGGGGATCGTCATGAACCTGAAGAAGCTTCGGCGTCTCTATCGGGAGGAGAAGCTGACGGTGCGCAAGCGTGGTGGCAGAAAGCGGGCCTTGGGGACAAGGCGTCCTCTGGCTCTGCCCTCACGCCCCAATGAGCGCTGGAGCCTGGACTTCGTCAGCGATGCCTTCACCGACGGCCGCCGCTTTCGGGTACTGGCCGTCGTCGACGACTTCACCCGTGAATGCCTGTGCCTGGTCGCCGATACATCCCTGTCAGGCGCAAGGCTTGCCCGCGAACTGGATAGCCTCATCGCCAGACGGGGAAAGCCGAAGACGATTGTCTCGGACAACGGCACGGAGATGACCAGCATGGCCATCCTTAAATGGTGCCAGGAGACAAAGGTCGAATGGCACTACATCGCCCCAGGCAAGCCGATGCAGAACGGCTTCTGGCCTGCTGCCGGTTTTTCGGACACCGAGTTAGGCTAATCCCACTTTGTTTTCAAATTCCATAGGGCTGAGGTAGCCCAGTGTCGAATGGCGACGCTTTGGATTGTAGAAGCGCTCGATGTAATCGAACACGTCCGCCTTTGCATCGTCCCTGGTCCTGTAGACCTTGCGAGCTGTCCTTTCCGTTTTGAGTGATGAGAAGAAGCTTTCCATCGCGGCATTGTCCCAGACATTGCCGGATCGGCTCATCGAGCATGTGATGCCGTGGTCGGCCATGAGACGCTGGAACTGCTCGCTTGTGTATTGGCTACCCTGGTCCGAATGGTGGAGGAGCGCATCTGGCTTGCCTCTGCGCCAGATGGCCATGATCAACGCATCTGTAACGAGCTGGGCTGTCATATTGGTGCTCATCGACCAGCCAACAACACGTCGCGAGAACAGGTCGATGACGACGGCCACATAGAGCCAGCCCTCAGCCGTCCATAGATAGGTAAAATCGGCCACCCACTTCTGGTTCGGTCTTGCTGCCGCGAACTGTCGGTCTAGCACATTCGGCATGATGACAGGGCGCTCACCGTCGTCTTTCGGCAAGCCACGCCGTCTCGGCCTTGCTCTCAATGCATTTTCCCGCATGAGACGCTCGACGCGATGCAGGCCACAGGAGAGGCCTTCGGCGAGGAGGTCGTGCCAGACACGCCGCGCGCCATAGGTGCGGTCGCTATCCTTGAAGCTGTCCTTGATCTTGTCGAGCAGAGCCTCGTCATACCGGGCATGCTGGCTCGGAGACCGGTTTAACCAGGCATGAAAGCCGGAACGCGATACACCCAGCGCTTCGCAGAGCCATGCCACCGGCCAGATCGAACGGTGCTTTGCAATGAACGCGAACTTCATATCACGTCCTTCGCAAAGTAGGCGGCGGCCTTTTTTAAGATGTCACGCTCCGCCTTCAGCTTGGCCACTTCTTTCCGAAGCCTCTCGATCTCAAGCTGCTCAGGCTTCATCTGTCCCTGACCAGGAAACGCCTGTGCTGGGTCCGAACCATATTCCCTGACCCACTTGCGCAGGACATTCTCATGAACATCCAGATCGCGGGATGCCTGCGCAACGCCGACCCCACGCTCTCGAACCAATCTCACCGCCTCAAGCTTGTACTCGCGGCTGAACTTCCTTCGTTGCATTAATGCACTCCAGTTTCATTGGAAGCACCTTAACTCGGTGTCCAAGAAACCGGCAGCAGGCCATTCGTCGAAAGCTTCAACGGCAGCTTCCGTGACGAATGCCTGAACGAGACGCTGTTCTCGTCGCTCACCCAGGCCCGCACCGCCATCACTGCATGGAAGGAGGATTACAACAGGAACAGACCCCACTCGTCGCTGGGCAATATCACCCCCAGCGAGTTCGCAATGAAAATGGCTATGGAAAAACAGGCCGCATGAGGCCAGATTGAAAACCCAAGACTCTCCCGAAATTTGGAGGGAAGTCGGGTCTCAGGTCATCTGGTGCAGATCCAACGCGTATACGGGCAAAGCCGCATGGCTGCCAGATCCAGCGGCCTTCCACGTTTTACACACAAAACCGCCTACGGATGACAGAGACGGCCCAAAAACGCAAAAACCGCCCCCTAGATGGGAGCGGTGAGACTTTTATGCTGGAACTGGTTGCGGGGGCAGGATTTGAACCTGCGGCCTTCAGGTTATGAGCCTGACGAGCTACCGGGCTGCTCCACCCCGCGCCAAGAGCGCAACTATGTTTGTTGCGCTTGAGAGATTTTAGCAAGCAAAAAAGGCCGCTTGCTGCGGCCCGATGTTTTCGGCTTGGGCCGACTTTGTGTTGAGAAGATTGCGGTATTTGCGATGCAAAACCGGAGGTATTTGCTTTTGCAAAACCTGACAACATTGCCATTAGCAGACCTGGCAGCGACCTACTCTCCCGCGTCTTGAGACGAAGTACCATTGGCGCTGGGGCGTTTCACGGCCGTGTTCGGAATGGGAACGGGTGCAGCCACCCCGCCATGACCACCAGGTCGGCTAAGGGCAATGTTGTTGAGAAGCTGGCACAGGGATTTCCTGTTTTTAGTTTTGAACACGTATTTGGCATCATCGCCCGGCTTTGTCCGGGCCGATGAGCATGGTCAATGAGAACGATCAAGCCAATCGAGCTATTAGTAACGGTAAGCTTCATGCATTACTGCACTTCCACACCCGTCCTATCAACGTGGTCGTCTTCCACGGCTCTGATAGGGAATACTCGTTTTCAGGTGGGTTTCCCGCTTAGATGCCTTCAGCGGTTATCCCTTCCATATATAGCTACCCTGCTATGCCGTTGGCACGACAACAGGTCCACCAGAGATATGTCCATCCCGGTCCTCTCGTACTAGGGACAGATCCTGTCAATATTCCTACACCCACGGCAGATAGGGACCGAACTGTCTCACGACGTTCTGAACCCAGCTCACGTACCGCTTTAATTGGCGAACAGCCAAACCCTTGGGACCTGCTCCAGCCCCAGGATGCGATGAGCCGACATCGAGGTGCCAAACAACCCCGTCGATATGGACTCTTGGGGGTCATCAGCCTGTTATCCCCGGCGTACCTTTTATCCGTTGAGCGATGGCCCTTCCACACGGGACCACCGGATCACTATGACCGACTTTCGTCTCTGCTCGACTTGTCAGTCTCGCAGTCAGGCGGGCTTATGCCATTGCACTCGACGACCGATTTCCGACCGGTCTGAGCCCACCATCGCGCGCCTCCGTTACTCTTTCGGAGGCGACCGCCCCAGTCAAACTACCCACCATACACTGTCCCGGATCCGGATGACGGACCGCGGTTAGACATCCATGACGATAAGGGTGGTATTTCAAGGATGGCTCCACTCAAACTGGCGTCCAAGCTTCAAAGCCTACCACCTATCCTACACATGCCGACACGAATGCCAGTGTAAAGCTATAGTAAAGGTGCACGGGGTCTTTCCGTCTGACCGCAGGAACCCCGCATCTTCACGGGGAATTCAATTTCACTGAGTCTATGTTGGAGACAGCGGGGAAGTCGTTACGCCATTCGTGCAGGTCGGAACTTACCCGACAAGGAATTTCGCTACCTTAGGACCGTTATAGTTACGGCCGCCGTTTACTGGGGCTTCGATTCAAAGCTTGCACCTCTCCTCTTAACCTTCCAGCACCGGGCAGGCGTCAGACCCTATACGTCGTCTTGCGACTTCGCAGAGCCCTGTGTTTTTGATAAACAGTCGCTACCCCCTGGTCTGTGCCACCCCATTACACTTGCGTATAAAGGGGTCACGCTTCTTCCGAAGTTACGCGTGCAATTTGCCG